>NZ_JBXUGI010000015.1:0-136951 GCF_057180465.1 Chryseobacterium sp. HNCC26DJ238
TTTTATTTCCTTTTATTTCCTATTTTTGCATTATAAAATCAAAGTAGAAAAATGGTTTTATGTAACTTAAAAATAAATGAAATATATTCTCCTTATCATACTTTTCTTTGGCTCCTTCTTCCAAGCTCAGGTTATCGTCAACAAGACAGACTCAAACAGACTGGATAAAAAGTTGTCAGACACCTTGGTTATAGATTCCGGAACTAAAGATTCCTTAAAAATATTTAAACCGACTATTCAGGATTATCAGTATCAGAACCAGTTTTCTGAGAAAAAAGTATTTGATACCGTGATGAGTTTTGATAAAACCAACGTCTTTTCACAATACAATAACCGGGATAATTTCGGGCGTGTTCAGTTTGCCAATATCGGTGCGGGATTCAATCCTTTGTCGTACGAAGTAAATGCCGAGCAAAACCTTTCTTTGTTGCCTTCCAATAAATCTTATGTGATTTTAGGTGTTAATGAAATCAAATATTATGATGTTAAGACTCCCACTGCGACTTTTATTTATCATAATGCAATGCGAAACGGTGCAGGACTGCAATCTACCTATACCCAGAATATTGGAAAGAGATTTAATTTTGCGATAGAGTATACCGGATTACGCTCTGAAGGAATGTACCGGAATTCTTTGGCTGCAAATAATAATACATTATTTTCAGGACATTATATTTCTAAAAGCGGGAATTACGAAATTTTCACACACTATCTTCATCAGAACGTCAATAATCAGGAGAATGGAGGGATCGTGGATGACGATCTGTTTCAGTCAGGATCAAGTAACATAAGCAATAAAAATAATGCGCAGGTGAATTTAGAGTCATCAAGTTCCCAGTATTCTTACAGGCGGTATTATTTAAGCCACCAGTTTACACCTTTTAATTCAGAAAAGTTCCCTTTCAGAATAAGACATACTTTATCAAATCAGGGCAACAAATACTACTATTTTCAGGATGGTTTGGAAAATTACTGGTATACCACGGCTGCACAGATTGTTACGGGATTCAGTCCCTCAACAAAAAAATATTCCAATAATCTTAGCAATACGGTAAGCTTGGTTTTTGATAATGAAAAGTTTAAATTAGATGCTGGAGTTCGCTACCAGATCATTAAATTTGGTCTGAATGAAATCAATTTACCTACGGTAGATGTTCCGGCTGAATTGAAAGAAAACAGATTAGGAGCAGTTGGCAATGTACAGGTCAAACTATTTGATAAGTTTCAGTTAAACTCATTTCTGGAAATTTCAAAAGGAAACCAATTTGGAAATTATCTTAAAACAACCAATAACGTAAAGTTTGAACCTGTAAAAGATTATTTTGTCAATGCAAAGTTCAACTTTCAAAGTGTTTACCCCTCATTCAACTATCTTGCAAATTCTTCTGTCTACCGAAGATTTAACTATTACCTGCAGGATGCAAAAAATCAGGTCATTACGGAAGTAGGAGGCAGCGTCAATTTAAAATGGTTTAAATCTGAAATTTTTGCCAATTATTTCAGAATAGATAATTATACCTATTTTGATTCAGGTGCTATATCCCGTCAAAGCGATAATTCTCTGAATATTTCGCAAATTGGAGGTGATGCGACTTTCAGCCTGAGAAAATTTCATTTGAATACAAGAGTTCAATTTCAGAGTGCTTTAACCAATAAGGATCTTTTACCAATGCCGTCATTTATCGGGAGAGCTAATTTTTTCTTCCAGTCAAAAATGTTTAAAAACGCAGCTGAACTTCAGGCAGGGATCAAAGTATATTATTTTTCAAAATTTGCATCAAGAGAATATTTTCCTGTACTTAACGAATATATTCTTTCCGGAGCTGATTCGTTTTCCATCGGAGGACAGCCAATTGCTGATCTGTATGTAAATTTTAAAGTAAAAAAGATGTTCTTTTTTATTGAAGGACAGCAAATCGGGACGACACTTTCACATAATAAAGCCTATGCTTTTCCACATTATCCGGTCTATGATTTCAGATTGAATATTGGGATCGTATGGTATTTATTCAACTAAAATTAATCAGGTTGAAAACAGTCAATAAAATTTTATTCAGCGATATCGAAAGCATACCTCAACTGGTCAAAGATTTTTTAAATCACAGGATTGAAGGTTTCGAAAATCATACTTTTTCGTTTGATCATTTTGCTCAGCAGATTCAATTGAAACATAAGGCTTTTGAAAATGGTCAGAGAGAAATAATTTATAATACTTTTACGGAACAGCTTTCAAAAATTCAACTTTCCCCAAAACAGGAAGAGAATATTAAAAGTCTGAAGTCACACAATACTTTTACCATTACAACCGGACACCAGCTGAATCTTTTTTCAGGGCCTGTTTTTTTTGTATATAAAATTTTGCAGACCATAAAAACCTGCACTCTGCTTAAAGAAAAATTTCCGGATTTTAATTTTGTCCCGGTTTATTGGATGGCATCCGAAGATCATGATTTTGCCGAGATCAGTCACTTTAAAACAGATAGCAGTTATTATGAGATTAATGGAAAATCAGGTGGGCCTGTCGGAAGGATCAGAATTAATGATACTTTTTTTATTTCTGAATTTGAAAACGAATTCAGGGATTCTATTTTTGGAACAGAGTTGATTTTGATGCTGAAAGAAGCATATAAAGTCGGAAATACCTTAACACAGGCTATTCAGCTGCTTGTAAACAGACTTTTTTCTGATTTTGGACTGCTGATTCTGGATGGGGATTCAATAACGTTGAAAAGGGAGGTTAAAGAGATATTCAGAGATGAATTGCTTAACCACAGCTTAAATAAAAGTTCCAGAGAAAAAGTTGATTTTTTAACAGAAAAATATGGTAAAGTTCAGGTCAATCCGAGAGAAATCAATTTGTTTTATCTTTCAGAAACACGTGATAGAATAGAATTCGACGGGAATAATTATATTATTGTTGATACGGATAAAAAATTCACCAGGGAAGAAATTTTGTCTGAACTCGAAAATTATCCTGAAAGATTCAGTCCCAATGCTCTTATGCGGCCGGTTTATCAGGAAAAGGTGCTTCCAAACCTTGCTTATATTGGGGGAAATGCAGAAATCATGTACTGGTTGGAATTAAAAGATTATTTTACTAAAGTCAGAATTCCCTTTCCCATTTTAATTCCCAGGAATTCAATGTTATTTATTAAAGAGAAAACTTTAGGTAAAATTGAAAAACTTGATTTAAAAATTGAAGACTTTTTCCAGAATTTCACAAAAATAACCAATACTAAAATTCTTAATAACAATAAGGTTCTAGAATCTTTGGAACGGCAGGAGAATCTGATCAGGCAGCATTTTTGTGAACTTGGATCATTAGCTGAAAGTACTGAAAAATCTTTTGGAAATATGGTGAAAGCAGAGGAGGTGCGTCAGCTGAAATCTTTTGCGAGACTTAAAAAAAGACTGCTTCACGCAGAAAAAATAAAACAGGGTGAATTATTGGAGCGTCTGGAGAAATTGTTTTTAGATGTACACCCTGCAAAAACATGGCAGGAGAGAATTTTTAATTTCAGTATATTTTTTGCTGATTCCGGTTATTCCTGGCTTGAAGCTGTTATTGAAGAAATGGAAGTGGAACAATCAAAACTAATAATTGTTGCCATTTAATTTTAAAGAAGTATTTTTGTACATTATAATATTGAAAATGATTAAGAGGTTTTTTTTACTATCTGGTTTATGTATGTTTCTGAGTATATCTGCACAGAAAACACATACGGTTATAAAAGGTGATAATCCTTATAATATTTCAAAAAAATATGGTATCACAATCGATGAACTGTTAAAGCTAAACCCAAAATTCAAAGACGGTAAGTTAGCCATCGGTGATGTACTGAATGTGAAAGCCGGAAATACAGCAGTTCCAAAAAGCGTGACAGCAATTGGTTCTTCACAAACCGGAAGAATTATTCTTCAGCCAAAACAGACCATTTACGGAATTACAAAACAATACAGGATTTCTGAAACAGATTTAAGGAAATTGAATCCTCAATTGGACGCAAACATGAAAATTGGCAATGAAATTATATTGCCGCTTGAGAGTATTAAAAAATATGGAGGCAGTGACGCTGTAATCGCATCGAATCAGCCGGTTGCAGTCCCTGTAGAAAATGTAACGTCAAATAATAATTCGAAAACAAAAATAGATTCCGGAAACGACAGGTCGTTATCTTCAAATTCTTCATCCGGTCAGGATGAATATGCGACCTATACGGTGGAGCAGGGAGACACTGTATTCTCAATCGTTAATAAATTCGGAGTCACAATCGATGAACTGATTGCATTGAATCCTGATTTATCAAGAGGTTTAAAAACCGGGATGATCCTCAAAATTAAAAAGCTAGATGCAGCTTATATCAAGAAAAACGGAGATGCACTCAGTGTAGTTTTGATGTTACCGTTCGGATACAGTACGAATGAAACTCAATACCGAGCAATGGCCATGGACTTTCTTACAGGTGCAAAATTGGCGATTGAAAGAAATGCTGGAAAAGGACAGAAATTAGATATCAAAATTGTTGACTCAGGAAATGAAGCTTCATTTAAAAGTTCTCTGACACAGATCAACCCTAATAATACAGATTTAATTATAGGCCCTTTCTTTAAGTCCAATGTAATTGATCTTTTAGATTTTACAAAAACACAGAAAATTCCAGTTGTGGCACCCTTTGCCAATTCTCCGGAATTATATAATTACAGCAATTTAATTATTGTTGAAACTAATGATCAGGCATATGCTGATAAAATTGTTGAGGAGGTAAAAACCGTGTATTCTGATCAGAAAATTTTTATCGTTGCAGATTCTAAAAAGGAAAATGCAGGCTACATGAAATCAAATCTTGAAAAATCTTTCAAAAATGCTCAGGTTAGTGTAGTAAATTCTGCTTCTGAAATCCAACTGGATCAAAATATGATGACAGGGCAGTCAGCTCCGGTAATCGCAATTTTGGCAAGTGACAATGACAGTGTCGGAGAGGCGTTCTCCGGAAAAATGATTTCACTTTCAAAAGAAGTTCAGGGAATGAAGGCTTTCAGTCTGTATTCTGTTCCGAGTTTTGAGAAAAAAGTAGATGAGCTGAGCCAGGCTAGTCTGGTCTATTTAATGGATAGAAAAATTAATGCAGAAGGAAATTTTGAAAAAGAAATTTTAGCTGCCTATAAAGCTAAATACTGCAAAGTTCCCGGTAAATATGCAGTGATTGGTTTTGATGTTGTCAATGATATGCTCACCAGAGAAAACAGAAAAGGAGAGATTTTCAAGCAGATGAATAAAGTACAGACTCAACTTGCTACAAAATTTGAATTTATAAAATCTAAAAGCAACGGAGCTTACGTCAATACTGGTTTCAGAGTCATTAGACTGGTTCCTTAAACAAAAAATAATCTACTTTTAAAAGTATATCTTTATATTAAATTTTTAAATCAATAAATGAAAGCACTTGTATTTCCTGGGCAGGGTTCACAGTTTGTGGGTATGGGAAAAGAATTATACGATTCCCGTAAAGACATCAAAGACTTGATGGAGTATGCCAATGAAATCTTAGGATTCGATATTATCTCCATTATGTTTAATGGTGAGGATGAAGACCTGAAAAAAACAGAAGTTACCCAGCCCTCTATATTTATCCACTCTGTAGCAGCTTTGAAAGCGGTGAACGGTCTTGGGGCTGAGATGGTTGCCGGGCACTCATTGGGAGAATTTTCAGCTTTGGTTGCCAACGGAGTTTTATCTTTTGATGACGGATTAAAATTGGTTTCTGAAAGAGCAAAAGCAATGCAGGCAGCCTGTGATGCTAATCCAAGTTCAATGGCAGCTATCTTAGGGCTCGAAGATGCTAAGGTAGAAGAAATCTGTGCAGCTATCAGCGGTATTGTTGTACCTGCCAATTATAACTGTCCTGGGCAGCTTGTCATCTCAGGTGAAACAGCAGCGGTGGAGGAAGCTTGTATAAAACTAAAAGAAGCAGGAGCAAAGAGAGCATTGTTGTTGCCGGTAAACGGAGCTTTCCATTCACCATTAATGCAGCCTGCTCAGGAAAGGCTGGCAGCAGCCATTGAGAAAACAAAATTCAGAAAAGCGACTATTCCTGTATATCAGAATATTACTACAACAGCTGTTACAGATCCAGATCAGATTAAGAATAATCTGATTAAGCAACTTACAGGCCCTGTGAAATGGACGCAGTCTGTAAAGAATATGATTAAAGACGGTGCCGCTAACTTTATAGAAGTAGGACCTGGAAAGACACTTCAGGGATTAATTAAAAAAATTGACAGCGGAGTTACATCAGCTTCTGCTATTTAAAAAAATAACGTATTATGGGCGAGATCTATTCACCGGGAAAGCTGATGCTTACTTCAGAATATTTCGCTATAGATGGAGCTCTTGTTCTGGCTGTACCTACAAAGCTGGGACAAGAGTTTTTTTTTGAAAAAAATGAAGATGGGAAATCTATTGTTTTGTGGGAAGCCTATCATCAAAATAAAATATGGTTAAAGGCAGTCATTAATTATAAAAACTGGCAGATCTTAGAAACCAATATCCCTTCAAGTGCGGAATTTATTCTCAAAGTTCTGAAAAACATTCAGAGTCTTTCTGAAATTCAGTTTCAGAATACACATACTTACCATTTAAAGACTAACCTGCAGTTTCCACCTGATTTTGGTTTAGGCAGCAGCTCAACATTGATGAATAATCTTGCCGAATGGTCAGCAATTGATCCTTTTCATTTGAACGCTGTCAGTTTGGGGGGAAGCGGATATGATATTGCCGTTGCAAAATCAAATTCTGCAGTACTTTACCAGAACAAGCCAAACATTTGTTTTGAAAAAGTTATTTTTAATCCAAGATTCAAAGACGATTTGATTTTCATTCATCTGAATCAAAAACAGGACAGTCGTCAGGGAATTCACCTTTATCAATCAAAAATAAAGTCTCAAGAATTAGTAGATGAGTTTTCTGATCTTACAAGAAAAATTTTAATATGTGATGAATTGGAAAAGTTTTCCGATTTAATGTTATTACATGAACAAAATATTTCCGATTTTATTGAAATTCCGACAGTTAAGTCCAAATTTTTTGCAGACTGCCCTACTTTTGTCAAAAGTTTAGGTGCCTGGGGTGGAGATTTTGTGATGAGTGCAAAATTTGAAGGCTTTAAGGACTATTTTTGGGGAAAAGGTTTCTCAACTGTTTTTACTTGGGGTGATTTAATTAATTGAAAATCATTATTTTATATATCTTATTTTTTATTTGTCGTTTTCGCTTATATGTTTATATTTATCCATGTTTAACAATTAGTTAATATGACTGATGTTAAATAAACAAAAAGAAAAAGAAAATATAAGTACAATGAAAAACGCTAAAATCATCCGGGATTTACAAAAATTGGGGATTAAAGGAGAGTATGAATTAAGTTATAATCCTTCGTATGAAGAGTTGTATCAATCTGAAATTTCACCCGAAAATCATGGTTTTGAAAAAGCTGAACTTACAGAATCAGGAGCAGTATCTGTAAAAACAGGAGTTTTCACAGGCCGTTCACCTAAAGACAGGTACATTGTTCAGGATGATGTTACAAGAGATACAATTTTCTGGGATGGCAAAGTTAATCTTCCGACTACTTCCGAAATTTTTAAATCCTGTAAAGATTTAGTCTTAACTCAACTTTCCGATGCCAAAAAAATCTATGTTGTCGATACATTTTGCGGTACAAATGAAGATACAAGACTCAAAGTTAGATTTATAGTTGAAGTTGCATGGCAGGCACATTTTGTAACAAATATGTTTATCCGTCCTTCTCACTTTGATCTGGAAAATTATGGCGAACCGGATTTCACAGTAATTAACGGTTCTAAAACAACAAATCCGAATTGGGAAGAGCAGGAATTAAATTCTGAGAATTTTGTCATGTTCAACCTTACTGAAAAACTGCAGATTATCGGTGGAACATGGTATGGTGGTGAAATGAAAAAGGGAATGTTTGCTATGATGAATTATTATTTGCCGCTCAAAGGGATGGCATCAATGCACTGTTCTGCAAATGTAGGGGAAGAAGGAGATGTAGCGTTATTCTTCGGCCTTTCGGGAACAGGAAAAACTACTTTATCAGCAGATCCCAAAAGGTATCTGATTGGTGATGATGAACATGGCTGGGATAATAACGGAGTATTTAATTATGAAGGCGGATGTTATGCTAAAGTAATTGATTTATCATCACAAAAAGAACCTGATATTTTCAGAGCAATTAAGAGAGATGCACTTCTTGAAAATGTTGTGGTGAATGATGGAATTGCAGATTATACTGATGGATCTATTACGGAAAATACGAGAGTTTCTTATCCGATATATCATATCAATAAAATTGTTTTGCCTTCAAAGGCTGGCCATGCCAGTAAGATCGTTTATCTTTCGGCAGATGCTTTCGGAGTTCTGCCTCCGGTTTCTGTTTTAGACGAAAATCAGGCTCAGTATCATTTTCTTTGCGGCTATACTTCGAAATTAGCCGGAACTGAAAGAGGAATCACAGAACCTGAACCTTCTTTTTCCCCCGCATTTGGCGAAGCATTCCTGACTTTACATCCTACCATGTATTCTAAAACACTCATTGGTAAAATGAAAGAACATGGAGCAAAAGCTTACCTGGTTAATACTGGCTGGAACGGAACAGGAAATAGGATTTCTCTGAAAGATACAAGAGCAATCATTGATGCGATCATCGATGGCTCAATCGAAAATGCAGATAAAACGATTATTCCTATCATGAATTTAGAAATTCCAACTGCACTGCCTAATGTTTCTGAAGGTATTTTAGATCCAAGAGATACATACAGTAATGTTGCAGAATGGGAAGAAAAAGCAAGAGATCTTGCTGCGAAATATATCAAAAACTTCGATCAGTACTGTGGTAATGAAGAAGCTAAAAAGCTGATTGCTTCTGGTCCTCAATTGCAGGAACAGACCATTTAGAAATAGTGAAGAGCCTTATCAAAATGATAAGGCTTTTTTCTAATGAACAACTAATTAAATATAGCAGGATCAGGCGTCACAGAGTATACAGAATTTCATTAGGTGTTTGGTATTATTTTTAAAAAACTGTATTTTTTCTGTTAGCTTAAACTCAAAATTGCCAGACGGTATCCTTCCATTCCAAATCCTGATAAGACAGCATCTGTACAGGCTGCGGTTACAGACTTCTGCCGGAATTCTTCTCTTTTATAAATATTACTGATATGAACTTCTAATTTTGGTTTGCTGATATTTTTTAAGCAGTCAGCAATAGCATAAGAATAGTGGGTAAAAGCTCCGGGGTTGATGACAAGAGCGTCAAAATCATCTTTTTGAATCCGGTCAATCAGCTCACCTTCAATATTTGACTGGTAATATTTCAGCTCGTGGAAAGAAAACTCAGATTTTAATTTTTCTAAATAATTTTCCATAGAAACTGTACCATATATCTCAGGTTCTCTTGTTCCTAAAAGATTGAGATTCGGGCCATTGATAATAAGAACTTTCATGACAATAATTTATTTAAAGATACTGTTTTCACCGTTAGTTTTTTTATTCTTCTGAAGATATTCTGAAGGTGTGGTTCCTTCAATTTGTTTGAAAACCCGATTAAATGTTGACTGATTTGAAAATCCGGCTTCACTGTATACGTACATGAGTGTAGTTTTTTGAAAGTCGACTTCTGTAAACAGTTCTTTTACATAATTGATCCTGTAGCTATTCAGGTAGCTACTAAAATTAGGGTATCCTTTATAGCGTATTGCTTTAGAAATATAACTGCTGTTGGTACCTATTGCAACGCTTAATGAAGAAAGATTGAATTTGACGTCTTTGTAAGGTCTGTTTTCTAATATAAATGTCTCAATTCTAAAAAATAGCTTTTCGATTCCTTCTATATCAATATCATTTTCTTCTGAGTCATCGGGAGATTCCTGTTTTTTACTTTTTTCGACAAATCTTTCTTTTTTTGCGAGCTCCAGCAGTATTTCCTTCTTTTTGATCTTATCCTTATAATAGATGAGCAAAGTAATAACCAATATGTTTGATAGAATAAGCAGGGTGTCTGTAAGCATCACTTCTTTTTGGCTGTGCGCCGGGAAATCGAATGAAATGTTTTCTGCAAAAATAGATCCAAGGATAATAATCAGTAAAGTATATAAAGAGTAAAGGACAACTTCTTTTTTGGTGAAAAAGATATAAGCTGCAAGGGGGATGGGCAAAAGCCAGCAGAATCCTGCTACGGAAATATCCCAGAAGGAGAGTATTATATAAAAATTAAACAGAGGTGCTGTTATTAGGTACGAGTGTAGGATCACATTTAAAGAGAATCTTTTCCTCATAAGTATATAACTGTAGAAGATAAAAACAACACCGCCTGACAGGTAATAAGCGATTACATGATTAGGAATGAAAAAAGTATAAATGATAACATATATTATTAGAATAATAAGCATTAGAATGATATACTTATCTAATAATTCCTGTTTTAATTTTTTTATCTGTGTGTTCATTTGATGTTTTGAGGCATTTTATTTCAGAGAAAAAAATGATTTTTAGAAAAATGATTGATTTAAATGTTTAATTTTTAACACGATATATAGAATTGAATCATTTTAAATATTTTCATTTATTAAGCTCTTTTTTTGATTTATCATTACAAATATCTTTGCGGAAGATTTTTAACGTAAAATCTTTTACCCAATATTTTTACAGAACATCAAAAAATATGATTCTGTAAATTATCAAATTTAGAAATAAATCCACGTAACAAAATTATTGAAAAAATATAAAAGTGATAAAGATTACACTGTAATTTGTTATAAAAAATATCCGAAAATGAATTTATATGATTTAAAATTTTAAAAAAACATTATTTATGAAAAAAATTATTTTACTGATTTTAATTGGTTATTTTATTTTAGGACAATCCCAGGTAGGGATAGGTACTATCAATCCTAAAGGTGCATTTCATGTAGATGGCTCTAAAGACAATGTTAATACAGGAAACCCCACAGCAGCACAGCAGTCAAATGATTTTATTGTGACTTCTTTAGGAAATGTGGGAATAGGGACTGCTTTTCCGAATTCATCTGCAATTCTTGATATTAATGTAGACGGATTGGCTTCCGGCAGCAAAAAAGGCTTTCTCGGACCAAAAGTAGCATTAACTTCCCAAAGTGATCAGGTGACCATCCCGTCACCAGCCACGGGATTGCTGGTTTATAATTTAGGAACGGGTGGAATGTTGTATAATGGTTATGTATTCTGGAATGGAACAGAATGGCGCACCTTTAATAACGGATCGCTTGCTCCCGGAACAGTGGGGACTATTACGTGCAACGGGATTACCCTTTCTCCCAGCACTTATACTTCCGGAACTCCTTACACAGGAACGATGAATGTTCCTTATACAGGTGGAAACGGTGGGATTTACCCTGCGCAGAGCATTGGTCCAGTCAATGGTCTTACAGCTACTTTGTCAGCAGGGAATTTTAATTCAGGTTCAGGAACCTTAAGCTATGCGATATCCGGAACCCCTACGGTGACAAGTCCTATTTCAACAACACTTTCTCTGAATATTGGGGGGCATACGTGTAGTGCAGCGATAGGATCAGGTGATGGAATAGCTCCCGGAGATTTGTTATATTATCATTCTTCAATCCCTCGTCAGACTACTTCATTCCTTTTAAGTCAATATCTGCCAAACCTTCCTGTTTTGGATAATATATTTAGAGTTGATGCTTATATTACAGCACCAAGAGTGTTTGATGGAACGGCAACAACTACCAATATGGATCCACGTCTTTATAATGTATCATCTTCGGCAGCTAAAGTCTGGGTTTCAGAGGTGTCAACCCATACGGGAGATTCACGTGGATCAAACCTATTAATTTTACCAAATAATTATGCGCAGTTTGATGATGGAGTTTATCTCACTCCGGTATCAAATGAAACGGTAACTTTTGATGTTACTACAATAGATAATAAATGGTATAGAGTGTATTATGTACTTCGGGTTGATAATAAATCCTATACTCCGCGTACAACCGGTGCAAATACAACCGGAAATGGAAGTCCTACCTCAGATTCTTCTACAGCTGATAATACATTAGAAGTTTATACTTCTGTCCAGCGATTATATTAATGGGTTCGAGTAACTCTCATTTTTCTACCTGAATAATACTAATTAGGAGTATAGATAATGCCTTATTCTAATAAGGATAATAATATAATCTGG
This sequence comes from Chryseobacterium sp. HNCC26DJ238, assembly GCF_057180465.1. Taxonomy (NCBI): domain Bacteria; kingdom Pseudomonadati; phylum Bacteroidota; class Flavobacteriia; order Flavobacteriales; family Weeksellaceae; genus Chryseobacterium; species Chryseobacterium sp. HNCC26DJ238. The sequence goes on from NZ_JBXUGI010000015.1 coordinate 12,252, forward strand.
AATTCATCTTAAACTTATCTTGATATGCATTCTTTAGGAGTACAGTTTAATATAGATAAGCAATTCTCATTTCCAGACTTTGTTAATGTTTAGCAAGTACTGTGATTTTTAGTAATGACAAATTACTTCTACTTTTAATACCAACTTTGAAAAAAACATTATTTATGAAAAAAATTATTTTACTGGTTTCAATTGGCTCTTTTATATCCGGGTATTCTCAGGTGGGGGTCAATACATCAAATCCAAGGGGAATATTTCATGTAGATGGTTCTAAAGACAATGTTGATACAGGAAATCCCACGGCAGCACAGCAGGCTAACGATTTTATTGTGACTGCCTCTGATAGTGTCGGTGTTGGAACTGCTGTTCCGAATGCATCTGCAATTCTTGATATTAATGTAGACGGACTGGCTTCCGGCAGCAAAAAGGGCTTTCTCGGACCAAAAGTAGCATTAACTTCCCAAAGTGATCAGGTGACCATCCCGTCACCAGCCACGGGATTGCTGGTTTATAATTTAGGAACCGGAGGATTGGTGTATAACGGTTATGTATTCTGGAATGGAACAGAATGGCGCACCTTTAATAACGGATCGCTTGCTCCCGGAACAGTGGGGACTATTACGTGCAACGGGATTACCCTTTCGCCCAGCACATATACTTCCGGAACTCCTTACACAGGAACAATGAATGTTCCTTATACAGGTGGAAACGGTGGGATTTACCCTGCGCAGAGCATTGGTCCAGTCAATGGTCTTACAGCTACTTTGTCAGCAGGGAATTTTAATTCAGGCTCGGGAACCCTGAGTTATACTGTTTCAGGAACACCCACAATAACCAGTCCTCTATCAAGTATACTTTCTCTAAATATCGGAGGTAAAACCTGTGATGCCACAATCGGAGTAGGTGATGGGCTGGCTCCCGGTGAGCTTGTATTCTATAAAGCCAGCATGCCATCTACTCCCGCAGGAGTATGGTTAAGTGCTTACCAGTCAGATCTTCCTGTTTTAGGTGGTAAATTAAGACTTGATGCCTATTTTAGCAGTAATTCAAGTGTGTCTCCTGGTATGGGTGGCGTTACAATGTATCCAAGATTGGTAAATATCACTTCTTCTCCTGTAAAAATCTGGTTTAGTGCTATTACAACGGTAGATAGAAGAAATGCAGGGAATTATTTGCTTGCTCCCAGTACATCTACAGGTTCAGGAACTTCTCTTTCTCCTTCGGCTTATGTAGATTTAGATAATGGGATTTACTATAATTGGGGATTTAATGATAGAGAAGGAGTATCAACACCACGGATCTCAGGCAGTGGCGGAACCAATCATCAGGAAGTTCTTACTATGGATCTTGCATTAGATAATGAATGGTACAGAGTTTACTATTTTCCTATTGTTGATAATAAAAATACAGTTTCAACAGCTGATGACACCAGAGAAATATATCTTTCCATTCAAAGGTTATATTAGTCGTCTATATAGTAATAAAAAAGCAGTCTTTTTTAGACTGCTTTTTTTATATCGTAATATTAACTCCCAGGTGAATTTATTTAAACATTTTTACAGGTAATCCGAATAAAATCATTGCTGAACAATCTGTCGAATGGTTTATTATTATGTTACCAGATTTCGGTTTCAAATATATCAGCAGCTACACTTATTAAATGCTCGCAAAGACCCTCTCAAACTCCGATATTTGTGAAGGGAATAGCAGAGAAGATGGTACAGGGATTTGTACATTGACTGAATAGTAAGTTAAATTTCATGTGTCAGATCTTATTATATATGAATTAGTCTTTAGTGTTCTTAAGAACTTCTACAACTGGTAACAAATTAGATGTCTTTGCCCTGCTCTCTGTTCGTAATCATTTAATTAAGATGATAATAAGAACATCCTTTTAAGGTTGCTTAAATTTTCTTTTAAGTTTTTCTACCATTTAATGTACTTCAGATCTGCTGTCATTAATAGGATCGCAGATAATTTTTACATATAGAATATACTTATAAATTGCAGGATCATATGAAACAAATATAAATATTACATTTTTATCAAATATTTTGTTTTATAATTTTTCATTTTTCAATAAATTTGTTTTATTATTTAAATTTTTAAAGATGTAAATAAATTATTTTACATATAATGACTTGTCTAATTATTTGATATTTAGTATTTTATAAAAGGTTAAGTCATTTTCGTTATTATCATTTATTAATATGTTTTTTATCGTTATAATTAAAAATAATTTTGCAAATCACTTTTTATGTTTTGAATTTAATAGTTACTTATTGATTAAGTTTATTCTTTTCAGCATTAATCTTAAAAAAAATATTTATGAAAAAAATTATTTTACTGGTTTCAATTGGCTCTTTTATATCCGGGTATTCTCAGGTGGGGGTCAATACATCAAATCCAAGGGGAATATTTCATGTAGATGGTTCTAAAGACAATGTTGATACAGGAAATCCCACGGCAGCACAGCAGGCTAACGATTTTATTGTGACTGCCTCTGGTAGTGTCGGTGTTGGAACTGCTGTTCCGAATGCATCTGCAATTCTTGACATTAATGTAGACGGATTGGCTTCCGGCAGCAAAAAGGGCTTTCTCGGACCAAAAGTAGCATTAACTTCCCAAAGTGATCAGGTGACCATCCCTTCACCAGCCACGGGATTGCTGGTTTATAATTTAGGAACCGGAGGATTGGTGTATAACGGTTATGTATTCTGGAATGGAACAGAATGGCGCACCTTTAATAACGGATCGCTTGCTCCCGGAACAGTGGGGACTATTACGTGCAACGGGATTACCCTTTCGCCCAGCACATATACTTCCGGAACTCCTTACACAGGAACAATGAATGTTCCTTATACAGGTGGAAACGGTGGGATTTACCCTGCGCAGAGCATTGGTCCAGTCAATGGTCTTACAGCTACTTTGTCAGCAGGGAATTTCAATTCAGGTTCGGGAACATTAAGCTACACGGTATCGGGAACACCTACAGTAACAAGTCCCGTCGTAACTACATTTTCTGTCAATATTGGTGGTCAGACCTGTAGCGCAGATATTGGTGCGGGTGATGGCCTGGCTCCTGGTGATCTTGTATTCTACAAAGCCAGCATGCCATCTACTATCGCAGGAGTATGGCTAAGTGCTTATCGTTCGGATCTTCCTGTTTTAGGAGGTAAATTAAGGCTTGATGCTTATTTCAATGCAAATTCAAGTGTGGGAAATGGTGCAGTAACTATGTATCCGAGATTGGTAAATACCTCTGCTTCTCCGGTTAAAATCTGGTTCAGTGCTTTAACGACAGTAGACCGATTCAATGCAGGAAACTATTTGCTTGCTCCCAGTACTTCTACAGGATCAGGAACTTCGCTTGCTCCTTCTGCTTATGTAGAATTGGATAACGGTATTTATTATAACTTAGGATTTAATGATCTGGAGGGAACGACAACACCAAGAGTTACAGGAAGTGGTGCAGGGGCTAACCAGGAAGTGCTTACTATGGATCTTTCATTGGATGATAAATGGTACAGAGTTTATTATTTTCCCATTGTTGATAATAAAAATACGTCTTCAACAGCTGATGATACCAGAGAAATATATCTCTCTATTCAGAGGTTATATTAATATTCTATTAAATATTCAGGAAAGGAGTAGCCGTTGTATGGCCACTCCTTTTTGTTTTTAATGTGCCTGATTAAGTAAATCTTCAGTTTTTTTTACTGATTGATATAATTTCGGGAGATACTGTTAAGCGTTATGAGGTAAAAAAAAATGTTTCTACACCTTTTGATTTTAATCATTATGCTAGAAGCAATTTTATTAAAATCACTTAATGTAAGATCGTCCACAGTATATTACGCAAAAAAATTATTGTTGTCTACATAAGAATTCATTGGCTTCCTACGCAAAATTACAGCAGGTGTCGAATTATTTCTGTCGACCGGACGCAGGGACTGCATGCTCTACTGATATTTAAACTTTGCAATAGCATTGCAGAACTTTTTATTATTAGGTTTGTCTCTAAGATTGATATAATGCATCAGGGTTTTAAGTTTATCATGAAAAAAATCATAAAATGAAAACTGAAAAACAGTATAATGTAAATCTTAAACCATTAACTTTGAGAGAGGATGTAGTTTTACTACTTCTTAGCTGATAGGATTTTGGAAAAGTAACAGGTAAAGCGAGCATTCTTTTAAGCTGAAATTAACGAATCAAAGAAATAATAAATCGGTCAATTCAATAAATCATGAAAAAAGATATCGAACATACATTAACAGATAAAAATACAAGACCTACAAGCATGAGGATTTTGATCTATGACCTTTTAAGCTCACAGCAGTCTGCAGTGTCTTTATCAGAGATCGAAAATTATTTCCGGAATGCTGACCGGACTACTATTTACCGGACTTTAAAAACATTCGAAGAGAAAGGCATTGTTCACAGTATTCAGGAAAATAACACAACAAAATACACGCTTTGTAATGATGGATGTACTGAAAATACCCATAAAGACCGGCATCTTCATTTTTACTGCAAAATATGCAAACAGACGACGTGCAAAGAAGAGATATCTTTTCCTGAAAATATCAGAACTGATTTCAGAATTGATGAAATAAGACTCTTTGCCAAAGGTGTCTGTGAAAATTGTCTTGAAGGTTTGCAATAGTGTTGCATCCACTATAACATTACATTTGCTTCAAATAATTTACTATGGAAGACTGTTGCAGTACACAACCAAAAAAAGAACATAATCATGAAGATCAGGATCATGACCACTCTCATGAAATTCAGGATCAATCGACAGTTCAGCTTTTTTTACCTGCAATTTTATCGTTTGTTTTGCTTCTAACAGGGATTTCGTTCGATCATTTTATTGAAAACAACTGGTTTTCGGGATGGGTGCGTATGGTGTGGTATTTAACAGCATATATCCCGGTGGGAGTTCCTGTGCTGAAGGAAGCGTATGGGAGCATCATTCACGGTGAAGTATTTTCAGAGTTTTTCCTGATGGGAATTGCTACAGTCGGTGCTTTTGCTATCGGTGAATATCCGGAAGGTGTTGCAGTAATGCTTTTTTATTCTGTAGGTGAGGTTTTTCAGGCAATAGCGGTAACCAGAGCCAGATCAAATATCAAATCTCTTCTCGACCAGCGTCCGGACGAGGTGACGGTCATCGAAAATGATCAACCAAAAGTTGTAAAAGCGGAAAAAGTAAATATTGGAGATATCATCCGATTAAAATCAGGTGAAAAATTAGGATTGGACGGAGTACTGATTTCTGAAAAGGCTTCCTTTAATACTGCTGCACTGACAGGTGAAAGCAAACCTGACACAAAGACAGAAGGAGAAACTGTTTTAGCAGGAATGATTAATCTGAATACAGTAAGCCGTATAAAAGTGACAGCTGCTTACCAGGACAGTAAGCTGAGCAAAATCCTGGAAATAGTTCAGAATGCGACCTCCCAGAAAGCACCTACAGAATTGTTTATCAGAAAATTCGCAAAAATTTATACTCCCATTGTGGTTTTCCTTGCTGTTGGAATCACCTTTTTACCGTACTTTTTTGCTGCCGATTATCAGTTTAAAGACTGGCTGTATAAAGCATTGGTTTTCCTGGTAATCTCCTGTCCATGTGCTTTGGTGATTTCTATTCCCTTAGGATATTTCGGCGGAATCGGAGCAGGTAGCAGAAATGGTATTTTAATCAAGGGAAGCAACTTTCTTGATATTCTTGCCAGTATTCAGAATGTAGTGGTTGACAAAACCGGAACCATGACTGAGGGCGTTTTCAAAGTGCAGGAAGTTCATTTTGCTCAGGACTTTGCTCAGAATCAGATTTTACAGTGGGTCAATGCGCTTGAAAGCCAGAGTACCCATCCTGTCGCCACAGCGATTCATCAGTTTGTGGGTGAAATTGATCATTCCATTCAGTTGAAAAATGTACAAGAAATTGCTGGGCATGGTCTCAAAGCATCAGTAGAAGGAAAAGAATTACTGGTAGGTAATTTTAAACTTATGGACAGGTTTAAAATCGATTATGAATTCAAGTCGGGAAATGATATTTATACTTTGATTGCCATTGCTTACGGACAAAAGTTTGTAGGATATCTTACCATTTCGGATTCTGTCAAGCATGATGCAAAAATCACGATCGACAGATTAAAATCATTAGGGGTGAAAACAACCATGTTAAGTGGTGACAAGAATTCAGTAGTTCAATCGGTAGCCCGTCAGTTGGGAATAGAAAATGCTTACGGTGATCTGCTTCCTGAGGATAAAGTAAATAAAGTTAAAGAGATCAAAGCTGAAAATCAAACAGTGGCTTTTGTCGGGGATGGAGTCAATGATGCACCCGTTGTCGCGTTAAGTGATGTAGGAATTGCCATGGGCGGACTGGGAAGTGATGCTACAATAGAGACTGCAGATATTGTTATTCAGGATGACCGGCCAGGTAAAATTCCAATGGCGATCAATATCGGAAAGCAGACAAAAAAAATAGTCTGGCAGAATATTACGCTGGCATTTGCAGTGAAAGCAATTGTTCTTGTCCTGGGAGCAGGAGGTTTGGCAACTATGTGGGAGGCGGTATTTGCTGACGTCGGCGTTGCTTTATTAGCTATATTAAATGCAGTAAGAATTCAAAGAATGAAATTTGATTAGAAAATAAAAAATGAATGTCGTCATTGAATTTAATTCTAAAACGGGGTAACAAAAGGGCTTCAGTCCGTTTAATACAGTAAGAATAGCTTATTTGGACTTAGCTGGAACTTAATAAGAGGCCCTGTAAAACGCAAAGCTAAATAAAAATATGAATCATATGGTTTTAAAATATTTAGCATAGTCGAAGGTTTGAAACTCATCAAGATAATACAAGATTCTTGTATTACTTTGATGAACGAAGTGGCATTGTTTAACCTGAAAGCGTTTCAAAAATCAGTATATCTTTGTTTTTCTTTGCGATAAAACAACATTGTTTTGAAAATCAATTATCTAAGAAATGGTTATCCCGAACTCACGATAAAAATTTTATTTTCAGACATCTGTATAATTCTATGAGATGTTTTTAACATCACTTTTACCGAAAAATTTTTTCGTATAACAATCTTTACCACGCAAAACTGACTTTCATCATAAAATAATGCGGAAACAGAATTTGTACACTATATTTGCACTAAAGATTCAATACTTGAAGTTTCTGCTTGCCTTTTTCATGATTTTTACCATTGCAATTCGTCCTGTTTTGCCACTGGTCAATTATGCAGTCAACTATGAGTATATTGTGAAAAATCTTTGCGAGAACAGAAAGATCATTGATTCCGGCTGTAAAGGAAAATGTTTTGTCAAAAAAGAACTGGCAAAAACAGAAAATCAGTCCGGAAATAATCAAAACATTAAAATTGCGGGCATTGATGTTTTTTTATCAAATGAAATTTTTTCTTTTGTAGACATTTCGATAACAGATTCTCAGTCAGAGAAAACTGATTCAAACCGAAGTGATTTTCATTCTTCGGAATATTTTTCCAGGATATTTCATCCTCCTCTGGCGTAATTTTTTCGGTAAACTAATTTTTCCAGTTCATTTAATTTTTGTTGAGTGGGTTGCAGCATAGTAAGGGATAATTATTTCTAATTTTCTAAGCTGGCTTATTCTCATATTATATTTAGTTTACAGTCAGTTAATTTTAATCGATTTTAATCATTCATTTTTAATTATATTTAATGATAACAAAAATAATATTCACAGCTTTGCTGTCCGTTTCATTATCTTCCTGTGCGCAGGAAACACCTAAAGTAAAGCATAAAACAAAAAATACGGCTTCAAAGTCAGGGGTGAAAATAGTAAAATTTGCGAACGATGTTGACCCGATCTGTCACATGAAAACAGAACCTGATATGAAAGACACTGCAGTCTACAAAAATAAAACGTATGGTTTTTGCAGTAGCTACTGTAAGGATGAGTTCAAAAAAAATCCTGAGAAATATGTCCAAAAATAAAAAAACTGAAAGCAGCGCAAAAAAGAAGATCATTCTTCCGATTGCCATCATCGCTTTATTATTTTTGGGTATTGGATTCGGGATGAGTTATTTCAGAAGTAATCTTTACACGGTGATGAAAGTTCCCGGTTTTGAGCTTACTGATCAGAATAATAATAAGATCAGCAACAGAGATATGCTTGGAAAAGTTTATCTGGTAGAGTTTTTCTTCAGCAAATGTCCGACGATATGCCCTGTAATGAATACAAACATGAGAGCTATTGAGGACGAAGTTAATAATCCTGACTTTGGAATTATTTCCATCAGCATCGATCCGGAAAATGATACGCCGGAACTCTTAAAGAATCATGCTGCAAAAATAGGGGTGAAATCTCCCAATTGGCATTTTCTGACTGGGGACAGAAAATATATTGGTAATCTGGCTGATCAGTTTGATATCTATGTCGGTGATAAAGAAGATGAAAGTGAAAACCTCAATCACAGCGGAATGATTGCTCTGGTTGACAAAGACGGAAATATCAGATGTCGTTATAATAAGCAAAATATGCCGATCCTCTATTATTCAGGATTGAATTTCGAGGATGCAGAAGGAACAGTACCCAGATTAAATGGGAAATTCCATCCGGACAGAGAAATGTTAATTGAAGATATTAAAAAATTATTGAAATAAGGCCGGATATTTGGAGTTGAATGCCGGAAGTCATAATATATATAAAGACCTCTTTCTTTCAATGACCATCAATAAATTAAATGTTTAACCCATATAAACAAAACGTATGAAAATTTTTAAAGTAGCTGCATTCACTGCAGTTTTTGCAGCGCAGTTTGCGTTTGCACAGTTTAAGCAGTCACCGTTACCTTATGCGTACAATGCATTAGAAGGCAATATCGATGCTCAGACAATGGAGATCCACTATTCTAAACATGCAGCTGCCTATGTTGCTAACCTGAATAAAGCAATTGCAGGAACTCCCCAGGAAAAAAAGACTCTGTTTCAAATTCTATCAAAAGCAGGAACTTTACCGATGGCGGTAAGAAATAATGCCGGAGGACATTACAATCACGAATTATTCTGGACCGTTCTGACACCACAGAAAAATACACAGCCTTCAGCAAAATTGTCAAAAGCAATTACAGATGCATTTGGAAGTATGGATGCCTTTAAAGAGAAAATGAGTAAAGCAGGAGCTGACCGTTTCGGTTCTGGCTGGGCGTGGCTTTCTGTTGATAAAAACGGAAAATTATTCGTTTCTTCTACTCCGAATCAGGACAATCCGCTAATGGATGTTGTTGATGAAAAAGGTACTCCAATTTTCGGAATAGATGTTTGGGAACATGCTTATTATCTAAAATATCAAAACAAAAGAGCTGATTATTTAACTGCGATCTGGAACGTAACCAACTGGAAAGAAATCAGCAGAAGATATGATGAAGCATTAAGCAAAAAATAATCTTTGAATCTGATTTGCAGCATATTTCTCACTTTTTTTACGGTGTTCAGGCCTCTGATCCCGTTGGTGGAATATGCTGCAAATTATCAGTATATCAGCCAGGAACTCTGTATTAACCGGAAAAAAGTTGAACTCAACTGTAACGGTAAATGTTATTTAGCCAGAGAACTGTCTGAAACAAATGATGTTGATTCCTCACCTTTTCATAAAACCAAAAATTCAGGACAGAAATTACTGGATATCTATATTCTTCCTGAAATGATTAAAGTCGGTACAGCAGGAAATTTTCTCCCTTATCATTTCAATTTTTCTTATAAAACAGTCTATTCTTTTCTGTTTTTACAACCAATTTTCAGACCACCGGTTTTTTAAATTTTTATTTCATAAACCGCAAAGGTTCGCTCTTAATAAACCATTTCCCAGATAAAAATCTCATTTATTTTAAGTTTTGCTTTATGTAAAAAGAATGCAGAATAGATAATCCTGGATTTTCTTAAGACTTCTGTGATTTTATATTTAAAAGATTTTATCTGATATCGGCAAATAGTTTCTGTCGCTCTTTTGCGGTTATATAGCTGAATGATTCTCATTCAGAAAAATTTCTATATTAAAATTTCAACTAAAAAAATCAACAATGAAAATTTACAAATTTTTATCATTATTCTCTTTTGCATTTATTTTACTTTCTGTTTCATCCTGCACATCTAACGATGATGATGAAGATGTTGCTGCAGGTGCATCTTCAGGAAAACTTCAGCTTAAATTTGAAAATGGGTTTAATAATTTAGGAAATATCGTCTTAAACCAGACCACCCAAACTTCTTCCAGTGGTCAGAAGATTCAGTTTTCAACATTAAAATATGTAATCAGCAATATTACATTAATTGATGAGAACGGAGGAGAATTTAAATATCATTATAATGATCCTGATCAGGGTGCTTTTATTGTAGATCAGGCAGAAGCAGTCGGAGGAATCAGCTATCTCAACCTAACTGAAATTCCTAAAAACAATTACAGGAAGATCAGAATAGGTTTAGGAATCAACCAGGCGGCTTACCTGATAGGGCAGGATGGGCAGGGATTATTCTGGCAGAAGGCAAAAACGGCAGGCATGGCCTGGTCTTGGGCAGCAGGGTATATTTTCACCAAATTAGAAGGTAAATACGGAACTTCTTCAGCCAATACTGAGTTTATGAATCATTGTGGAAATATGGGAAATACCACGGCTAATGGAACAGCTGATCTTTACAGAGAAATTACACTCGATTTGCCAACAACAGCCAGAGTTAGCAAAGATGTTACACCATCTGTTCATATTCTTGCGGATCTTAATCAATATGTAAGTGGTCAGACAGCACTGACCTTAGATAACACCAATAATATGGCGATGGGATCTAACCAGCATTTGATCATTGTTACGAATAATCTTACAAAAATGTTCAGAGTAGATCATGTACATAATGACTGATAGGATAACAAAATTCCAGGGAGACCGGCTTAGCTGTCCTCTTTGGATTTCTTTTTTTTCGATGCTCGTCATGTGGTCATGTGCTGATGAGGTGATAGAACCACTGGAAAAAAATGAAGATTACAAGATAGAAATCCCTTCAGGATTTCCTGAAATGACATTTGACGTTACGGGAAATCCTGTCACGGTCAATGGGGTTGCATTAGGAAAAAAATTATTTTATGAAGGAAGACTTTCAGGAAACAATACGATTTCCTGCGGATTCTGTCATATTCAGGAGTACGCTTTTACCCATCACGGTCATCCGGTAAGTCATGGAATCAATGATAAAATGGGAATCAGAAATGCACCACCCCTTCAGAATATGGCTTTTATCAAAAACTATACGTGGGATGGAGTAAGCCATAACCTGGATGAAAGATCACTGGTTCCGATTACCACTGATTTCGAAATGGACAGTTCACTTCCTGAAGCTGTAGGAAAATTGAATGCTGATTCTAACTATAAGAAAATGTTTAAAGCAGCATTCGGAGATGATGATATTACAGGAAGCCGAATCCTCAAAGCAATTTCTCAATTTATGGCAACAATGATTTCAGCTGACTCCAGATATGATCGAATGAAAAAAGGAATCACAGCTTTTACGGTTGAAGAAACGAAGGGGATGGCTCTGTTTCAGAATAAATGCTCAGCTTGTCATTCCGGTGAATTATTTACTGATGAAAGCTATAGAAATACAGGGATGTACTATAATATGCAGTTCAAAGACCGCGGAAGATACAGAGTTACATTAGATGAGAATGATGATATGAAATTCCGGGTACCGAGTCTCAGAAACATTGAATATACAGTACCGTATATGCATGACGGAAGATTCTATACACTCGATGCCGTGATGAATTTCTATTCGGACAATGTTGAAAACCACGCAAATCTGGATCCACTGTTAAAACAAAACGGACACATTGGAATTGCAATGAGCGACTCAGAAAAACAATCTATCATTGCCTTTCTGAAAACGTTAAGTGATAAAAATTTCATTACCAATCCAAAATTTGCAGAAAAAAAATAGAATGAAGAAGTTAATTTTTATGGTCAGCCTGTTTTTATTTATTTCACTTCGGGCAAAAAATACAAACGACAGCGTATCTATTCCGCATGATGAAATAAATAGTCTGATGCAGAATACTTATTTCTGTGATGCATGTGGTTGTGCAGCCGGAAATGGTTCATCAGGATTTGAATCTTTACTTAACCCTCAGTTTATCGGACTCAAATATTTTGCTCAGCATTACAAAGCAAAAGAAAATTTATTTGTCAATGATTTAACACAGGATCAGTATTTTAATACGCTGCAACTTTGGGCAAGAGTTCCCCTGACTCAACGATTGAGTATTTACGGGAGTCTGCCATTTCACTTTCATGAAAAGAAAACCCTGCAGGGGGACATCAATATCAACGGAATTGGTGATGCTAGCGTCATGGGAATTTATCAGTTGATGCAGTCAAAAGACAATATTCACCAGTTGAATGGTGGAGTCGGAGTCAAGGTTCCGCTGGGAAAGTTTGATGAAAAAGGGATTTCCGGAGTCAACCCTAGTTTTCAATTGGGTACAGGAAGTTGGGATTATCAGGCTGTATTAAATTACAGATTTCAGAAAAATAAACTGGCTGTACTTCTCAATACCGATTACACCATTAAGACGGAGAACAGAAAGCATTATCAGTTTGGCAATCAATGGAATTATTCAGCAACCGGATTTTATCAGATCTCAGGAAATGACAAAAGCATTCTGTCTGCAAAATTCGGTTTCCAGGGTGAAGTGTATGACCGTAACCGCCAATACAGGGAAGATCTTCCAAAAACTGCAGGAAGTGCAGTTTATGGAAAGCTGGGATTTGAAGCTTCATATAAAAAGTTTAGTTTAGGAACAGAAGTAATGTTGCCTGTATCTTCTGATTTAGCCGCCGGAGATATTGAAGCAAAGTCACGCTTAAGTGTTTTTCTTAATTTTGGAATTTAGACAGGCAAAACAGAATTTTGGCGAGAAGGCTGGTTTTGTGATTCCTGCATAAACCTGAAATTCTGTTCGCTGATTGTAATAGTCCTCATCCATACGGAACTGAGGGCTATTTTTTAGGTCCTTTGATATTCGGTAAGAATGCGGTTATAATTCCCATGAGAGGTAGAAATGCACATATCCTGAAAACATATTCGATGCCGGTATCGTCTGCAACTGCTCCTAAAACGGCAGAACCGATCCCGCCCATTCCAAACATAAATCCGAAAAATAATCCTGCGACCAATCCGATTTTATTGGGCATCAGGTCGGTGGCGTAAACTAATATTGCGGAAAATGCAGAAGCAATGATTAATCCTATGATAACAGCAAAAGCAATAGTCCAGAATAGAGAAAGGTAAGGAAGACAGAGGGTAAAAGGTGCTGCTCCAAGGATAGAGATCCAGATGATTTTTTTTCTGCCGTACCGGTCTCCTAATTTTCCTCCTAAAATAGTACCGACAGCAACTGCTGCTAAAAACATGAATAAAAATAATTGAGAATCCTGTACCGAAATGTGGAATTTATCAATAAGAAAGAAAGTAAAATAATTGGTCATGGAAGCCAGGTAAATATACTTTGAAAATACCAGAGCCAATAAAATGATTACTGAAAACAGAACTTTTTTACGGGAAAGCTGTATTTCAATAATGTCACTGGGGTGCTTTGCTGATTTTTTCAATGATAATCTTTCTGCATACCAGTTTCCGATTCTCCACAGAACAATAATTCCGATAAGTGCTGCAATAGCAAACAGTCCTACATAACCTTGTCCTAAAGGAAGAATAATTAATGCAACCAGCAAAGGTCCTATGGCACTTCCTGAATTTCCGCCAACCTGAAAAATAGACTGAGCCAATCCTTTCTGTCCGCCCGATGCCAGCTGAGCGACTCTTGAAGCTTCGGGATGAAAAATAGAAGAGCCCATCCCAATGAAGGCAACTGCGATAAGAATGACATAATATTGATGGGCGGCTGCCAACAGAAGTAATCCTGCCATAGACAGTCCCATACCAATGGCCAAAGATCTGGGATTAGGTTTTTTATCAGTGTAAATCCCTACAAAAGGCTGTAAAATAGAAGCGGTGAGCTGGAATACTAATGTAATAATTCCAATCTGTGAAAACGATAAACTAAATTCACCCTTTAAAATAGGATAGAGTGACGGAATAGTAGACTGGATCAGATCATTTAAAAAATGAGAAAAACTGATCATGAAGAGGATAGGGTAAACAATTTTTGTGGTGTCAATTGTTTTGACAGATAAATTTTCCATACTATTATTTTATGATTCATCATATCATCTGATGAATTTGATTAAGTTTTTTCAGTAAACCTGATCAACTATTTTTTGTGCAATGACGGAAGCTTTGCCAGCATTGCGGTTTTCAATAGATTGATAGAGATCATGGTGTATTTTTTGTGAAATTTTAAATGAGTCGGTATTATTATGATGTCTGATTTCAAAAGAAGTCATGATATGCTTTGTAGCTACTTTGTAAATTTCCTTTAAAAGATTGTTTCCGCAGGCTTCAGCAATAGCTAAATGAAAATTGATGTCAGCCTGGTAGCATTCTGTTGCTGAATTTTCCTGTGCATATTGGGCTCTGAGATCTAAATATTTTTTAATTGTTTTCAAATCTTCATCAGTTCGCTGCAGGGCTGCTTTACCTGCAATCTTTGAGTCAAGAAGCGACCGGACTTCCTGTACCTCCTGTATTTCTGCTCTGCTCATCTGAGATTCCAAAGACTCCTGAGCGTTTTTAGCAACGACAAAAGTTCCTACTCCCTGTTGTACATTGAGAATTCCTTTAATGATTAAAATTTTTATGGCTTCCCGGATACTCGACCGCCCCACCCCGTAGATATTCATCAACTCCGGTTCGATCGGAAGTTTTTCCCCGATCGTATATTCATCGTTGGAAATACCATCGATTAATCGTTCTGCAACTTCCTGCGCTAAGGTTTTTCTTTGGATCTGCATCTTTAAAACATCATATCATCTGATGAATTTCAAAATTACAACAATTTGAGATATCAATTATAATTTTAAAGATGATTTTTGACCATGTTATTAATAAAAAAAGAGATTTCAAATCTGAAATCTCTTTTTAGTAGCCCGTAGGGGAGTCGAACCCCTCTTACCAGGATGAAAACCTGAGGTCCTAACCGATAGACGAACGGGCCATCTACCATCACGTTATAAATAACGGGTTAGTAATTTGAATTTTTAAAAGTTTCAATTCTTTTTAGTAGCCCGTAGGGGAGTCGAACCCCTCTTACCAGGATGAAAACCTGAGGTCCTAACCGATAGACGAACGGGCCTACTATAATTACGCTAACTTATTAACGTGCTTAGTCAATTTACTTTTTAAGTTAGCCGCTTTGTTTTTGTGGATAATGTTTTTCTTAGCTAATTTATCCAATAAAGCGATCACTTTTGGCAATTGTTCTGTTGCTGCAGTTTTGTCCTCTTCATTTCTTAACCCTTTGATTGCTGTTCTAGCAGTCTTGTGGTAGTATCTGTTACGAACTTTTCTAACTTCGTTTTGTCTTATTCTTTTAAGAGCTGATTTATGATTTGCCATATCGTTCAAATGTGAGTGCAAATTTATAAACTTTTTTTTTACCAGCCAAATTTATTTTTAAAAAATTTAAACTTTATTCTGAGAGGTATTTTTTGAGTTTATCTAATGCCTGTTCTAGTTTTATATTCTGTTGTTCTTTTTCTATTTTTCTGATTGTGCTTGTCAGCATATTCAGCCCATTATTCCATTCCCCGGTCGTATTGGTGAACGTTATCCCGTCAATCAGTACCTCAAAGGCACTTCCCTCACCGTTCCTGTAGAGTCTGAAACTTATTTTATCATCCCTGCCTGTAATCCCTTCTTCATTGATCTTTAAATCGTAACTTTTTGGGTTCGAGTGGATTTTGTTGAAAAGCAATTTTGCTTCCTGTATCTTTAAATCCGGCATGATATCAAATTTAGTCATCAAGGAGTATCCGGCTTTTAACTTCTGCATTTAAGGCTTGTAAATATAATTCATATTATACTGTATACCTTATTGTAAGTTAAATTAATAATAATTCCAAATCTCCCTTTTGTGTTGGTGCAAAGGTAATATTTTTTTCTTTTTTTCAAAACAGAGATACTGAATAAATGGAAATTTTACGTAAAAACCTTATTTTCAGGCATCAAATAATCATTTTTATCGCTGATTTTAAAACTTCTGCATTGTAAAGCTGCTTTTTTATCAGGGAAGGGTGTCATAATCCCAAAAGATAGTTACCCGAAAATGGATATTGAATGAAATTTTAATTTTAATTTTGAACGCTATAATCTACAACATTGAACACCATACTAATCATTGATGACGAGGCGAAAATCAGAACGCTTCTGGCGCGCATCATCAGTCTTGAAGGATTTGAAGTCTTTGAAGCAAGCAGTCTGAAAAGCGGATTAAAGAAGCTTGAAACTTCAGAGATTGATATTGTTATCTGCGATGTGAAACTGCCTGATGGTAACGGGGTAGAATTCTTGAGAACAGTAAAAGAGAAGTTTTTCACCGTTGAAATTATCCTTTTAACAGCTTTCGGAAATATTCCGGACGGCGTTCTTGCCATTAAAAACGGTGCTTTCGACTATATTACCAAAGGAGATGATAATACCCGGATTCTTCCTCTGATTTATAAAGCAGCAGAAAAAGTAGCACTCAATAAACGTGTTCTGCAGCTTGAAAAACAGCTGGATACCAAACAGTCTTTCAAAAGTATTATCGGGAAATCCGATTCGTTTTCTTCTGCGATCTTATCCGCTCAAAAGGTTGCGGTGACTGATGCAACAGTCCTTTTAACGGGTGAAACCGGTACCGGCAAAGAGGTTTTTGCCCAGGCAATTCATCACGCCGGAAAAAGAAATAAAAAAACTTTTGTCGCCATCAACTGTTCAGCCTTTGGTAAAGACCTTCTGGAAAACGAACTGTTCGGGCACAGAGCAGGTGCCTTCACCGGTGCACTAAAGGACAGCAAAGGTATTTTTGAAGAAGCCGATCAGGGAACGGTCTTTCTGGATGAGATTGGTGAAATGCCTTTGGATCTGCAGGCAAAGCTGCTCCGCGTCCTGGAATCCGGGGAGTTTTTCAAAGTGGGTGACAGTAAACCTGTCAAAACCGATGTCAGAATCATTGCGGCCACCAACAGAGATCTGGAAACTGAAATCGAAAAAGGAAATTTTCGGGAAGATTTATACTACAGGATCAATGTTTTTCAGATTAAGCTTCCGTCATTACGGGAAAGGACAGCCGATATCGAACTTCTTGTCAATTTCTTTCTGAAAAGTTTTTCTCAGAAAACAGGCAAAAATATTACTTCAGTTACACCCGACTATCTGAAAGCATTAAAAAACCATCACTGGAAAGGGAATATCCGTGAACTTCGAAACGTGATAGAACGCAGTGTGATCCTGACTGATTCTTCAGAACTGGAAGTTGACAGCCTTCCGGTAGATATTTTAATCTATAACAGCGAAAGAGATCCTGCACAGGCAAAAATAATGTCAGCCTTTTCTATGGCAAGTGCGGAGAAAATGCAGATACAGAAAGTTCTCAATCATACCAAAGGCAATAAAGCAGAAGCAGCCCGCCTACTGGAAATCGGCATCGCAACTCTGTACAGAAAGGTAGAAGAATATAAAATTTCATAGAAACAGTTTCATTCTGATAACGACCCTATCATTTTGATAGGGTTTTTTGTGTTTTAAAATATTTTAATTGTTGAATAAAGTATTGTTTATCAGTGTTTTGTAGTTTTATTTCTTTTGACGGAATAAATCTTGGCATACGTACTCAAAACAATCTAAAAATGAATCATACAGATGCTGTAAGAGAAATCGTAAAGATCATTCCTGAATCTCAGGAAGAATTTCAGGATTTCTACAAAACCAAAACACCATTTATGGTAATCAGTGTTTTTACCGGACAGATCAAAAAACTGATTAAAAATCATGATCAGAAAATTCTGATAAAATCGATCACTAAGATGAATCAGCTTTATAACAAAGGGGATCAGGCACTAAAGAATGCAATAGAAAATATTTTTGTTTACTCTTTAGACAGTCTAACGTTTTGCTGTGAGCCGGGATATAAAGAATTGATTTTTGATAAAATGTCTCCCGGTCTGCAGGATAATTATTTCCGCCAGGTCTATAAATCAGGAATCTAAAATTGAAGAAGATGAAATCGAAAATCAGAAAAACCGGAGACTGGAAACTCTTGAAGTCCACCCGGGAAAAGCATAATCTTGAAATAATCACCATCAATATTGCAGTACTTCTTGGTGTATTTGTCGCCGCAGCGATTCTGCAGGTTAATTAAAACAAGTAAAAAAATGACAACAATTACTCTAATTATTACAGCGGTTCTGTTATTCCTTCTGTTTTACCGTCTTGTTGACTATTTCGACAGAATTTAAATGAAAAAGATATTGAACAGAATAAACAGACTTACCGCTGTTGAATATCTGAAAGTATTTTTCCCATCAGTTCGAAAAGAAATCACAGAATTATCTGAACAGAATAATTTTCCGGGAGTGATACAGGTTGCGGTTGATGACATTAAAGTTCGTACCCTGAAAAATGCAAACGTTCAGAATATTACCGTTTCGATTAAAAGAATGTACTGGATTTATAAAAACGGAAATTCCTACATCAGATATATTATAGAGAATCTCTTTGTACGATCATTCGGAAGCCTGCGTAAACATTTAAAGCCGCAACAATGGAAGTTTCTTTATCAGGAGATACCCTATGGTTTTCGGCAAGTGTACACTGAACAAACAAAAAAAGATCAATATTTAAAATTCTAGACATGACCATACTATTCTTTATATCAGTAGCCATATTTATCTATATATGCTATGTGCTTGTAAAACCGGAAAAATTTTAAAAAATTTAATCAGCAAATGAACCGT
This sequence comes from Chryseobacterium sp. HNCC26DJ238, assembly GCF_057180465.1. Lineage (NCBI taxonomy): Bacteria > Pseudomonadati > Bacteroidota > Flavobacteriia > Flavobacteriales > Weeksellaceae > Chryseobacterium > Chryseobacterium sp. HNCC26DJ238. The sequence continues at coordinate 31,197 of NZ_JBXUGI010000015.1, forward strand.
AAAATCATACATCAGCTGAAAGAATGGTGCATCCTTATTTTCTGGATCAGCTTCATCATCGCTTTTATGTATCTGATCATTACCGTAAAAGAATTTGCTCTAATTCATTAAACAAACTATGAACACTGAAATTTTAGGCGTTATAGCAATGTTCATCATAACATTGCTTTTGGCACTGCCTTTTGGAAAGTATATTTCAAAAGTCTATACAGGAGAAAAAACATTTCTCGATTCTGTTTTCAAACCTTTGGAGAATTTTTTCTACAAAGTGTCAGGAATTGATCCTAATCATGAAATGAACTGGAAGCAGCATCTCACAGCACTATTAACCATCAATTTTTTATGGTTCTTCATCAGTATGCTCGTTCTGATGAATATGAGCTGGCTTCCTATGAATCCGGATGGAAATCCTGATATGTCACCTGATCTGGCTTTTAATACAGCGATTTCTTTCCTGGTCAACTGTAATTTACAGCATTACTCAGGCGAAAGCGGACTGAGTTACCTCGGGCAGATCTGGCTGATGTTTCTGCAGTTTGTTTCCGCTGCCACGGGAATGGCAGCGTCAATTGTTGTGTTTAAAGCATTTCGTGAAAAATCAACAGAAAAGCTGGGTAACTTTTATGAGTATTTCCTTAAATCCAATACCAGGATTTTGTTGCCTCTTTCTCTACTGATGGGTGCGGTGATGGTTTTCCAGGGAATGCCGATGACTTTTAACGGGAAAGACAAAATGGTCACCCTGGAAGGCAAAAATGTGGAAGTTTCCACAGGGCCCGTTGCTGCATTTGTTCCGATAAAACATATCGGGACTAACGGCGGAGGATTCTTTGGAGCCAACGGAGCCCATCCTCTTGAAAATCCGAACTACTTTACCAATATGGTTGAGATGTTTGCTCAATTCATCATTCCGATGGCAATGGTTTTTGCATTTGGTTATTTTATCCGCAGAAAGAAATTCGGATGTATGATTTTCGGGGTTATGACTGTCGGATTTCTCCTGCTGGCCGTACCGACTGTTGTGATGGAAATGAACGGTAACCCTGCTATCAGCCAGATGGGGATTGATCAGTCACTCGGTGCGATGGAAGGTAAAGAAATCCGTTTCGGATCAGCCGCTTCAGGTTTCTGGAGTATTGTTACCACGGTGATTTCTACCGGATCTGTCAATTCAATGCACGATAGTTCGATGCCGCTTTCAGGAATGACCGAAATGCTTGCGATGATGGTCAATGCATTTTATGGAGGGGATGGAGCAGGAATCCTCAATATATTTATTTATATTATTCTTGCAGTCTTCATCAGCGGACTGATGGTGGGCCGTACTCCCGAATTTATGGGTAAAAAGATTGAAGCCCGCGAAATGAAAATTGCAATGATCGTTGCCCTTTTTCATCCTTTCCTCATTCTGGCAGGAACTGCTGTAGCTGCCTATTTTCCTGAAGTAGGAACCTCAACCCTCAATAACCCGGGATTCCATGGTTTCAGTGAAGTCCTCTACGAATATACCTCTTCAGCTGCCAACAACGGAAGTGGTTTTGAAGGACTGGGAGATAATAATCTTTTCTGGAATATCTCTACAGGAATTGTACTGCTGCTCGGCCGCTTCTTGCCAATTATCGGCCCCGTGGCCATTGCAGGATTGCTCGCACAGAAAAAATACATTCCGGAAGGGGAGGGAACCCTGAAAACCGATACTTCAACTTTCGGACTGATGACTTTTGCCGTAATCGCCATTATAGCAGCATTATCATTCTTCCCGGCACTGGCTTTGGGACCGATTGCAGAATATTTTTCACTGAAATCCTTTTAAATTGAATACCCAAACCAGGATGAAGGTCTGGCGATTCAATATGACAGGTAAAAAATATATATCACATATTAAATAAATATAATAACAGAAATTAAAATGACTCAAAATAAATCTTTGTTTCAAAAAGAATTGGTTCAGGAAGCATTGAAACAGTCTTTTGTGAAACTGAATCCTAAACTGATGTTTAAAAATCCCGTCATGTTTCTCGTGTGGCTCGGTACATTGGTCATGCTTTTTGTGAGCGTCTGGACTTTGACTGGAGAAAAATCCCAGGGAAGTTTTGCCTACAATTTCACTGTATTCATCATTCTTCTGTTGACTGTTCTGTTTGGGAATTTTGCAGAAGCCATTGCGGAAGCGCGCGGAAAAGCCCAGGCAGACAGTCTCCGTAAAACCAGGGAAGAAACGCCCGCAAAACTGCAGAACGGTCAGACTGTTTCTTCATCTAAACTACAAAAAGGTGACGTTTTTGTTTGTGAAGCCGGAGATATTATTCCTTCAGACGGAGAAATCATTGAAGGCCTTGCTACCATAGACGAAAGTGCGATTACCGGAGAATCGGCTCCTGTCATCCGTGAGGCAGGAGGTGATAAAAGCTCTGTAACAGGAGGAACGAAGGTTTTGTCAGATAAAATTACCGTACAGGTCACCACCCAGCCGGGCGAAAGTTTTTTAGATAAAATGATTGCCTTGGTAGAAGGGGCTTCCAGACAGAAAACACCTAACGAAATTGCCTTAACTATTTTACTGGCAGGTTTTACATTGGTTTTCATCATTGTCTGTGTCACCTTAAAGCCATTTGCAGATTATTCTAATGTGACCATTACGATTGCCTCATTTATCTCACTTTTTGTCTGTCTTATTCCCACAACAATCGGTGGATTGCTGTCGGCTATCGGGATAGCAGGAATGGATAGAGCTTTAAGAGCCAATGTGATTACCAAAAGCGGCAGGGCTGTGGAAACGGCAGGAGACATCGATGTTCTGCTTTTGGATAAGACCGGTACAATTACCATTGGAAACCGTAAGGCAACAGGTTTTTACCCGGCAGACCGGATTGATGAAAAACAGCTCATCAAAGCAGCTGTTCTGAGTTCGATGGCAGATGAAACCCCCGAAGGAAAATCAATCATTGAGTTAGCAGGAATTAATCCGTCAGGCTATGAGATCAGCAATCCGAAGTACATCAAATTTACGGCAGAAACCAGAAGTTCAGGGATTGATTTTGAGGGAACCCGTATACGCAAGGGAGCTACAGATGCGATCAGAAAAATATCTGAATCGGCAGGTAATATTTTTCCGCAGGAAACAGATCTCAAAGTAAAAGAAATTTCTCAGAACGGCGGAACTCCTTTGGTGGTTTCAGAAAATGAAAAGGTTTTGGGAGTCATCGAACTGCAGGATATCATCAAACCCGGTATCAGTGAACGGTTTGAGCGTCTCCGGAAAATGGGTATTAAAACCGTAATGGTAACCGGTGACAATCCGCTGACAGCAAAATTTATTGCCGAAAAAGCAGGGGTGGATGATTTTATCGCAGAGGCAAAGCCGGAAGATAAAATGAACTATATCAAAAAAGAACAGACTGAAGGCCGCCTGGTTGCGATGATGGGTGATGGCACAAATGATGCTCCCGCTTTAGCCCAGGCAGATGTAGGGGTTGCCATGAACAGCGGAACACAGGCTGCAAAAGAAGCAGGAAACATGGTTGATCTTGACAATGACCCTACAAAGCTTATCGAAGTTGTGGAGATTGGTAAGCAGCTTCTGATGACAAGAGGAACGCTGACCACATTCAGTATTGCCAATGATGTGGCAAAATATTTTGCCATTATCCCGGCCTTGTTCATTACTGCAATTCCTGCCCTGCAGGGGCTTAATATTATGAATCTTCACAGTCCTGAAAGTGCAATTCTGTCTGCGGTCATCTTCAACGCCATTATTATTCCGATACTGATTCCGCTTGCGCTGAAAGGAGTAGCCTATAAACCCATCGGTGCATCGGCGCTACTGAGAAGAAATCTGCTTATCTTCGGATTAGGGGGCGTAGTCATTCCGTTTATCGGGATCAAAATCATAGACATCATCGTTTCCTTATTTTTCTAAATCAAACAGGCAGGGCAGGAAGAGACATTTATTATCATGTTACTATTCGTTTATTTAACTATCTCAAATCTTCCTGCCGTCTGCCTTTACTTAAATTATTATAAAATGAAACAACATATTTTACCTGCAATTAAACTTACCGTTTTATGCATCATCCTATTTACGGTGATTTATCCGGCATCAGTCTGGGCAATTGCCCAGGTATCAGACAACAAAGGAAAAGGAGAAATCATTGAGCATAATGGCAAAACATATTATGCAAACATCGGACAGTCATTTACCGGTGAAAAATATTTCAATTCCCGTCCTTCAGCCGTTGATTATAATGCGGCAGGTTCGGCAGGAAGCAACAAAGGACCTTCCAATGAAGAATATCTGAAACAGGTGCAGGCCCGTATTGATACAATCCTGATGAAAAATCCCGGTATCAAGAAATCCGAGATCCCGGCAGACCTGATAACCGCAAGCGGAAGTGGTCTGGATCCTGATTTTTCTGTACAGGCAGCTAAAATTCAGGTAAAAAGAATTTCTGAAGTAAGAAATATTGATGAGGCTAAAATTAATAATCTTATAGCTCAGCATACCGAAAAACCTCTGTTGGGAATGTTTGGTCCTGAAAAAATAAATGTCCTGAAACTGAATATTGCACTTGACCGGTTAAATGGAAAGTAAGTGCGATTGTACACAATGTATAAGTACCGTTGTATCATTATACTGGCTTCAGACAGCTTAAAGCAATACGTTTTTAAAAAAAATATTTGAGTGCTTTGGGTAAAAATTAAATCATTATCTACTTTTAATTTAAAATAAATGAAAAAAATACTATTTGCTTTGTTGGCTATATGCGGAATTACGGCATCTGCACAAAGTGATTCAATCAGTAAACCACTTACCATAAGCGGGTATGCTGAGGTTTATTATACCGCAGATTTTAATAATCCCAAAAATAATAACCGACCGGGTTTTGTGTACAGCCACAACAGAAATAACGAAGTGAATGTCAATCTGGCATTTGTAAAAGCAGGTTACAATACCGAAAACCTGCGGGCTAACCTTGCCCTTGCTGTTGGGACTTACATGAATGCAAATTATTCTGCAGAGCAGGGAGTGATGAAAAACATCTATGAGGCAAATGTCGGTCTGAAAATTTCAAAAAAACATAATCTGTGGATCGACGCAGGGATTTTTCCGTCCCACATAGGTTTTGAAAGTGCGGTTGGAAAAGATAACTGGACGTTAACGCGAAGTATCGCTGCAGACAATTCCCCTTACTTTGAGACCGGTGCCAAAATTTCTTATACTTCTGAAAGCGGTAAATGGTTTGTAAGCGGTATGGTGTTAAACGGATGGCAGCGCATTCAAAGGGTTGACGGAAATTCTACTCCGGCATTCGGACATCAGCTCACCTATAAGCCTAATGAAAAACTGACGATCAACAGCAGTTCATTTATAGGAAATGATAAACCCGACAGTATTCGCCAGATGCGGTATTTTCATAATTTATATGCGGTTTATCAAATCAGTAAAAAACTTGGAGTTACCGCCGGTTTTGATATCGGAGCTGAGCAGAAAGAAAAGGAGAGTGATCAGTATAATATATGGTATACACCGGTTTTAATTGCAAAATTTAATGCAACGGATAAGCTGAGCCTTACGGCAAGAGGAGAATATTATCAGGATGAAAAAGGAGTTATTATCTCTTCAGGTACAGAAAACGGTTTTAAAACTTTCGGGTATTCGTTCAATGCCGATTACCAGATTTTTCCTAATCTTGTGTGGCGTACAGAAATCAGGAATTTAAGCAGTAAAGATGCTGTTTTTATGAACAGATCCGATGAATTTAATAAAAACAGTCTGACTGCAACTACAGCACTGGCAATTTCATTTTAATAAAAAGAAATGAACGAATCACGAAAATCCGCAGAAGAGTTTCTGCATCTGATCAACAGTTCAAAACGGGGTAAACTGAAAATTTACATCGGAATGAGTGCGGGCGTCGGGAAAACCTACAGGATGCTGCAGGAAGCTCACGTACTTCTTCAAAGCGGGATTGATGTGAAAATCGGATATGTAGAAACACATTATCGTAAAGGAACTCATGATTTACTGGAAGGACTTCCCATCATCCCCAGAAGAAAATTATTCTACAAAGGGAAAGAACTGGAGGAACTTGATGTTCCGGCAATTACTGTTCTGCGTCCGGAGATCGTGATTATTGATGAACTCGCTCACACCAATATTGAAGGAAGCAAGAATAAAAAAAGATGGCAGGATGTTTTTGAGATCCTGGATGCCGGAATTAATGTGATCAGTGCTGTGAATATTCAGCATTTGGAAAGTCTAAACAGTGAAGTCAAGGCGGTGACAGGAATCGAGGTTACCGAAAGAATTCCCGATACCGTCCTGGCTTCTGCGGATGAGGTCGTGAATATTGATCTCACGGCAGATGAACTGATCCTGAGGTTAAAAGAAGGCAAAATCTATGACCAGAGTAAAGTACCTTCTGCACTGAACAATTTTTTTAAAAATGAAAATATCCTTCAGCTTCGTGAACTGGCATTAAAAGAAGTTGCTTCGCAGGTAACAAGAAAAGTGGAGACGGAAATTATGACCGGGAAAACGTTGAAGAAAGAACGCTTTCTTGCCTGCATCAGTTCAAATGAAACGACAGCCAAAAACGTTATCAGAAAGACGGCAAGGCTCGCAAGCTATTATAACAGTCAGTGGTTTTTACTTTACGTGCAGGTTCCCCGTGAGTCTGTAGACCGAATCGCACTCAATAAACAGAGGCACCTGATTAATAATTTCTGGCTGGCTACCGAACTGGGTGCAGAAATTATTAAAATTCAAAGCAAAAATATTGCAATGACCATTATGGAACAGTGCGAAGAGAGGAAGATTACGACAGTCTGTATTGGAAAGCCGCATCTCGATATCTGGAGAATTATCCTGGCGACAGATACTTTTAATTCCCTTCTTAAAAGACTGTCAAAACAGAATGTAGATTTAGTAATTTTGTCGTAATGAAAATAAAAACAAAGCTTAATGCAGGTGTCGGTCTCCTGTTTTTTATGATTATTATTCTGTCAACCCTCGGTGGATGGTTTATTTATCAGCTTAAAAAAGATACGCAGAATATTCTTGTAGCCAATTACAATACACTGCAGTACTCCCGGAATATGCTTTTATCGCTGGAAGAACTGGGTAATGAGCCATTTGCATTATCTGAATTTCAAAAAAATCTTACCCTTCAGCGTCAGAACATTACAGAAGATGGTGAGAAGGAAGCCACTGAAAATATACTCAGCCATTTTTCAGATTTAAAAAAAGATAGAGGGAATTTGAATTTACATTCGGCCATCCGGAAAGATATTGCAGAATTGATGCAGCTCAATATGAATGCCATTCAGGTCAAAAGCGAAATAGCCAATACAACGGCACAGAATGCAATCGCGGTCATTTCTATTGTCGGAACTTTATGTTTCCTTATCGCTTTTATCTTAATGGTCAATCTTCCGGGCAATATTTCAAATCCCATCCGTGAACTGACGTCCAGTATTCATCAGATCGCACAGCAGAACTATAAACAGCGGGTACAATTTGAAGGCAGCGGTGAATTTAGTGAACTGGCAAGATCTTTTAATACCATGGCAGAGAAGCTGCAGGAATATTCAGAAAGCCGGATTGATAAGATATTAAAAGGTAAAAAGCGTATCGAAACCCTTATAGACAACATGCATGATGCCGTCATAGGGATTGACGAAAACAGGAAAGTTCTTTTTGTGAATGATGAAGCCTTAAAGATTTCCGGTCTGAAAAAAGAGAATTTTGTGGGGAAACTTATTCAGGATGTTGCAGTAGCTAATGATCTGGTCCGTGACCTTATTCGTGAAATAATTAATCCGGATGCGGAAAAAAATCTCACAGAATCATTAAAAATTTTTGTTGACGGAAAAGAAAATTATTTTGAAAAAGAAATTTCAGAGATCAATGTCATTCCTACCGGCGAAAGTGAAAGCCGTTTTATAGGTCAGGTCATCATGCTCAGGAACATTACTCCTTTCAAAGAGCTTGATTTGGCGAAAACCCACTTTATGGGAACGGTTTCGCATGAATTTAAGACGCCTATATCATCCATCCAGATGGGACTACAGCTCTTGGAAAACGATAGGATAGGCCATCTTAATGAAGAACAGGAAAGACTGGTTTCAGGAATTAAAGACGATACTCAGCGTCTGCTGCGAATCACGGGTGAACTTCTCAATATGACTCAGTTAGAATCCGGTGTTGTACAGTTGAAGATGAAGCCTTCCTCTGTTCATCAGATGATTGATGAGGTGGTTGCATCAAATAAAGCGGCGGCTGAGAACAGGGAAATCAAAATTGTAATACATATTGCTTCCAATGTTTCGGTGGTCAATGCTGATACCCAGAAAACAACGTGGGTTTTGAATAATATTCTTTCTAATGCGATACGGTATTCTTATGAACAGTCAGCAGTAGAAATAAAGGTTGATCAATTACATGATGGCAGTGTAAAGTTCTCAGTGACAGATAAGGGGCGTGGTATTGAAAATCAGTACATTAAGAAGATATTCATGCGCTATTTCCGCATTCCGGGTACAAAAACCGAAGGTACCGGTTTAGGGCTCAGCATCTGTAAAGAATTTATTGAGGCACAGGGGGGAAGTATCGGAGTTGAAAGTGAAATCGGAGCAGGAAGTACCTTTTACTTTGTTCTCCAACCTGAGTAAAGTGCCTCCACATGGGATTGAAAATAAATAACCGTCATTAAACTTTAAAAAGTAATGACGGTTATCCATTCTAAATGTTGCCTAAGCTGAATGCAAGAATGTGAAATTAACAAAAAACTTTACTCTTGAGTGTACTTAAGATGGGTAAGATTACACCAGAACTAAAATTTTTCCAAAGTTTAGAAGCTATCCATCCTTTAGCTTTTGCACATACACTCCTAACTCCAAAGTCAGCGGGAGTTTAGCTGAATTATTTTTGTCAAAAACACCAACTATTTTTGACGACATTACCACTTTTTATAAACTTTGTAACTGTAAAAATCTATAAATATTTTATTATAGTTTTTACAGATATATTGTTGTTTTTAATTTTGTAATTCCGTTTTTTTCTTTTTTTGAATAGCAATTTTTACAAATTCCTACATGACTAATTTTTGAAAATTACCTAAAATTTTGCGGGAGCGGGGGAAAAAAAGTTTATTGGAACAAATTTCAATAAACTTTCTATAATTAGTTATGATCCAGTATTAAAAAGAATTTCATTGACTATTTTTGATTATTAACCCTGCGTTTGGTCAAATGATTTTAACTGTTGGGTCTTGATGATTTTCTGAGAATATCCTATTTTTTCAAAACGTCTTTCCCTATTTTTACATGCAATCAAGTAAAACATTCCTCCCACAACAAGGACCACTGCTGTGACAGAAAAAATATTTTTTGAATTAAAAGAAAAATCACTATTTAAGAATTTTTCTTTCCTTAAATAAAAATAGTTTGGCAACCAGATTATTATTATAGTAACAAATATATAGAATGCAGATATTGTAATATTATAATAACCTATTAATTCGCCAAAAAAGAAGGACGAATATAGTATAAATAAAAAAATAATCGTCAAAGCAGTTGATGTCTTAAAAATCAATATAAAATGATCATCATTCTTGATTGTTTTTTTAAATATGTAATATATTGAAAAAGCTATGTAATTATATAATTTCATTCTACTTATTTTAATAAAAATGGCTGACCAAATATAGGTGTTATTTCATTTGATATGCCTGGTGGTTTTTCGAAAAGTGGTCTTCCGGTTGTCTGTTCAAACACAGTTTTCCCTAAAAAGTAAGCTGCTCCACACATAGGACACCAAAAACTTCCTATTCCAAAAGCAGTGTCCCAAAAAGCTTCTTGCCCCGTAATTTGTCCTGAGCCAAATTGATATCCAGTGAAGCCCACTCCAAAAACGCCTATAGTGTTTCCAAAAATATTTAATCCTCTAGCAGTATTTGATGCAATTCTTGTAGATGTACGGAATGTTCCAAGTGATTTTGGCCCCCACCATAGCTCCTGTCCAATACTACCAGCTCGGGCAACGGATTTTGCTATGCTCCCAGATGCCCTTGCAATAGGAACACTTACTGTAGCCATTCCCGGTGATGTTTTTGGATTATTAACAATGTTATCTAGTTGCTTACTTCTTGGTATGACGGATCTTGAACTATTAGTGCTTACTTCTTGAGCATCTCCAGTTGCAACTACTCCATTATCAATACTAGAATTTTCTGCTGAACTATTCGTTGATTTTGGCACTGAATAATACCCCAGAAATCCATTTGAAATTGTTGGGTCGTCTGCAGAACTTGCGTAATGCTCATAAGCGTTTTGAGAACTGTTCCAACGAAAGATGCCATCACCATCAACATGATAATTAATTCCATCTTTTGGTGGATATACACTCCTTCCGTCTGGATCTATTAAATTGATGGGATTATCTAAGGTATAATTATATGGACTCCAACTCGGATATTTATCTGCAAGAGGATCTACACTATTCCAAATACTCAACCTTGGATTATAGTATCTCGCACCATAGTAATACAGTCCAGTCCCACTATCTAATTCCTTGGCATTAAACTTAAAAGGATTATCATAGACACCTGTCATCTGCTCCGCCATGGTTTCCCCGAATGGTAAATTTAGGAAAAATTGAGTAGTTTCAGCAGCTGAATTTGTTATATAAGTTGAAGAACCAAGCTGATCACCATGATAATAATATACATCAGCTACTGCGGATTGGTTTTTAGCATACTCATTTTCCAGTTTAGAAGAATCAAAGCCTGCTTTTTTCAGATATAAGTAAAAATCAGCTTCTGAATCGACTGAATCAGTAGTCTTTTCCTTACCGGATTGACGATTTTGCTGGATAAACTGATCTGCACCATCAAGAAGACGACTGGCAACTCTTTGAGAACCTGCATAATAATGTTTAGAATACATTGACGCATGGGTTAACACAATATACGGGTTCGGGTAAATCTTATAGTCATTTAATATCATATTACCGTCTATCAAAGCTCCATTCTGATAAAGCTGTGCGCCTGTCTGAAGATCATACTTGATTGTTCTCTCTCCTTTATCATCATAAACATAATACTGGTAAACTCCGGTGTCTGAAGCACTGTACGCTTTTAACCTGTCACTTTCATCCCAGTACATCCTGATTGAGTTATTCGGAGCCTGGTGCTCAATAATATTACCATTAGCGTCATACACGAAACTTTCTGAATTACCGGTCTGAGAATCTTCAATCACTTCTACTTTGTGAGTTCCGCTTGTATAATGATAAATATTCTCATAGCTATTCAATGGATTTATGTTTGAATCCTGAATATGCTGCTGTTGTTTTTTCTGAATGGATCCGGAAGGATGATAAGTTATATCAAGATTAAAGGATGCATTCGACACTGCATAGTTTACCGGTGGACTTGTCAGCACTCCACTTGCTGAAGAAAGTCTGTTCATTTGATCATATTGATAGACATACTGGTAAGCTCCGGCCATATCATTCGGTGATTTTGGTGCTGTATTGTTAACAGATGTAATGTTATCAACATAATCATAGGAATACGAGTTATTGAGCAGCTGATTATTAACATTGTCTTTCAATATATGATTTGCCAGATTTCTACTGGTTGGAAGGTAGTTATAGTCCGATCTTGTATCATTACCATATAAAATTGAAGTTCTCTGATCATAATGGTCATATTCAATATTTTTGACGTACTCGTGATTTTTATTATTGACCATTCTCTTAAGATTTCCTCCTAAGTTATATTCATAGAGTAAGGTTTCGCCATCAGGATATACTATACTTCTCACCCTGTTCCAGCTGTCGTATTCAAATTTAGTCAGGAAAGCCATGGTTGGAATCTGAAAGCCTGTTATCATACGATTCTCACTTAGTACCTCACCCATCATACCGTATTCAAAACGAGCTTCTCCGGAATTATCATTTTTAGTAATAATTCTGCCAGTATTATTACCTGAACCTGCAGCTGCATATTTGTACCTTACATTCGATGGATTAGAACCTGACGGAATATCAGGAAACACAACTCCTGTTAATCTGCTATGATCATATTCATATTTAATTTCTGCTGCATTCGCAGTATTAACCTGTATGAGATTGCTAGCCCTATCATAGATAAATTCTGATACTCCGTGATCAGGATGGTTGACTGATACTCTTCTTCCTGCCAGATCATAATCATAGTAAGTAACTAATCCTTCAGGATCAGTTACGGTTTTTAATTCTCCTATATTATTATATGTAAACATGGTCTGCATAGCAGTGCCTCCGAAGTAAGAACTTGTATTGATTGTTTTTCCCTCTGCATTTTTTATTGATTCCGACTGCAGCTGCGTAGTCGCATTCTGCATCTGAGTTATTGTCGTCTTGTATGTGCTGTTATCAATCAAATAACTCATATTAGTAACATAGCCATCTTCATCTAAAGCCGTTACAGGACGATCATAAACATCATAGGACGTAGAAGTGTAGTAAGAAGCCAGATTAGGATTTATACTGCAGTTTGGACATCCGCTAAAAACTGGCGAGTCCTTATCTTCAACTACAGGATGATACTGTCTGACTGCTCTGCCCAATGGATCATACATCGTCATTCCCGAAACTGAAACTTTTTCCAACCCAGCGATCTCAATATCTTTTTTTACCTGTACCGTACGACCCAAACCGTCTACTATAGAAAAGGTTTCAATAGGATTGGAAGGATTCTGAGGATCAAAATTTTCTGTTCTTGCATAGTATATCATTGGAAAAGTCCAGGTATTATTATCGGATCCCAGAGAATCCCAAAAACCGTATGAATACTTAACTGTATAAGGGCTTACCCCATTTTCATAAGGTGCTAATATTGATGATATCCTACCTTTGGCATCATACGAGTATTCGGTGATATTTCCTCCTGTATCAATTGTTTTTGTAGGCACATCGAATCTAGGATCATATTCTGCAAAAGATTCAATACCGAAGCTGTCACCTACTCTAACCGGATATTTATAAGGAGCCGTATTATAGTCGTAGGTTAAAACATATTGTTGTGAATTTGCGTTAGGAGGATTTGTCACTTGTATAATATTTCCATAACCATCATATTTATAATTTTTTATAGCCGCATCACCACTATTAAGCCATAACGAAACTGACTCAATATCACCTGTATTCTGATTAACCTTACACGCACGCTGTCTCATCAGCGTAGAAGTGGTAGATCCGCTGTAAACTTTTATATCTTTAGGTATATTGAGTATATTATTATTTAAAGTATGATATGTTATTTCCGAATTGTAACTGGATGAAGGACTCACATATTTATAATTCCTTAACTGTTGCCTGGTATTATATGTAAAGTTCACATCAGTATTTACCGAACCGCCATTATCATAATTCCTAGAATTCGTGCGCTGTAAAAGAACTGCTGCCATTTTTCTTCCTTCAGTACCTCCATTATCGTATGTATCTGGTAAAGAGCTCAGATCAATTGCAGTATTGTTATTGACAAATTTATGCAGTGTATACGAATTGATAGTCCTCGACAACATATTAGATCCCGTGCCATTATATACTTCACTTCTTACAACAAGTCCATTTAAGAAATAATTACTGTTATTGTATGTATCCTCATTACGTCTGTATACCGTTGCAGAATTCATTTGCTCAGAGATTACTTTTTCGAAACCAAAATATTCTCTCTCTCTTCTATTGTATCTTGAATTAATATATCTGAACCTGGTCACCATATCTTTTCCGGAAGTAGAAACAAGGTGGGATGATGACATAGCATCAGGATTTAAATAATTTACCTCTTTCATTACCAATCTGGCATTTGGATCTTGATAAGTAGGTTTATTAAACTCGTAGTCAATAACAAAAATATTGGTAGGTCTTATATCGTTAATGATACCCGCATTTCTGATAACCTTTTTTAATTTATTGGTTTTACCAATTTTAGAATAGTTAACAACAAATCCGTCGTTCTGGGAAATCACAAGATCAGCAAAACCATCACCATTCATATCTTTGAATGATTTATCAACTTCTGCAATTGAAAGTCCGACGTTTGCTGTTGCTTCACCTCCAATCTTTAGGTAAATAATCGGAATTGGGAAAAATGGCCACCACACAATCGGTATCGTTTTATAATATCCGCCTCCGATATTAATGCCACCCCTATACGTCTTGGCTTCATTATTATAATCAATCCCTCCGCCAGTTTTTGACAGTACGACTGGAGCCGAAAATTTATTCCCTAAATTATATTTAACGCTGGTTTGATTGGAACCAATAATTAAAATATCTATAAGACCATCTCCGTTAATATCCTCAAAAGTAGATTTTGATGATCCTAATGCATACGAAGCAGATAAGCCAATATTTACTGGAAGGGATGTAAGTCCCGAAAAATCAAAATTAAATCCTAAACCGAAAGATGAGACCGGGCCTGAAGAATAGGTTTCAGCATTATTGAAACTATGGCCTCCATCCAGATTATTCCCTAAGTTAAGATAAAATTTCATTGTCGACGTTCCGCCTCCTGTAACTCTGTCAGGCATTCCATCGCCGTTTATATCAAGCCAGAAGGATTCACCAGAATCATTGGCATCATAATTTGTATTTACACTTACAGAAAAAGATGAATTACTTTCAGTACCGCTCTGCATTGCATCACTTGGAATGTAATCATAAGCTGATGATGAGCTGATGATTTCCCCGTTTTTTAGTGCAGCGGCGGCGGCTGCAATTGTTCCGGTTGAAAATTGTGCTCCGGTTGTATTCATGTAACTGTTGGTATTAGATATATATGCGTTTACCAACGGTCCATGAATAGGACGGTGTCCACCAGTGGCATTTGTTGTCTGCATTGCATCTTTATACACTGCGTCAGGATAACCATCTCCGTTAAGATCCATAAAATCCTGAAGAGTAATATTTCCATCACCCACTAAATTTGAGTTAACATTACTTAGTCCTGCACCGGCAAGACTTCCACTTAAAGTATTAGTTCTGGTTTTGCTGTAATATTTTTTATTGATTCCATACATTTTTGTATCTACGTTTCCCTGAATAACAAAAGTGTCTGGGAGATCGGGGTTAGCAGCCTGAGGATTAAAAAATGTACTGACTGATTCATCATCTCTGAATCCATCAGCCGAAGAATATTGCTCAGGTCCAACTCCAATCCATTTTTCAAAATATCCTATGCCTTGTCCTCCACCAGGAACAGATATTCTTCCACTTATCAGGTAAGGGTCCATCGGTTTAATCGGTTCGGGATTAAAATTGGCAGGATTCTGATAATAACCTGAGTTATTAATCTGCTGTACGATACATTCAGCAGTTTCCTGCTGGGTAGGTAAATTTTCACATGCCGGAAAATTCATAGAAATCGGTGGCTCTACGCCTTTTAAAGATGCCAGATTAATTAATCTCCCATATTCATCAGACGGTGTTGCAGGATTCAATATGAAACCATCAGCATTTGTTGAAGTTATAACATCTGCATACTCATTGTAAAGAAACTGACTCCAATTATGATAGAATTGCCCTACTTTTTCAAGAGCAGAAGAATTTATTGAGGTGTGATTTATGGGACCTAACACGGTATTGGAAGTACCATAAAATAGATTAAAAGGTTTATTCTGATATAAATTACTGTATTCCTTGTAAAACTTATAATCGGATTCAGAAAGGCAATATACCTGCACACTAATTCTCCCATCTCCAGGTGCAGCAGTTGCTGCATCTCCTGTAAAGAAACTGATTGGGCTCAGGCCATTGACTAACTGATTGGAAATTATGTCCAACTCCACACAGGTTGTGGAATTCATAGGGTTAATGATTCTTCGTTTAGCCAAAGTTTGATTCCCTCTTTTTACAATGTAATAAAAAGTTCCTTTTGTTAATCCCGCATTGGAAAAATTACTTTTATTTAATTCAATTTTGTATTCCTGAATTCCAGCAGGAGGTGTTGACTGACTTTCTGCTACACTAATTTGCTTATTTAATTCTGTGATATAAAAAGAGGGGTATTCTGCGACAGGATAAATTAGCTTTTGAGCACTTCCTACAGGAGTGTAACTTACCGAAATCTTATTCCAGTTACTATCTTTAAAAGATGTATGAGAATCTGTTTCTACCACAAATCTAATAACTGAAGGAACATCATTAGCACCAAAATTAAGGTTTGTTACATTTGCAATGTTATTAGCCAATGGTGTGGTAGTAAAAGCAGTATTACTCTGCGGGTATGTCTGGTTATACAATACAGTTTCATTACCAGCCGGATCGGTCTTTATAATTTTAAACTTTATGTCATCTGTGGAAAATGGGAAATTAACGCTTGGTACGCTAATCCGAACATTTCCGGGAGCATCGATTTGCATAGGTTTTGTGTGATTGTTCAGAAAATAATTATCTGAATAATAACCACTGTTCATATCATAACCATCCTGTTGATAAAAAGGCATTTGTGCAGCAGAAATATCTGTATTGACATACCTGATTTTAGGATTGGAAAAAACTTTATGGTTTGTATTATCATTGTAATGCAACCTGATAAAAATTTTCTCTCCTGATTTAACTCTTAGGTAGCTTCCATTATTTATCGCCAAATGATTATTCGGATTTGCTGGACTAAGGGATTGGATTGCTGAGAAATGATCATTATACTTTGAGATCAAAATGTTTTGGGAGCCCATTCCGGCGGTCAGAGTTTTAAGGTAAATCCTGACGTTTTTTGTAGGGTCATCAGGATTTAGCATTTCCACAGAATAGTCAGCTTTTGCACCTGAAGTATTTTGAATATTTACAATATCACTGAACTCAACAAACCCCTCTCGCGGAGCTACCCACACTTTGACTACATCGTTTGACACGACGTCCTGCCATTGACCTTCAAGAGGTGTATTGTGCTGTGTAAGTGCATCTGCAACGATGACCATGTTTTCAGTTGTATCACTGAACTGGGTCATTTCGACATTTCCAGTAGAATGATTTCTTCGGCCAAAGAGTACTTGGCCATCTTTAACCACATCCATGATTCCATCCGAATTGGCGTCCAAAATAAATGACTGAGTGTCACTTTTACTTGTAGACCACATTTGCGAATAGTTAAATCCAAGGCTGAACACACGTATCCCTGCGTCCCATCCAATATTGTTCGTTTTGGTTTTCGTCAGTGAAAAATTACTGTTTAGATTTTCAATATTTCTGTCAGAACCAAACGATATATTTGAGCCACTTAAACTACCCGGACGAAATCGAAGTCCCGTGTTTCGTTTTCTATAAATTAAATCAGGAATACCATCTCCGTCAAAATCCATCAGTTCCTGCGATTTCTTTGCCTCTGCCTCGGAGTGACCGATATTAAAAGATGCCATAATATGACCATAGGTTCTGAAAGGACCGGGAAGCAAAATATCCAATCCTACTCCCGGGACACGACCATGTATCCCCCATTCAAACATATTATTGGCTGCTATTTTTGAAGGTTTTAATCCGCTTGGCAGAAGTGGGAATGCATCGTGACCGCCGCCACCGTCAATATTTATATCAGCCCCGAAATTTGCTCCGCTGTCAGCCAAATCATTATAATACTCAAAACGATGTTGATTTGTAAAATTATCTGCGCTGTCGTATTCGATGATGTCATTCAAGAGAGTCTTGAAGAATTCTCCGGTTGTATACTGTATATTATACCTTCTGATTACTTCATCATCATATTTAATTACAATATTTTCAAGCCTGTAAGGTTCAACAATCTTTCTGCCCAACTTGGCCTGCATCGAAATATCTTGTCTCTGAACAGAAGTTTCTCTTTCAAAATTTACTGAGTAATTTCCATCAGTTCCATCTTTACCAGTATATAGAATTTTTTTAATATGAAAGAAGATCCCGTTATTCAGATTTTCATTATCTCCGGATTGATTCAACAATACAAAATTCTCATACTCGAATTTTATGTTATTCTTGTAGACATCCTCTATTTTTAATACACTCCACTTTATGATATTATCACTTGCATCTTTAATTACAGCTTCATCAACTACACCGCTTTCATCACCACCATAATATGTTTTTGTACCATTCGTAGCTGTTACAATCCACCTGTAAAGCTTCGGATTTGCACCATACCTTTCGATTTTAGTAAAATTGTGATTTTTTCTTAGAAAAAATACTTTTTTATCATTTGCCAGTAATGCACTTCTTTCTTGCTGATTGGTAGTGTATACCGTGCTAGTCTCATTGATGTTGTTATGACGGTGTGGAAGATAATTACCATCGTATACCAGCATTTCTCCATCAATTGAATATAGTTCAGTTTCATAAGTTGGATTAAATTTAGGACTTCCCCAACGCGTATCTATAGAAATTGACGAAATTCCATTTACATCCCAACCTTCGCCAAGCCAGCTGTTACCTGCAGAACTGCTATATCCTATTGAAAGGGAGGGTTGCATTCCTCTTCTGCCGGAAGGAATTACAATTGGATGTGATACGTTGGCATCTCCTTTGTGATTAGCAACAGGGCCTCCGATAGATGAGATTGCTGCTGTAGGATTTCCTGCTTTGAGACCACTGATTCCTGTAGGACTGGCAGCATTTAATTGTGGGGATTCAGGCGCAGAAACAATCCCGTTTATATAATCACCTTCACCATCTCCTTCGAAAGTGACCATCTTAGACTTAACATCCACAATCGTAGATGTTTCAATCTTCCATTGTTTTCTATCATAGTCAAAAGAAAAAACCTTTATATCTTTAGGAGAAGTTAGTCCAAGCCTTTTTTCATCATAAGGAATACTGATTTTTAGTTTTTTGTTAAGACTGCCTCTTCTTAATAACCTGTAACCTGAATTATTTTGGGTAACATTTTTTAGTCCTCCTGATACAGCCGGAAGATCTTTTGCACGTAATTTTAGAATATCCACAGATGCTGATTCAGCAGTTTCTTTATCTGCTTTCAGGTTCATGTCCTCATAATTAACATCAATCTGTAGACCTTGCAAAAGGTCTACAGTTTTATAAGGGTAAACATTACTATTAATTATTTTGAAGGATTTCTTATCGTCCGGTACATTATAATATTTAGTAATATTATCTCTTGTTACTGAAAACTTTCCTGATTTTAATTCTGCATCAGATAATTGAATTAATTTTTCAAATTCACCGGCACTTGAACGGACCATCTTTCCATTAACATAGGCCGTGTCATTATTCAAACCTTTTACATAAAGCATATTTCCTGATAACAATGAAGTGATATCACTGCCTGTATCCATCAAATTTTTGCCTTCAAAAGAAATTTTTAAATTTCGCACCTTATATTTCACACCTGATGCCGGAGATGTAAATAAGATGCTGTTAATACCGTTTTTTAATATGGAAGAGCTTATTTCTTCTCTTTGATGGCTCCATCCGGAAGAAGGAATGATAATTTCGCCACCCATTGACAAATGATGATTTACAGATCTGGAAGCGGAATGGTGATAGGCAAGTCCAAATAATTCGTACTCAAGAAAGATGTGAGAGTTTGCATCTGGAGCATGAGTGATATTTACTGTGAAAAAATTATCTTTTACCCGATCTTCTTCTTCATCTGTTAAAATACCTATTAATCCCTCTCTTTCAAGAGCTGAAAATTTTAGTTTTTCATTAATAACATTTTCTGAAATAATATTATTATTATTATTATTATTATTATTATTATTATTATTGATGTTCATGCTATTAAAATCTGCTTCAACTTTGTCAAAATCTCTAATAACATCAGTTTCAATACCAGTGAAAGAGTTACTGATATCAGCTAGATGCGACAAAAGCGGAAATTCAGATGATAAATGATTGTTTTCTGGCTTTGTTCCATTCCAATTTTTTTTCCATTCTCTGAAACGTTGTCTATCTTCTTTCGTGAAACTTGAGAAAAGAAACATGATAGCAAAAAAGCACACCAGAAGAGCCGACTTCTTTTTAAAAGGAAGTTTTAATGATTTTATTTTCATGATTTGGTTTTTAGTCAACGATTAATTTGAATGTTTTGATTACTTTTCCACTTTGCGTTAAAGTGATCAGATAGGAACTCTGAATGATTAATGAACTGCTGTACGATCTTGAACGGTGATCTATTTTCTCTAATCGAACCAATCTTCCTCCACCATCATAGATAGCTATAGATAAGTTTTCCATTTCAGGGAATTTTACAGTAAAGTTTTGACCTTTCTTAACAGGATTTGGATACAGAACTATCTGACTGAGATCCAATGAAAGAAAATTTTGATCAACTGATGAAGATCCAGAATTTGATTCATTTTCTTTAGTCTCTTCCCTCAGAGGACTTACAGCAAACGTAAAGTATTGGTAAATTTCACTTTCCTCATCCTTGCTAAAATCAACCTTACTGAAATCTACATAATTTTCATTTTCAACACCTTGAAATTTTTTGATCTCCCCTGCTGAATTCTTTAAAAACATCCAGTACACAATAGGTAATGATTCCGGATTGATTGTTTTTTTGTTTATGCGTACTTTATAGTCATTCTTAGGAATTGTAGACCCAAGAAAATTAATTTCCCAGTTTCTTTCAAGAATATTGAAATTTCCGTCAGCCTTTGTACTCATACCTTTGTCATCATCAGACCAGATCACGAAATTATTGTGATCAAAAAGACTTGTGTTTTCAGTGTTAGTTTTCTTAATGTCCGTTTTTCCAATTGTTAAAAACTGATCTTCCACATTGGACGACTGTTTTTGATACAACTCATTTCCATCATCTCTTCCCAAGCCGGTAGGTCTGTGTATGAACTCCTTATGTTTTTCAGGATCCCAAAGCACTTTTGCATCACTACCGTAATACTTTCCTTTCTGCAAAGAAATTCCATACTTGATAGACAGGTAAGAATGAATCTTATTCAGATCCATAGCTTTCGTTTTTCTAGGAATAAAGATCATTTCGTAAAGATTCTGATCTTCAAATCTTATTTTCAAGCTATCGGATTTTCCGTCCGTTCTTTCAGCGTTCCCGGTAAAAGAAAATATACTCGGTCTCTTCTGAATCTTTACGGTCTTTTTAGACTTAGTGATTTCATATTTATCATTACTTAATGATATTTTTTGATCATCATTCTCCCATATCTTCTCATCATCTTTGGAAGTATGAACAAGACTCAAAGTATGGCTCTTGTTTTTACTGTGTTTTATATATTTTTTTAGTAACCTGTCTTTTATTCCATAATGAAAGTTGAGAAGGTTCTCATCTTTGGAATTAGCAATTTCACGAGGAGTTAGAGTAGATTTCTCCCAGATTTGGACATCAGATCCAATCAGTTGAGAATAGGCATTGGCTGAGTATAGAAATACCATGACCATGACCGATTTAAGGTATAGGGATTTTGACATAACAGATCAATTATGTGGAATAAAAATTGGAAAAATAGATTATACAATTTTCAAGATGTAGAAAATTGACAGATGAATTAGATCATTAAGTGAAAAAAGCAATTTGTGTTCTCATATTAGTTTTTAGGTTTTGTTTTTAGTTGGTTTTTCAAAAATAGAAAAAAAAACAATATATCATAATAAAAACTTAAAAAAATATAAAAAACGTTAATATTATTATGTTATCTATTACAAAAATTTATTAAGTTCAAAATATACATTTTTATAGGATGTGATATTTGAAAAAGTATAACCTTCAGTTATAATTATAAATATGAATCTACCGTACTGTCTATCTGAAATGATTGGTTTGTATCATATGTTAGAGTAATTTGTAGATGAAGTTGTCAAATTAATATCTATCTAATTCTAAATTAAAAACAAGTACAGTTATCTTAAGAATATATCTTGGACATGAATCTATAAAGTGATTCATTTGTAACTTTTTTTATAAAATTTTGTTTCTAGGTAGAAGACGAAACTAATTAATGAAGCTTGATGCAACTCAGGGAAGCGGATATGAAAGGAGTTTCGATTTTAAAAAGGATTGCTGAAAAGTTAAGAGAGTTGGTAAAATAGATTTTTTAGGTAATTTACAATATATGCAGAGACCAGTAACGGATTTCTCAGGAAACAAATACCTGTCAAATCTCCTCAAAGAATGTCAAAAGAACTAAAGTGTAGAAACGACAAAAGCCCTATTGATAGGGCTTTTAAAGAGTTTATCGTGAGATTTTGTTATATACATTTTGTAGTCTATAGGAGAATCGAACTCCTGTTGCAAGGATGAAAACCTTGAGTCCTTACCACTAGACGAATAGACCAAATTTTGAGGATGCAAAAATATTAATTAACTTTTACACTTCAAAATTAATTTCTTTATTTGTTGATTTTCTGGATTACCGTATTTTTAACTCCTTTAGATTCAAGTTCTTTCTGGATTTTTACTGCATCTTCAAGAGAAGAAACCTTTCCATAAGTATAATAGAATATTCCACTGTTTTTATCCCTTTGTACATCTTTCAGTGTCTGCAAAATAAACGAATTGGTGCTCAGTTTATCTTTTCCTGTAAATACTTCAATGGTATAATATCCGGTACTAAGTTTCTGGTTAGGCATAAATCCTACTGCATAAGCATTTCTGAAACCTGCATCTTTAGCTGTTTTTATATTGTTGTCTCTAACGGATGCCATGTTTGTAACACTGTAGAAATACTTATAAATTCCATTTTCTTTCAGGGCAAGAATATAATTTAAGCCTTTCAGAGCGGGATCATCCTCATTATATTTCACCGCAGAAGTCATCAATAAGATTCTGAAATCATTTTTTAAAGGAATTTCTTCCTTCTTTTCAGGCTCCTGTTTTTTTGTGATGGCCTGCGCTCCTCCTTTTCTGTCAACAGCCTTTTTATAATCAATAATTGCGTCGTAAATACTTTCTGAAATCTCTTCCTGACCTTTATCTGAAGCTAAATAATGGCTTTCCTCAGGGTGATTGATAAAGCCTGTTTCGATCAATACGGAAGGCATCGCATTCATACGCAGAACGTGGAGGTTTTTCTGCCAGACTCCCCTTGAAGATCTTTTGTCTTTATTCACAAAGTTCGCTTCAACAAGACCTCCGAGCAGTAAGCTTGACTCGAGATATTTACTTTGCTGAAGTTTTAGTGCAATCAGAGACTCGGGAGACCTTGCATCATAGGTTCCAAAGGTCTGTTTATCTTTTTCATCAAGATAGATCACGTCGTTTTCACGTTTTGCCACTTCAAGATTGGTGTCATTCTGATCAGGGCCCTGTACAAATGTTTCTGTTCCATATGCTGTAGGTCTTACTGAAGAATTACAGTGTACTGAGATAAAAAGATCAGCTTTACTTCGGTTAGCGAGGTTAGTTCTGTCAGAAAGTGAGGGGTATTCATCTATTTTACGGGTATAAATTACTTTAAAATCTTTATTTTTTTCAAGCATTCTTCCTATTTTCAGGACGATTGCAAGCGTTATGTCTTTTTCCGCAATTCTTCCGATATCACTGTACGATCTGTTCGCACCATGGTCGCTTCCCCCGTGTCCAGCGTCTAAAACAACAGTGAATTTTTTTTGAGAAAAGAGAAATTGGGTAGAAAGTATAAAGAGAAATGCTAAAATTATTTTAAATTTTCGTGTGTACATCTTACAGTTTTAAAAATTATACTAATTTTGAGCCTAAATTATATAAAAACAAAATTGGACAAAACCGTCTTCAAAAATATATTACAAATTTTAATTATCCTAATTTTTAACAGTTTTTTAGCACAGCAGTCGCCCAAAAAATTGACGGAAACAAAGGTGGTTAATGATACAATCCTCAAAAAGGATACCATTGTTGTAAAGAAAGAAGCCTTAGAGGATATTCTCGAGACCAAGGCAGATGTAGAACGCAGAGACTTTCCTAAGAAGATGATTTATCTGGTCAGAAATGCTCAGGTAAAATATCAGGACATGCAGATTGATGCAGATTATATCTCTATTGATGAACAGAAAAATCAGATCTATGCAAGAGGAAAACAGGATTCTCTGGGTAAGATTGTAGAATTGGTAGCGGTAACGCAGGCCGGTAAAAAATATGAAACTACTGACTTCAGTTATAACACAAAAACGCGTCAGGCAATTGCCTATAATGCGAGGACTGAAGAAAGTGAAGGCGTGATTATTGCTCAGAAGACAAAGAAATATAATGATTCTGTCTATGTCATGCGGCGTGCTGATTTCACGACTGACGATTATTTCATCAAAAAGAAAGATACGGTTCCCGATTATAAATTAAGGGCTTCGCACATAAAAATGGTTAAAGGTAAAACCGGATCATCCCTTATCACAGGTCCCGTACAAATGTATATTGAGGAAGTACCGACCCCTTTGGTAATGCCTTTTGCTATACTGCCTTTTTCACAGAAAAGATCTGCAGGAATTCTGATCCCAAGCTTTGGAGAACGTCAGGATGTGGGATTTTTCTTAAATGGGATAGGATATTACCAGCCTATCGGAGAGCATTTTGACCTTAAAGTTTTAGCTGATATTTATACAAAAGGTAGCTGGAATCTCCGTCCGGAAATGAATTATCTCAAAAAATACAGGTATTCAGGTAGTTTCGCAGCAGATATCGGAACAACTGTCCGCGGAATTAAGGGTTTGGATGACTATAGCAAAACAGGAACTTACAGAATTGCATGGAGACACAGCCAGGATGCCAAAGCAAATCCTTTTCTGACATTTTCCGCATCTGTAGATGTGACCAGTCAGACTTTTTATAATAATACGGTTAACAATAACTATATTATGGATCAAAGTGTTCTGAGAACGCAACAGAATTCTACGCTTACCCTGACCAAAAGATTTTTAAAACTTCCTGCAACCATTACCGGAACAGCTTCTTATTCTCAGAATTTTGCAACGGGATTGGCAGATTTGCGTTTACCACAAATGAATGTAGCCATTAACCAGTTTTATTTATTTGGCTCTAAAACAGGTGTGCGAAGCGGTTTATTAGAAAACCTTACTGTAAACACAGGTTTAAATTTAACTAACTTTGTCAGTACGCAAGAAGGAGAACTCTTTACCAAAGCCATGTGGGATAAATTGCAGACCGGAGTTAAAAACAATATCACTTTAGGAACCAATACCACCATCGCAAAATATTTTACATTTAGTTTAGGTGCTAATATTGACAATGCTTTAACGACCAAGACACTTACAAAATTCTATGACCCAATTCAGAATAAAGTAGTTGATCAGGTGAATAAAAAAATTGCGGCATATTCTACGTTTTCAACAACAGCAAGTATACAGACGCAACTTTATGGGCAGGCGAATTTTAAAAAGGGAGGATCTGTTGAAGCGATCAGGCATATGATGTCGCCGAGTATAGGATTTACCTATTCTCCTGATTTCGGTCAGCCGGGATTTGGCTATTTCAGAAACTATTCTGATGCTAACGGTGCCATCACTCCTTACTCAATTTTTGATAACGGAATCGTTGGAGCGCCCACATCAGGAATGGTAGGAGCATTAGGATTCAATATCTCGAATAATATTGAGATGAAAGTAAAATCTAAAAGTGATTCCACCGGAGTTAAAAAAGTGAAAATATTTGAGTCATTAAATGTAACCGGAAATTATAATTTTGCGGCAAAGACACATCCCTGGTCGATCATTTCCATCAACGGTCAGACTTCTTTGTTTGACAGTAAGCTAAGTGTAAATACAAGTTTGACATTAGATCCTTATAAAACTATTTTTATTCCTGGCGAGGAAATCGGAATCAGGACAGAAGAGTTCGGTGCTTTCAGTGTGCAGGGATTTAACGTTCAGTTGTCTTATCCGTTAAGCAGTGAACTGTTTGGTGAGAAGACAGACTTTGCAAAAAAGTATAAGCAGAGAGGAGAAGTCAGAAATGAAAACTATTATTTTGATGACGATAATTACGCTCATTTTGATCAGGCATGGACACTGAATGTCAATGCTAATTATGCTTATTCAAAAACCACTGCACGTACGCCTACCAGATTAGCTTCCATTGGTCTTGACGGAAGTATAAAATTAACTCCATTCTGGAATATTAATGGGAGTACCCATTACGATATGGTTACAAAACAATTGGCCTATACGAGAATAGGCTTTTCAAGGGATCAGCGAAGTTTTACGATTAATTTTAACTGGGTGCCTTTCGGGCAGTATAAAGTATATGACTTTTTTATCGGAATCAAAGCGAATATCCTAAGCGATGCACTGAAGTATAAAGACAGAAGTTTTACACAGCCTAACCCTCCTTTCTAAGACGTATTTTATTTAATTATAAATTTTATATTTGCATCCGAATTAAATTCTGTTAAAAGCGGCATGATTTTCACTTATAGTGATTATAGTGCGATATACATAATAAAATAATATATCTACTTATGAAAAAAATAATATCTACGGTAAATGCTCCGGCAGCTATCGGGCCTTACTCACAGGCTAATTTGGCAAATGGAGTTTTATACATATCAGGACAGATTCCGGTTGATCCTGCGACTGGTAAATTGGTTGAAGGAATCGAAAAAGAAACCCATCAGGTGATGAAAAATCTTGAAGCTGTTCTTACAGAGGCCGGTATGACTTTTAAAAATGTAGTAAAGGCAAGTATATTCCTTAAAAGCATGGATGACTTTGCAGTGATGAATGATATTTATGCTTCCTACCTTGATGCAGAAAGCTATCCTGCCAGAGAAACAGTACAGGTTTCGTGCCTGCCCAAAAATGTTGATATCGAAATTTCTATGATTGCACATCAGGATTAATGAGCTTTATCAGAAATACATTTGCAGTTTTAGTAGGTCTTGTCATTGCAGGGCTTATTATCACGTTAGGCATAAGAGCTTTCCCTAAATGGGTGACTTTTGAAGCTTTTGCACCTTTCGAACACTGGCAAAGATTTTTGGAAAGCATGAGACATGACGATGCATTCTTCGGTTTTCTTCTTTTTATTTCGGGATTGGGAAGTACGGTAGGAGGGGTTGCTACAGCAATTATTGTTAAATATGCGAAAGTAGCATACGCCATATTAATTGGTTTTATCATGCTTTTTATTGCAATGCTTGATATCATCATTTATCCTTATCACCCAACTTTTTATAAAATATCTATTTTCCTGATCTTTTTCCCGTTTGCATGGATGGGGGGGAAGATTGTAGAAGTTATTTATGAAAGGAAAAAGAAAAAGATGAGAACTGACAAATTAAATAAGCGATAGATCAAAATAAAAAATGCTGCAGTAATCAAACTGCAGCATTTTTTATTCTATAAACTCTGTTAAGGCATTTTGAATCCTTTTGTATATATTCTTCCGAAGTTATCTACAAACTTTACCTGTACATTTCCTTTGTAGCCATTGAGCAGCTTCTCTACATCACTTTGTGAGTTGACAGGCTTACCATTAATTTCGATGACAATATATTGATCTACAATCCCTATTTTAGCCATCTCGCCACCTTCAGAGACATTCTTGGTTACAACACCACTGTTCAGTCCGTATTCGGTCTTAAACCTGTCATTTAAAGGATCAAATTCAGCTCCGATTTTTTCAGTTACGCTCAGATCTGCTTTTGATCTTGAAGCAGTTCCTCCTTTTTGGTCTCTTAGCGTCACCGTTGTTGTTGCCTCTTTACCGTTTCTGAGATAAGTGACCTGTACTTTGTCACCAGGACGTTTGCTTCCGACTGAAACAGAAAGATCTGCAAAGTCAGTAATTACAGCCTCATCAACTTTTGTTATGATATCTCCGGATTTCAGTCCTGCATCTTCGGCACCACTTCTTTCAGAGAACCCTGTAATATATACTCCGGATCCAACTTTGATATTTGTTTTTTTATCTCTGTTATAAAGGGCTATCTGCTGGTCATTCGAAAGATCTAAAGAATTTACCCCTAGGAAACCTCTCTGTACAATTCCGAATTTTTTGATATCCTCAATGACTTTTCTTGCTAAGTTTGCGGGAACCGCAAAACCATAGCCCTGATAATAACCTGTCGTTGAAGAAATTGCCGAATTAATTCCAATCAGATCGCCGTTTACGTTAACCAATGCTCCGCCTGAATTTCCAGGATTGATGGCAGCATCGGTCTGAATAAAACTTTCAATAGGATTAGTCGCCTTACCCTGTCCGCTCAGAATACCGATTCCTCTTCCTTTAGCGGATACAATACCTGCAGTAACAGTTGAATTAAGCCCCAGTGGATTACCTACAGCGAGAACCCATTGTCCTACTTCAATATTATCTGAGTTTGCAAAATTCAGGAACGGAAGACCTTTTTCTTCAATCTTCAGCAAAGAAATATCTGTATTTGGATCTGTTCCTACTAAAGTTGCGATATAGGATTTTTTGTTACTTAACACAACTTCAAGCTTATTTGCTCCCGCCACAACGTGATTGTTAGAGATAATATATCCGTCTGCAGAAATGATTACTCCCGATCCCATTCCTGAAGGCATATTTTCAGGAGCTTGCTGTTGTTGCTTTTGTTTTTGCTGCCCACGACCTCCAAAGGGATCACCAAAAAAATAATCTAATAAATCCTGTTCGGAGGCTCTGCTGGAAGTCCTGTTCTGATAATTCTTAATTGTGACTACAGCCGGAACAGTTGTTTTTGCTGCCTGCACAAAGTCATCGCCAACTGCTGCAGTATTCATGCCTACAAATGATGTATTGCTCGACTTTGTAAAATAAGATTGGTCCGAACTGTTAGAATCATGACCAAAATATTGTTGTACGCCAACGGTAGTAGCTCCTGAGATAACCCCTACGACAGCAAATGGTAAAAGTTTTTTTAAAGTACTCTTCATTGTATATCTTCTTTTTTTAAAATTATTTGCATTACTGAATGTAAATTTAATGCTTAATAAGTATGCAATTACTATGCTGTGTTACTGTTTTAACTAAAATTTAACGACTGAGGTGCCAATTTATCCGTAAAATCATAATTGTTAGAAAATTTATTAACAAAGCTTAAGATTAAATTAAAAACACACTGCCATTTTTACCTTAATTGTAGTAGGGAATTTTGTCTTATCCGTATAATTGAAAATTCTTATCTTTGCACAAATATTTTTCTCACTTAAAAACGTTTATAGCATGCAACTGTATAACACCTTAAGCGCAGAAGAAAGAGCTCAGCTTATTGATGAAGCCGGTAAGCAGCGACTTACTTTGTCTTTCTATGCGTATGCCAATCTTTCAGATCCCCAAAAATTTCGCGACGAATTATTTATAGCATGGAATGCTCTTGATGCATTAGGGCGTATTTATGTT
Organism: Chryseobacterium sp. HNCC26DJ238; assembly: GCF_057180465.1. Classification (NCBI taxonomy): domain Bacteria; kingdom Pseudomonadati; phylum Bacteroidota; class Flavobacteriia; order Flavobacteriales; family Weeksellaceae; genus Chryseobacterium; species Chryseobacterium sp. HNCC26DJ238. The sequence goes on from NZ_JBXUGI010000015.1 coordinate 60,482, forward strand.
GCTCATGAGGGAATTAATGCTCAGATGAGTATTCCTGCAGATCAGTTGGAGGCTTTTCGCAATACATTGGAATCTTATGACTTTATGAAAGGAATCCGGTTGAATGTCGCTGTCGAACAGGATGATCATTCTTTCTTAAAACTGACCATCAAGGTACGGAACAAAATTGTTGCTGACGGTCTGAATGATGAAACTTTTGATGTAACCAATAAAGGTATTCACTTAAAGGCACAAGAGTTCAATAATTTGCTGGAAGATCCCAATACTATTGTTGTGGATTTCAGAAATCACTATGAGAGCGAAGTAGGTCATTTTGAAGGGGCAATCACTCCGGATGTAGAAACTTTCAGAGAGAGTTTGCCTATTATCAATGAACAGTTACAGGATTTTAAAGAAGACAAAAATCTATTGATGTACTGTACAGGTGGAATTCGCTGTGAAAAAGCAAGTGCCTACTTTAAGCACCAGGGCTTTAAAAACGTTTTCCAACTGGAAGGTGGTATTATTGAATATACCCGTCAGATCAAAGAAGAAAATATAGAAAGTAAATTCATCGGTAAGAATTTTGTATTTGATCATCGGTTAGGTGAAAGAATTACAGATGATATTATTTCACAGTGTCATCAATGTGGTAAGCCCTGTGATAACCATACCAATTGCTCAAATGATGCCTGCCATCTTCTTTTTATCCAGTGTGACGACTGCAAAGAAGTTATGGAAAACTGCTGTTCTACAGAATGTCTTGAAATTACCCATTTGCCTCAGTCTGAGCAGGTGAAATTAAGACGTGGAAAACAGGTCGGAAATAAAGTGTTCAGAAAAGGAAAATCGGATGCACTTACATTTAAAAACTCCGGTGATCTACCGGATAAACCTCTTGCAAAAGCAGTTTCGAAAAATATCCGTCAGAAAATATCCCTAAAAAAAGTGTTGATCGGAAACGCAGAGCATTATTATACAAAATCTAAGATTGCGCAGTTTCTAATTGAAAACAAACAACTGTCCGTGGGGGATAAGGTGCTTATTTCAGGCCCTACAACAGGCGAGCAGGAATTTAAAATTACTGAAATTTTTGTTGATGGAGGCCCTTGCGAAGCAGCACAGGCAGGCGATCAGGTTACTTTTGAAGTTCCTTTCAGAGTCCGTCTTTCTGATAAGCTTTATAAGATTACAGAATCTTAATTAAGATGCAGAGAATAGTTGATCCGTTTCAGGAAAAATAAAGCTTCTGTATTTTTTAATCCTAATAGCATCAGCAATATAGAAATGACAAAATCAGAACTAAGAAATTTATATTTAAATAAAAGAAAAACCTTGTCTTGTGATGAGGTTTTATCATTGTCTGAAAATATTTTTGAAAACTTTATCACTGGTTTCAAACCTTTAGCCGGTCATAAAATACATATTTTTATGCCCATTAAAAAGTTTAATGAAATCAAAACTGAAGTTTTCATCAAATTTTTTCTGAAGAATAATATCCGTGTTTTCGTTCCTAAAATTGTTGATAATCAATTGATTTCAGTTGAGATTTTCACCGAAACAGAATTTGAAACAAATAATTGGGGGATAGCTGAGCCTGCTTCAGATATAGATTCTGGGATCAGTGACTTCGATTTTATTATTACGCCACTTTTATATTGTGACAGGAATGGAAATAGGGTAGGTTACGGAAAAGGTTTCTACGATGCCTTTTTTGAAAAAGTTTCTGCAGATTCAAAGAAAATCGGAATCAATTATTTTAATCCCGATGAGGCAATAGATGATCTTTGGGGAAATGATATTCCTTTAGATTATTTAGTTACTCCTACAGCGGTACTGTCTTTTTTTAAAGGTTGCTGATAGAAGTTCACAAAGTAAAATTTGAACTCATTTTTAAATTTTTCCGGTTTTGATACTAAAGTGTATTGTGCATTTTTTTCAAATTTGCCAATTGACCTGTTCTTTCCATCAAAATACTCCACATCGAATTTAGCAAGATCTACGGTGTCTTTATGAAGGACTTCCTGATAGATATTGATGTTGTTGACCTTTACTTTTTTCACCTGTAGACTTTCAAGTTCTTTAAAAAGCACATTGAAGGTTAAGCTGTCAGGCTTCTGAAAATATTTTTCAATTTTAGAATATATTGCGGTATCGATTTCTGTATTTTTTTCACCAGAGAGATAAAGTGTAGAGAGATCAAGAACTTCCTGTACTTTCTGTAGTGTGATAGCATTAATTGCCTGTGTACTATCCATTTGAACCGTTCTGTTGTTGGTGTTTCTTAATTTATCAAGATCGCTTATCGGATTTTCCTCTTTTTTAACACAGGATAGAACAGCGGCTATTATCAGAAGTGAAAAAAATAAGCTTTTACTGATTGTTTTCATTGGTTGAGATTTTAAATTTGATAGAGATAATTTTTCCTTTTATGTTTTTTTTCATTTCAATGACATTAAGATTTTTCAGTGATGTCGTAGGTGTGGTAACCAGGGTGATGTAATCCTGTTTATCCAGGGACTCCAGTCCGTAAATACTGCTGTCGTACACCTGAGTGATCACTGCATCATTGCTGATCAGATTTTCAAGCTGTTTTCTTTTCTGTCTGATCAGATTAAACTGTTCTTCCGGATTGATACCGTTGACGTCCTTGGTAGAGAAATAATATACGGCCATTTTATAATCATCCGGTTTCAGTTCAATGGTTTCTTCTTCAGGTGCATTTTCCAGATTACGGTTGACCTCCAGATTTTCATACATTGTGGAACTGATCTGCATCTTGATGTTTTTGTCTTTTGTCTGATAGTAAAAACATTCACCGGGCTTGATTCTGTAAAAAAGAGGAGATTCATTCTGCTTCAGAACTTTGATTTCAATCGTACTCTGAACTTTTTGATTCCTGTCGGCATCGGTGAAGCAGTAGGTGTAGGTTTGATCAAATATTTCATCTTTAAATCCCAATAAGCCTAAAAGAACCACAAAGACAAAGGTTGCGGCAATCCAGGCGGCTCTCTGATAGTTCTTTTTACTGTTTTTAATCTGAGTATCTACGGAAATTGTTTCAGAAACTGATTTTTGTTCAATTGTTTGATTATCAGAACCGTTTTTTTGTAAATCAGTGTTTTCTAATGGTTCTGAAAATGTTTTTTCAACCGGATTAGCAGTTTTTGGTAAATTTAATGCACTCGAAATAGTTTTTTCCAATTCCTGCCTGTCATTATCAGTGAGTTCCTTTTCATCTGAAAGAAGTTCACCTGCAAAAAGATGCTGTTTTTTAAAGTCAAACCAGGACGTGTAACCTGCATAAACACTCAATAAAGTGAGCATATCTATGCGGGGCAGTTTTGTGACCGGAGAATTTTTAAAATAAGTGTAAAAAGACTTTTCGCTGATATTGCCTTTGGCCTTTTTTCGGAGATCTTCCTGAAAATAAATAATATCAATTCCCTTCCATTTTGATATATCATCATAGGAGGGAGTATATTCTTTCAGATATTGAGCCTGCACATCTTTTTTTAGCTGCTCAAAGTGGAGTAAATCTAAATCAGTCAATTTTTTAATATAATATTAATGTATTGATTATCAGTGTTATTTATTTGTAAAACTGTTTTACAAAGGTATTACAATTATTTTTCATAAACAAATTTTCTATCTGCTATACCTTTGTCTTGTTCAAATAACCGAACAGAGAAAAAGATTTAAAAACAATATTAACAAATTAAATTTAATTTATTATGAAAAAGTCATTATTCGTAGCTGCTATCGCTGCAATCTCTTTAGTTGCTTGTAAAAAAGGTGAAGCTACAACTTCTACTTCTGATTCAATCGAAACTAACGCTGATTCTGCTCAAACTGCAATCGATTCTACAGCTAACGCTACTATCGATTCTACTAAAGTAGCTGCTGATGCTAAGAAAGATAGCGTTGAAGTTAAGTCTGACTCAGCTAAAGCTGCAGTTAAGAAATAATTTTAGTCAATGCTAAAATAAAAGAACCGTTTCGCTCAGCGAGACGGTTTTTTTATGCTTTGTTCATAGCAAAGAAAATTATTTGCTCAATTTTTTTTCTGTCTTAAAGCTTCGTAGCACGCAATTGCGACGGCATTGCTCAGGTTGAGAGAATCAATACTTCCTGTCATCGGAATTAATGTATTGTCTCCTTTTCCTGACCAGAAATCAGTCAATCCTGAATGTTCGGTCCCAAAAAGTACAGCCGATCTTTCTGTGAAATCTCTTCTGTACAGATCTTCAGAAGTTTCATCCATAATGGTTGTGTAAATATTGAACTTATTCTTTTGAAGAAATTGAAAGGTTTCAACATTTTCTGACTGAAAAACTTTCATCCCAAACAAACATCCAACGCTTGATCGGATTACATTAGGATTGTAAAAATCGGCTTTTGCATCTGCAATAATCAGTGCATCAATTCCAAAAGCTTCACAACTTCGTAATATAGCGCCCAGATTCCCAGGTTTTTCTATGCCCTCCACAATAATTACCGTAGAATCTTCCTTAGGTATAAAACTGTTTAAATCAGATTCCTTTGTTTTATAGATGCCGATAATTCCTTCCGAACTTCCCCGGTACGCTATTTTTTCATATACCTTTTCAGAAACGTAATGGATTTTTTCTTTCGGAAGTGCTCCTTTATAGATCTTCTCACAAATGAAAAATTCTTCAGCTTCAAAATGGTATTTTTGGGCTCTCTCATTTTCCTGTTGTCCTTCGACAGGAAAAACACCGGATTTTTTTCTGAAGCGGTTGTCTGATAAGAGTTTGGTAATATTTTTAATTTTCTCGTTCTGAAAACTTTCGATAATCATGATAGATGTGGATAAAATGATAGTGACTGCAAAATTAATTTTTCTAAATCATTTATCAATGATCATTAAGGTCATTAATCAGACTTTGTGGAATTTCCTTTTTATTTTTTATTCCTAAAGATTTCAGTTTCTGCGTTTGTGAGATCAGGTTGTCATTGCCTGTTGAAAGTTGTTTGAAGGCATCATTATAAACATTCTTTGCCTGGTCTATGTTTTTACCTACTTTCTCCAGGTTTTCAATAAAGCCTGCAAATTTGTCATACAGTTTTGCTCCGCGCTCCGCAATTTCCATGGAATTCCGATTCTGATATTCTCTTTTCCAAAGGTCAGCGATCAGTTTGAGAGAAGTGATCAGGTTGCTTGGGTTTAACAATAAAATCCTTTTTTCATATGCGAAATTCCAGAGGTTCTGATCCGTCTGCATGGCAGCAATGTATGCCGGCTCGCTCGGAATAAACATCATGACAAAATCCAGGGATTTCCCATAATCATCATAAGCTTTCTGACTCAGTTGGCTGATGTGTGTTTTAATCGATGACAGATGTTGGTTGAGCCTGATCTTGTAAATGTCGCTATCTGTCTCATCTACCAGTTCTGTGAAAGCGGTCAGGGAAACTTTAGAATCAATAATCACATTTCTTTCATCAGGGTATTTTACAACGGCATCAGGACGCATTTTCTTGCCTGAAAATTCTGAAAACAGTGCTTTGTTGTCTTCATCTTTGAGTTCATGCTCAAGAAAATACTCCCTTCCTTTGACCAGGCCGGATTTTTCCAGGATGCTTTCCAGAATCATTTCGCCCCAGTTTCCCTGTGTTTTGCTTTCGCCTTTCAGAGCGCGTGTTAATTTTTTAGCATCTTCGGATATCTGCTGATTGAGAAGGGCGAGTTCCTTTACCTTTTCACCTAAAGAGAAGCGTTCTTTATTTTCTTTTTCATACACTTCATTTACTTTGTTTTTAAGGTCTGTGATCCTTTCCTGGAAAGGATCAAGAATGTTTTTAAGGTTGTTTTGATTGAGCGTGGTAAACTTTTCCGTTTTTTCTTCTAAAATTTTATTGGCTAAATTTTCAAAATGGAGTTTTCCTTCTTCCTGAATTCTTTTTGTTTCTTCTTTCTGAGCTTTCAAAAAAGTGTTTTCTGCAGAGACTTTAGCAAATTCTGCTTTGAGATCATTTAAAAGATCTGATTGTTGAAGATTATTTTCCTTTTCGCTTTTAATAATTTGTTCTGAATCTTGAATTTTAAGATTTAAATGATCAAGATTTACCTGATTTTGAATTTTCGAGCTGTTGAGTTCATCAAATTCTTTTCTAGAAACAGAATTTGATTTGACTAAAAAATAAGCTAAAACAAAGCCTAAAATTACTCCGAGTATGAGATATAAAACTTCCATTTTTCAAAATTACAAAAGAAAGAATTCTTAAAAAACTTTTCTTTTAACAATCTAAACCTCATAGGTTTTCAAAACCTATGAGGTTTAAGGTGATGAGTATTGTCAAATAGATGTGACTGCTATCCGTTTTTTTTCAGTTTTAGATGAGATAAAATTAACTTTTGAAATTAATTAGTTTTTGTGTGTTCTGAAATCTCGATATTTTTTACGAGATCATTGCTTTTGTATTTCTTAATTCTTTGGCTAAAGCTGAAGAAAGTAATTTGGGATCTCATAATTGTCAGGAAATTTTTTTCGGAGTATAATAAACTCTTTCTCATCAATTTGTGCTGTACTTGTCGTAAGCATGACGACCTTGCAGGCTTCTATTCCGTTTTGTATGCTCTTAAAGAATCTGCTGATTTTTGACTGTAAGTGGTTTTCTGATTATTAGAATCTCCGTCTTTTCCTGGTTTTCCGTCTTCACCCCTTGTATATACAAAACAAGAGGTCAAAGAGAAAAAAAATACTAAGTACAAATAAATTTTTCATGATTTTAAAAGTACTTAATCATTGATTCTCAAAAATTCTTTCGCCAGTTCGATCATTTTTGGGTCTCCGGTGTATTTACCATGCTCGTCAGATAATTTTACGGTAGGGATCCATTCTTTGTTCAGAGCCTGGACCCCTATCAATTTCATGACAATATTCATAGGCTTCAGACCAACATCATTCGTCAGATTGGTTCCGATACCGAAAGAGACGCCTATTTTACCTTTACAGTAATTGGTGATTTCTTCAACCTTTTCAAGATTTAAAGCATCGGAAAAAATAATATATTTGAATAAAGGATTGATTCCATTGCTTCTGTAATGGGCTATTGTTTTATCGGCAAACTCAAAAGGGTCTCCGCTGTCATGTCGTACGCCATCAAAAAGTTTGGCAAACTTTTTATCAAACTGCTGAAAGAAAACGTCAGTTGTATAAGTGTCTGATAATGCAACGCCCAGATCACCACGATACACATCAACCCAATGTTCTAATGCCAGTTCATTAGCCATTTTAAAACCAAACTCTGCACCGTGAAACATAAACCATTCGTGAGCATGCGTTCCGATGGGTTTTACATTGTACTTCATTGCAAAATGAACGTTGGAACTGCCTATAAATGTTGATTCCTTTTTCTGAGTTAGGGCTTCCATAACGAGGTTCTGAACCTTATAAGAATGCCTTCTCCTGGTTCCGAATTCTGCGAAATTAACGGCTAATTTATTTAATGAATCCGCTTTTTCTAAAGTTTTGCTCATCACCACATCATTGGAGTCTCTTTCCATGTGATTCATCTCGTAATGAAGCTCGCTGATCAGCGCCAAAAGCGGGACTTCCCAAAGAATTGTTCTGTACCAGAGTCCTTCTACAATTACACTCAGATCATTTCCGGTCTGTACGATTTTCACTTCGGAGGGATCATAGTGATAACCTTCCAAAAAATCTAAATAAGGTAAATTTAAGTATGGACACGTTTTTGCCAGGAATTTTTTTTCTTCTTTAGTAAGTTTAAGTTCTGCCATTTTGTTAACAATCGTCTTCAGGGCAGCATCAAAACCTTCCGGAAAGTGATGCTTCCCACGATTGATAAATTCGTATTTGACAATCTGGCTGGGAAAAAGTTTCACCACAGCATTCTGCATCGTAATCTTATAAAAATCATTGTCAAGTATTGAATTGAGTCGTATTTCGGACATATTTTAATTTTAATTAAATTTAATAAAATAAATAAAAAAATCGCCTTTTTCAGGGGCGATTTTTCAATCAGTGAAATGATTTTTATCTTTTATTTTCCTAAATATGAATTGTACATCCATACTTCTTTTTCCTGCTCGGTAATGTAATCACTCATTTGAGAATTGGTGCCTTCATCGCCAGCTTCATCGGTAATGTCTAATAATTCTCTCTGTAAATCGATCACCACTTTGAAGGATTCCAATATGATTTCAACACTTTTGTTGCCATCGCTTACTTCCTTGCTTTCCTTTATCGTAGAAAGTTGAAGATAATCTGAATAGTTGTGTCCTGGAGTTGCTCCCAAGGTTAATATTCTCTCTGCTATCTCATCAATTTTTAAAACCAGACTGTTGTATAATTCTTCAAATTTTGGATGAAGAGTAAAAAACTGTTCTCCTTTAATATTCCAGTGAGAGCCTCTCGTGTTCTGATAAAATACGGAATAGTTGGCTAAAAGAATGTTAAGTTTTTCTGAGATGTTTTCACAGTCTGTTTCTTTCAGACCAATAATGTTTGCATTTTTCATAAAGTTTATTTTTTGAATTCAATTAGGTGGAAAAATTGTGCCGAACTCATCTCTGTGTGATTGATGATACTTATCTTTGGTATTTTTAAAATATATTGAAATTAATAAATGTTTAGTTATTTATTAAAGTAATGAGAAAATATAAAATACTCGCAGTTATTACTGTTCTTATTTATTTTTTACAGTCTTTTTTTATTTCATTTGGAGGGATCGTTTCAGACAGTCTTTCCTATTTTGGGATTTCAGGTGATCTGCCATATCCTGAAACTAATCTTTTTCCTTTGGGTTATCCATTATTGCTTAAACTGTTTCATCTGGTATTTTCGGATTATTTTTGGTCTTACAAAATTCTCAACCTTTTCTTTACTATAACGATTTTGATTTTTTCGTACAGTAAGAAATTCTTTTTTAGAGAAACGGTATTGCTTTTTGCCGGGAAAACTTTTTTTTACGTATTTACGCAGGCGGTTTCTGAATCTGCATTTATTTTCATTTTTTATTTCCTGATCTACTTTCTCTTTCAGATGTTGAATAAGCCTGAAAAATTATATAAGAATTGTATTTGGGCATCCTGCTTGATGGTCGGTCTTTTTACAGTCCGTTATTCTGGGATCTTTATTTATGTAGGTATCCTCATTTTCTCTGTATTGAAATTTAGTAAAATCAGAAATGAAATGTACAGTAAGGGTATTGTTTTATTTTTGATTTTGTCCGGTTTGGGGATTTCAGGATACCTGTTTTTCAATTATCTGGAATTCGGAAGTTTCACAGGGGAACAGCTTAGAGGGGCGCCAGCCGGAATGTCTTTAATTTATATAGTACGTGACCTATTGGGGGTAGGTAATGTGATTAATCCATTTATTGGAATAAAACCAGCTTCAAATAGTTTTGGAAGCCTGTTGTTTCAGGGTGTTATTTTAGTTTTAGATATTTTTATATTTATTTTTTTCTTCAGATACTATAAAAAAGCTGAAGATATTCCACAAAGGTATTTTCATGTACTGCTTTGGGTGGTTTCCGTTGTGTATGCTTTTGCACTTTTGTTTTCAGGTTGGGTGCAGCAGATTGAGGAAATGGGGATCAGGCTTTTGGCGCCTGCTAATTTTTGCCTGTTTTTTTCATTCCTTATATTATATTTTAAATACAGTAACAATGACCGGGGTATCTGGAGGATTGCCTGTTTTTTTCTTTTTTTCCTGACTGTCTACAGCCTGAAGGATCCTGCGTACTATCTCACGTCCAGAAATATTATTAAGTATCAGATGCCGAAATTCAAAAATAAAAAGTATCTCTATAATAATGAAGGAAATATAAGGACGCTGACGAAGTACGAGATTCCTGTGATACATAAAACCTTTGAGTATGAGCATACGAATAAGCAGAAAGGAAAGCTTAAGGAAGGTCTGGCAGGAAGTGTTGATCCAAAGATAAAATGGCTTAAACATGATACGGTCAGGAATAAGTCTGAAGTTTTATATACTTCGCAACTTTATTTGGAGTGATTAATCAGAATTAACATTGGCTCATACGGTCAATTTTTTTCTGATAATTCCCTGATTCTTTGGGTCATATTTTTTTATTTAAAATATTTATTTGTTCATAACATCTTGTCAATTAAAAAATTATTAGTATTTTTGCACCCTAAAATAAAAAGCAATTAAATGCCTACTATTCAACAATTAGTAAGAAAAGGAAGAGTCGCACTCACCAAGAAGAGTAAATCGGCTGCCCTTGATTCTTGTCCACAAAGACGAGGTGTATGTACGAGAGTATATACTACCACTCCTAAGAAACCTAACTCTGCGCTTAGAAAAGTAGCAAGGGTAAGACTTTCAAACGGTAAAGAAGTCAACGCCTACATCCCGGGCGAAGGACATAATCTTCAAGAGCACTCGATAGTATTGGTACGCGGCGGAAGGGTGAAAGACCTACCGGGAGTACGTTATCATATCGTAAGAGGAGCATTGGACACTGCAGGTGTCAGCGGAAGAACGCAGAGAAGATCAAAGTATGGAGCTAAGAGACCAAAACCAGGTCAGGCAGCAGCTGCGCCAGCTAAAGGAAAGAAAAAATAATCATTAAATAAGGTACAGAAACAATGAGAAAGACAAAAGCGAAAAAAAGACCGTTGTTACCAGATCCGACATTTAATGATCAATTGGTAACTAGATTTGTAAACAACTTGATGCTGGACGGTAAGAAGTCTATTGCATTCAAAATATTCTACGATGCTTTAGATTTGGTAGAAGCAAAAAAAGGAGAAACTGAAAAGACTTCCCTTGAAATCTGGAAAGATGCATTGACTAACGTTATGCCTCACGTAGAAGTACGTTCCAGAAGAGTAGGTGGAGCTAACTTCCAGATTCCTATGCCAATCAGGGCTGACAGAAAAATTTCTATGGCAATGAAATGGTTAATTAGCTATTCTAAAAAAAGAAATGATAAGTCTATGGCTTTGAAATTGGCTAATGAAATCGTAGCGGCTTCAAGAGAAGAAGGTGCTGCTTACAAGAAAAAATCTGATACTCACAAAATGGCGGAAGCTAACAAGGCTTTCTCACACTTTAAATTCTAATTAGAAATGAGTAGAGATCTTAAATTTACAAGAAATATTGGTATTGCTGCGCACATTGATGCCGGTAAAACGACCACTACAGAAAGAATCTTATTCTATACAGGAGTAAACCATAAGATTGGTGAAGTTCACGATGGAGCTTCTACAATGGACTGGATGGAGCAGGAAGCGGAAAGAGGTATTACCATTACTTCTGCTGCGACAACTTGTTCTTGGAATTTTCCAACAGACCAGGGTAAAATGTTACCTGAAAGTAAGCCTTACCACTTCAACATCATTGATACACCGGGACACGTTGACTTCACTGTAGAAGTAAACAGATCTTTAAGAGTATTGGATGGATTGGTATTCTTATTCTCTGCAGTAGATGGAGTAGAGCCTCAGTCTGAAACAAACTGGAGACTTGCTGATAACTACAAAGTTGCAAGAATGGGATTTGTAAACAAAATGGACAGACAGGGTGCTGACTTCCTTAACGTGGTAAATCAGGTTAAGACGATGTTAGGATCTAATGCAGTTCCAATCGTTTTGCCAATTGGTGCTGAAGAAGATTTCAAAGGTGTTGTTGACTTAATCAAAAACAGAGCGATCATTTGGGATGAAGCAGGACAGGGAGCTACTTTCGAAGTAGTGCCGATTCCTGAAGACATGAAGGCTGAAGTTCTTGAATACAGAGAGAAATTAGTAGAAGCTGTTGCTGACTACGATGAGACTTTGATGGAGAAATTCTTCGAAGATCCGGATTCTATTTCTGAAGACGAAATCAACGAAGCACTTAGAAAAGCGACTATTGATTTATCAATTATCCCAATGACTTGTGGTTCTTCATTTAAGAATAAAGGAGTACAGTTCATGTTGGATGCAGTATGTAAATACCTGCCTTCTCCATTGGATAAAGATGATATCAAAGGTACTGACCCAAGAACAGATCTTGATATTACAAGAAAACCAGATGTAAATGAGCCTTTCGCAGCTTTGGCATTTAAGATTGCTACCGATCCTTTCGTAGGAAGACTGGCATTCTTCAGAGCATATTCCGGAAGACTTGATGCAGGTTCTTATATCTTAAACACCCGTTCAGGTGATAAAGAAAGAATCTCAAGAATCTATCAGATGCACGCTAACAAGCAAAATCCTGTAGAATATATTGAAGCAGGAGATATTGGTGCAGCGGTAGGTTTCAAATCTATCAAAACAGGTGATACCATGTGTGATGAGAAAAACCCGATCGTTCTTGAATCGATGGTTTTCCCGGATCCGGTAATTGGTATTGCTGTTGAACCTAAAACGAAAGCAGACCAGGATAAAATGGGTAATGCTTTGGCTAAATTAGCTGAAGAAGATCCTACTTTCCAGGTTAAAACTGACGAAGCTTCCGGTCAGACGATTATCTCAGGTATGGGTGAACTTCACCTTGACATCCTTGTAGATCGTATGAGAAGAGAATTCAAAGTAGAAGTTAACCAGGGTCAGCCTCAGGTAGAATACAAAGAAAATCTTACAAGAGTTGCCCAGCACAGAGAAGTTTACAAAAAACAATCTGGTGGTAAGGGTAAATTTGCAGATATCGTATTTGAATTAGGACCAGCTGACGAAGGTAAAATTGGTTTGGAATTCGTGAATGAGATCAAAGGGGGTAACGTTCCTAGAGAATTTGTTCCTGCAATTGAAAAAGGCTTTAAAGCTGCAATGAAAAACGGTCCTTTGGCTGGTTTCGAAGTTGAAGGTATTAAAGTAACTCTTAAAGACGGATCTTTCCACGCAGTGGATTCTGATGCACTTTCTTTTGAATTGGCTGCTAAATTAGGATTTAAAGAAGCGGGACGTGCTGCTAAGCCGGTAATTATGGAGCCCATTATGAAACTGGAAGTTGTAACTCCGGAAGAATATATGGGTAACATCATTGGTGACCTTAACAAGAGAAGAGGTACGATCAGTGGACAGGAAGAAAAGAACGGTGCCGTTGTAATCAAAGGTTCAGTTCCATTATCTGAAATGTTCGGATATGTTACTACTCTAAGAACACTTTCATCAGGAAGAGCTACTTCTTCTATGGAATTAGAGAAGTACCAGGCTACTCCTCAAAACGTTGCTGAAGATATTATTGCTAAAGCAAAAGGTTAATTTTTTAAATCAAAGAAATGTCACAAAGAATCAGAATAAAACTAAAATCTTACGATTATAACTTGGTAGACAAGTCTGCTGAGAAAATCGTAAAAACAGTAAAGGCTACTGGTGCTGTTGTAAACGGACCTATTCCATTACCTACCAATAAGAGAATCTTCACGGTGTTGAGATCTCCACACGTAAACAAGAAAGCAAGAGAGCAGTTTCAGTTATCAGCTCACAAGAGATTGATGGATATCTACTCTTCTTCTTCTAAAACCGTAGATGCTCTAATGAAATTAGAGTTACCAAGCGGTGTAGACGTTGAAATTAAAGTGTGATAATTTAATTATTATGATGATACAGATCCCTTTTCTATTGAAAAGGGATTTTTTTTGTTTTAAGTTTAAATGAAGTCTGACATTATTGATAATTTTGATTAAAATAAAAGTATGAAAAAGCTCATTTTAGTTTTGTTTCCTCTTTTCTTATCTGCGCAGACCCATCGTTTTGTGTATCAGTTTCAGTACAAATCAGATTCACTGGCAAATTCATTTGCCAAAGACAATATGATTCTTGATATTAATCCTGATGATGTCAGGTTTTATCCCTACTATTATGCTGAAACTGATTCGTTGAATATGATCCGTGGTCAGAATGTAACCGTATGGGATGATCACCTTCCCGCAATTGTAAGAAAAAAGAACTCTTTCGAAAATCGGTCACTGATCATGCTGAATGATTTTTTCTCTTTAAAATCAACGGATAAAATGACTTGGAAACTCTATAATGAGACCAAAACTGAGGGACAGTATACATTACAGAAAGCAACAACAACTTTCGGTGGAAGAGACTGGACGGCATGGTTCTGCAAAGAGGTCAATCTTGGTGAAGGACCCTATAAATTCAGAGGTCTGCCGGGATTGATTTTCGAAGTTGCAGACGATAAGAATAACTTTATTTTTAAGCTTATCAAAAGCATGAAATTTCAGAAAACGTACGGCGCTAAGTTTCTTGAAAGTTTTTCAGGGCGAAAACCAATACCTGTTAATGAAAAAATCATCGCCTTAAAACAGCTGGAACTTTATAATGATCCTTTACACAATATCGCAGAATCTTTTAAATCAAATACAGATCCTGAAAGTACATTTTACGTTTCCGGAGTTCAGATAAAAAGTTTAGACCAGCTGAAAGCAATGTCTGATATACGGAGAAAAACCATGATGAGGGAAAACAACCCGATAGAAATCGATAAAGCAGTAAAGTATCCTTTAGATTGACAAAAGTATTTAGGTAAAAAGTCCCTTTTTTTAAGAAAAGGGACTTTTTTTTGTGAAAATTTAACAATAATGACATTTGTCAGGGAGTTAAATTTATTTAGAATTAATAAAAATAATATTTTTGTTTCAAATTTAAATAATGAGAAAAACGGTAGTGATCTGTTCTGTTGCTCTGGGTGTAAGTTTTGCCAGTGCCCAACAGAAAAAAGATACCATTAAAAAAGAAAGCACAATAGAGGAAGTTGAACTTTTCGGTGAACGTAAAAAACAGCCTCAAGGTCTCGATGCTATTACAAGATTACCTTTAAAGACCAGGGATCAGATACAAAGTATTTCAGTAGTTTCTCATAAAGTAATTGAACAGTTAGGAGGACTGACAGTTACAGATGTTGCTAAAAATGTTCCGGGGGTAACCTTGTTTTCAAGTTATGGTAGTGGAAGTGAAAGTATGTCAATAAGAGGTTACAGAGGTGTTCCTGTATTGAAGAATGGTGTACAGCTGGATTCAGATTTCCGTACTGCAGGTATGATTACCGATATGCAGGGAGTTGAAAGTATTCAGGTCATCAAAGGTTCTGCTGCAGTCAGTCAGGGTATTGGCAATGGTCTGGGATCTGCAGGTGGAGTTATCAATGTTGTTACAAAACGCCCTAAGTTTATTGATCAGACCAACGTTGGTTTCCGTTATGGGAGCTGGGATTTTTACAGACCAACAGTAGATTTTCAAAAAGTTTTGGACAGCCAGGGCAAGGTAGCTGTTCGGTTCAATGGAGCTTATCAGAATAATAATTCCTTCAGAGCCCATGTTCAGGGGGAAAGAATCTATGTGAATCCGTCTGTCACTTATCGTCCGGATGACAGGACAGATATTCATGTGGAGATGGATTACCTTCATGACAACAGAACTCCGGATCGTGGAACAATCAATGCCGCTACAGGTGATACCGAGGCATTGTATCATATGCCCAAGGGGAAATTTTTAGGATATGCTTCAGACTATGCAAAGACAGAGACTTTTAATTTTGCGACCACAATCGTAAGGAAGCTTTCTGAACGGTTTAAAATAAGAGCAGCGTTCATCAACTCAAACAGTAACTCAGATAATGAGGCTTCATCTGTTTCCCTGCCTTCAGGAGGTACTGATTATAATATCAGGCAGAGAATCATTGGTAAATCTCAGTCTGAAGATATTAACCGTGTTTTGCAGTTAGACTTTATCGGTCAGGAAGTGAAAACCGGATTTATCAGTCATACTTTTCAGGCTGGTTTTGACTGGAGGGAAACTGAAACTTCTTCGGTTATGTATAATGCTTATAAAAACACAATCGCTCCACAGAATTTAATTACTGCACGGGCTATAAATATTGGAGGAACAAATTATGCAGCAAACCCTTTAGATGTTTTTGATGTGGTAAATGGAAGTATCCCAAATACACTTCCTGTCGCTGTAGTGTACGAGAATTTAGGACGCTCAAACGCAGTTTTAACACCAAGTATCGGAGTTTTGGCTCAGGACGTTTTATCATTTGGTAAATACATAAAAGCGCATTTAGGATTACGCTACAGCAGGCTCAATGGCTCTGCAAGCAGAGTTGTTGACACCTGGAACCCTTCATTGGGATTAATCGTGTCTCCGTTTGAAAATGTAAATGTTTTCGGATCTTATACCACGACAACTTCATTGCGTTCTGTCAATAATATTCTTCAGGCCGGAGGAAATGTGGGAGCTTCTGATACAAAACAGTGGGAGGCTGGGATCAAGTCAGATTGGTTTAATGAAAAACTCAGATTCAACGTCACTTTATTTGATATCAATACGGATAACTTATCCTTCCAGATCCTGAATGAAGCTTACCAGCCTGTGAGAGATACGAATAATAATATTCTTTACGGTCTCGCCGGAAATCTTAAAAGAAAAGGAATCGAAGTGGAGCTGATCGGAAGAATCTTACCTAATTTACAGATCATGTCAGGATGGGCATATCTGGATGCCCAGTATCAGAACAGTCCTGCCTATGTCAATGGTTCAGCACCGATGAATGCTCCGAAGCATACGGCAAACGGATGGCTGAATTATAAATTTAATGAAGGAGTGATCAGAGGCTTAGATGTAGGTGCAGGAATTTATTATGTAGGAAAAAGACCGGTAGATGAATGGACTCAAAAAACCTTTACTGCAGCACATATCAACAGTGTACAGCCCGGAACCAGGCCCTTTGATATGCCGGAGTACACAACGGTGGATGCTCAGATAGGATATTTATTCAAAAATGGATTGGGGCTCAGGGTATTTTTCAACAATATCTTTGATGCTGTAGGATACAGTTCCTATTTCAGGGGGGGCTTTATTGATCAGATCCAGCCAAGAAATTTCTCAGCACAAATCAATTATAAATTCTAAATCAATTAACAGTTATGAAAAATATTAAAACAGCAGTAGCAGCATTAGTTTTGGGAGTATTCGTTATCTCATGTTCAGGGGAGAATAAAAAAAGAGGTACGGATTATTCAAAATTTAAAACTGAAGTAACCATGACCCCTGACCAGGAAAAAAAATACGATGAGATCATTTCAAGATATCAGAAGCAGTCGGCGCAAAATTTTGAAGCGGCAAAAGCACAGGGAGGTAAGATGGATCGTGTGGCGTTAGGAATTAAAGGTGAAGAACTCAGAGCGAAACAGGCTGATGAGATGTCAGCAGTCCTTGATGCAGGACAAATGGAAAAGTTTAACAAATTTGTTGATGCAAACTCGAGAAAAAGACCCAGGTATGATAATCAGCTTTTAGAGAAAATAAAAACAGGTCTTCAGCTTTCAGAAGATCAGTTTGCAATGCTGAACGCTGCTAATGATGCTTTTGAAAAATCATTTAATGATGCACATGATGTCTATCACGGAAATAATAGCCTTGCAAAAGAATATTGGGAAAAGTTTGATCATCAGAGAAAAGAAGCTTTAAAAAAAGTTTTTACTCCGGAACAATATGTAAAATTTACGGATATTGTAAAAGATCAGGAATTTAAAGGAAGAAAGTAACATTCATACTAATTTTTATACCAGGCATTAAAACAGGATAGAACTTGTTTTAATGCTTTTCGGTTGGCTATGGTAAATAAAACCCGTTTAAAAAAAATACTGATCCGGAAAAAACGTAAAAATGAATCCCGGTTTAAATATTTGATGGGACTGCTTCATTTATGGTTAGGGCTCATCTCTTCACTGGTGATCGTTACCGTATGTTTATCAGGATGTATCTATGCATTTAAAAATCAGTTTTCAGATATTCTAAACCATGAAAAAGTATTTGTGAGCGAAAAGGCTGAACCAAGAAAAACCCCTGGCCAGATTCAGGAAATACTCTTTAAAAAAGGTAAAGAACTGAAAAGCATCATGATTCCCTCAGCTAAAAACAGGAACTATATTGTTTCATATTCTCAGCAGGATGTGGATTTTTCCGCATATTTTGATCCGTACACCGGAAAAGAATTAGGAATGGGTGATGTTAATATGAACCGCTTTTTTGAAGTCATTCTTGATCTGCACAGAAATCTCATGATGGGCAGTACAGGAAGACAGATTAACGGTGCTGCTGTCCTCATGTTCTGCGTTCTTCTTTTTTCAGGATTTATACTTTGGATCCCAAAAAAAATCAAAAACCTCAAACAGTCTCTTACAATAAAATTAAGTGGTAAATTTCAGAGGATCAATTATGATCTTCATAATACGATGGGTTTTTATGCATTTCTGATATTATTTTTTATGGCAGTCACAGGTTTGTATATTACTTATCCCTGGGTAAAAAACACACTGATTGTTTCTTTAGGTGGAGAATCTCTTTCGGATCTTTCATCAGTCAGTGCAAAAAAAGAAGATGATGCTTTTGACCGTATCTTTGATGATATGCTGAACCGTCAGAAGGAAAAATCTGCTGTACGGGAAAAAGTAGTTTCAATACAGGAAATTTCAGTTTCTGCAGATAAAATTCTCCCCTATAAGGCGGTAACCACTATTGAATTACCGAATAAAGATAATCCGAGGTTTGTCGTAACAAAAATAAATACTGAAAATTGGCTTGGAGCCATGTTGCCGGATCAGATTACATTTGATCAGAAAGGAGAATGTAAGTCAAAAGAATTGTTCTGGGATAAACCTCTGAATAAACAGTTTACATCGTTGGCAAAACCGTTGCATACAGGCGAAATTTTAGGACTGAAAAGTATTATTCTATATTTTATTATCTGTTTTATCGGTTTTTCCCTTCCAATAACAGGCTTTATTTTTTGGCTGAATAAAATCAGGAAAATAAAATAAAGGTATATAAGCTTGTTACTGTGATTTATTGGGAGCTGCATTATCATCAACCATTCATATTGAAATTATGTTACATTATCTATTAGGTAGGGATAAGGATTTAAATTTAAAATGATTCAATTTGAGAATATTGTTATTATTTTACAGATTTATACTTATTTTATTCATTAAAATCTATTATTTAATGAATGTGATTTTTATCATAAACTTTATTTTTCAGGCTTTTTATTTTTAATTAGTCTAAATAATATTTATTTTTACAAAAAAACATAGTGAGATCAAAAAATTACCTGACGATTATTCTGTTGCTTCTGACAAATTTTGTAAACGCACAGTTTACTGTTCGCGGAACGGTTCAGGATTCTGAGAACAATGCTGTTTCGGATGCCCGTGTACTTTTATCAGGGAATACTGTGCATAAAACATTAGAAACTGACAGATCAGGAATTTTTAGATTTGAAAAAATTCCAAACGGATCTTATAAACTGATTGTTACCAGAAATAAGATTAGGAAAATTAAAGAGATAAAGGTTTTTCATGCTGATATAGCGTTAAACATCTCGTTAGAAAATCAAAGAAATACCCTGAGCGATATAGAAGAAGTTAAAATGGTCAAGCTGAAGTCGGTAAAGGCGGAAATTGAAAAAAAAGGTTTTGCCGTTAACGTAATCGAAACGAAAGATGCGGCCTTACGGAATCTGCAGACTGTAGAATTACTTGACCGGACGGTCGGTGTAAGGATACGTCAGAATGGTGTCTGGGTTCAGATCTTAGTTTTAATATCAACGGGATGTCCGGCAATTCTATACGGATTTTAATTGACGGAATTCCTGTGTCATCGTACGGATCTTCATTTGATCTTAACAGCATACCGCCTGCGATGATTGAAAGAATAGAAGTTTATAAAGGAGTGGTACCCGGATATATCGCAGATGATGCTTTGGGCGGAGCGGTTAATATCATCCTTAAAAAAGAAATGAGAAATAATCTCGCGCTATCACTGTCTTACGGATCTTTTAATACCATTCAGAGCAATTTTAATTTTAATTACAGAGGAAATTCAGGTTTCACAGCGAACCTTTCAGCATTTTATAATCACTCTGATAATGATTATAAAGTTTGGGGAAGAGGAGTGAACAATGTAATGCCGAACGGAATGATCGTACCGACAAAAGAGAAACGTTTCAATGATGCTTATGATTCGAAAGGCAGCGTCGTTGAACTCGGGTTTACCAATGTGAAATGGGCAGACAGACTGATGATAGGATATACACACTCTGATGCATATAATGAAATTCAACATGGTCTTTTTATGGCAAGACCCTATAAAGGACGGTTTGCAGAAGCAAAAGCAGATGTCCTGTCATTCAATTATGATAAGAAGGGTTTTATTTTTAAAAATCTGGATGTCACTGTTAATGCTCTGTACAGCAAGCGGGTCAGAACATTGAATGATACCGTTTCCGGACTCTACAACTGGGACGGACAAATGATGAGAAACCTGTATGGTGATCCTGTCAAATCCCCTTACGGTGCTCAGCAGGGTGAAGCTACCATAGGGAGGATCCACAGAACAACAGGCTCAGTGCGATCCGGATTTACCTATCATCTGAACAGAAAAAACAGGTTAATAGTAAATCATATGTTTCAGAATATTGACCGTGTAGATGATGACCTGATCCGGACGGTCGTGCAGAGAAGCTATATGGGAACCAGGGATCTTACCAAGAATAATTTTACACTTACCTACGAGCTCAATGCGTTTAATAACAGACTCAAAACCTCAGTTTTCGGAAAATACTACAATCAGAAGGTGGCTAGAATGGAACCTGTAGCAAGAGTAATCAGTGGTCAGAACGTTCGTATTGAAAATTTTGAAGAGAGAACTATCGATACCAATGGATATGGTATAGCAGCCTCGTATTTACTGAATAAATCAATAGTCATACTTGGTTCCGCAGAAAAAGCCGTAAGGCTTCCCTCAGAAAACGAATTGTTTGGTGAAGCCGGTGAAAATATCGTGCAGAATTTCAGTATAAATCCTGAGACGAGTAATAACTTGAATTTAGGGTTTAAAGTTGGGCCATACCGGGCAGGGCAGCATAAGTTTTCAGTAGGGTTTAATGGTTTTCTGAGAGACACAAGAGATAAAATTGTAAGATATCCCGAGACCGGTAATTTCAATACGGCGACTCAGGCTTTACCTTTCAGAAATGATCCGGCTACGAAGTCACTGGGATTTGATGCTGACGTACAGTATTCATTTTTAAAAAGTATACTGATCAACTACAACGTTTCAAAATTCAACACAAAGTTTAATAAAAAAGGTAGTGGTAATTATGGGCTTCAGCTTCCCAATGAGCCGTTTTTCATTATGAATGCCGGCCTGCAGTATATCTTTTATGATTGGTTCAGACAAAACTCCAGATTCAATTTATTTTATAATTACCGGTATGTTAAAGCATTCAACAGTGCTTTAGTCAGTGGAAACTTAGCCGGTTACGATTATTTCATTGTACCTACACAGCAGGTTCACGATTTCGGCGTGAGTTATCAGTTCCCGAAAAAAGATTTTATCATAAGCCTGGATGTAAAGAATGCTTTTGACAGATTGGTCTATGACAATTTCGCAGTACAGAAGCCTGGCAGAGCATTTTATATGAAATTAAATTACACAATTAATAATACAACAAAATAATTTAAAAAATGAAAAAGAAATTATTAAACATCGTCCAAATAACAGCTTTTTTAGGAATGACCCTTACCGCTGTAAATTGTACTTCAGACAATTTTGATGTTACGGAATCTGCAGCAGCAGATGAAAGATGGATTACTCTTGCAGGATCATTGCAAGGGACTTCTCCGGGTGATGGCAATGGAGGAATGGTCATTTATTCTGTTAATTTAGCGGATGCCAAAAACCCCGATAAGGAATTCAGTATTTTCAGTAACGGATATGTAGTCCCTTCCAACCGTACCGCACGTCTGAATGCTTCGCAGGATGGCAATTTTGTATATAATATTCCTTACACAGGTGATAATGGTGGTATTTTCAGCAAATTCCGTGTAGGAGGAGGAAACAGTTTTCAGCAGGAAGGGGCCAGCGTCAGTATTGCTCAGTATGCCACAGCGTCACCACGGTGGGGAAAACTTTACGACGGAGACAATACAGGTGTAGCAGCCAATATTGCAGGATTTACTAACGGAACCAATGCATCGGGCTCATTTGCCTACACCAGGGGAGATGCTACTTTAGTAAGTTTTGATCTTAAAAATCCTTCGATCAAAGCAACAACAACGCAAAAGATTCCCCTTTCGGCAGATGAAGAGCAATTGGGATATCATATCTGGAGAATGGATGCCCCTGTTCTGAACAGGGCAGGAAATAAACTTTTAGTAGGAACATGGATGCGTAAAACAGATCCTGCGACAGGTTTGAATCAAACAGGATCTTACACACGTCTGGGCTCGAAAACAGTTGTTTTCGACTATCCGTCACTGCAAAATCCTACTGTCATTACTTCGACAGTAAGTCAC
The DNA here is from genome assembly GCF_057180465.1 of Chryseobacterium sp. HNCC26DJ238. Taxonomy (NCBI): domain Bacteria; kingdom Pseudomonadati; phylum Bacteroidota; class Flavobacteriia; order Flavobacteriales; family Weeksellaceae; genus Chryseobacterium; species Chryseobacterium sp. HNCC26DJ238. Next base: position 82,778 of record NZ_JBXUGI010000015.1, read on the forward strand.
GGCGATACTTCCGGATACAGAAGTATGAACAGTTATTTAGGGGATGACGGAAACATCTACCAGGCAACTCAGAGGGATTCTGACGGAGCTCATATTCTGAAAATTAATCAGAATAATGAGTATGATAATTCTTATGTTCTAAGCTTGGATACAGCTTTAGGAATTATAGGGTCAACTGTAGAAAACTGGAAATATGCAGGGGACGGAATTGCCTACGTTATGTATTCTTACGCCAATGCACCTGCATCACCACTTACAACACAGCCCCAAAGCTTTCTTGCAAGAGTAGACCTCAATGCCCGTACCGCTCAGAGAGTGGATCTGCCTTACGAGATCGATATGTATTTCTTCCAGCATCAGGGAATTCTTGTGTATGGTGATGATGTAATCATTCCGGTTTCAGCAGTAGGGAAGAACGGAAACATCTATATTATTAACAAAAAGACAGGTGCCGTTACAAAAGGTGCAAAACTTATTAATAAAGAAGGGGCTCAGTTTATTGGAGCATTTTGATTTGTAAACAATAGAATGAGAAGCCGGATTCTTGTAGAATACCGGCTTTTCTATTTCTATTTATTGAAAGAAATTTCAAATTCAGTCCGTTAGAAGATATACCAGAGAAATGGGTTTGATCTAGGAAAGTTTTGTGTATTTTTAATTAAAATTAAAAAACAATGTCAAAATCGGACAGAAGCATTTTTGAAAAGTTTTCAAACTGGTCAACAAAATTTACAGGCAGCTCATATGCTTTTATCGGAGCTGTTGCAATCGTTATTATCTGGGCTATTTGCGGACCTGTTTTCAAATATTCGGAAACCTGGCAGCTTATCATTAATACCGGCACAACAATTATTACTTTCTTAATGGTTTTTCTTATTCAAAAGTCTCAGAACAAAGATTCCAAAGCAATTCAGATTAAATTGAATGAGCTTATTGCAGCCAACGAAAAAGCAAGCAACCGCATGGTCGATATTGAGGATCTGACTGAAAAGGAGCTTGATCAGATTCACTGTTATTACGAAAAATTGGCAGATTTTGCTGAAGAGGACGAGGATATCCATGCTTCACATTCAATTGATGCAGCGAAAAGAAACCAAAACTATAAACATGAATTTTTTAAAAGGAAACATGAGGAATGGCTTCAAAAGCGTAAGCAAATTTAAAAACCAATGTCTCCAAGCCTGATTTATGGAGATCTCTTATTGTTGAAAGCTGAATTATTTTGACTTCTGTATAATGTTTTAAACTTTTTGTTAACAGTTGTTAACATCTGTCGTTTTAAATTTATTTTGAGTAATAATTTATCGTTTAATAAAATATAAGTTAAATGGTTTATTAATTAAAATTCAAAAATAGTAATTTAAAATAATGTCATAATTTTATTTTTCTATGTAAAGTTTTGGATAGCATTTTTTTTAGTTTTAGTTTTAAAATGTTAACAGAATACAATTTACACGATGAAAAAATTATTATCAGTATCAGCATTAGGAATTGCTGCATTATTGAATGCAAAAATTACATCTGCAAAAATTTCCGAATTTAAAACTGTCGAGCTAATACGCTTAAAAAAAACTGGAATTTTGGTGATAAGCACTCAAAATTTACCTCCACAATGGATTGAATTTGAAGCACCATGTGGTAAAGTGTATTGGATGCAGGCAGGAAACTATAAAACTGTTGCAGATTTTTTGGATGCGCAACAAGATTTCAATGACGCAAAATGTGACTAATTACTATTCAGATAAAACTAACGCTGTTCAAAAATATCTACAGCCTTCTTAATTTTATTATTTATGAAATGTAATATGATCATATTAGCCTGTTTTCTCCTATCTATTTGTATTAAATCTCAATCAATATCAGGAAGTTTTTCATTACCGCCCGATAAATATAGCTCTGAAAAATATGGGAAAAGCATTCAAAATATATATTACCAACTTTCTTATGTATTAAATCCAAAGTCCGGGAAAAAGAAAGAAGTGATCTGTATTTTACAGGTAGGTGCTGAATTTTCCAAATTTTGTGAATTGAATACAATCAGGTACGATTCTTTAGCTGAAAAATTCAGTAAACGAGAAAATATTGGTGTGAAAGAAATGAATCAGATGTTTTCTGTCTATCCGAAGTGGAAGACTGTTGTATTGAAAGATTTAAAGAAAAATTCTTTAACAGTGCAGGATAGGATAAAAGACAGCTATCAATATGACGAAGAACAACCCGCTATCAGTTGGATACTGCAAGATGAGACTAAAGTTATTCTTGACCATATTTGTCACAAAGCAGTAACAAATTTCAGAGGAAGAAAATATACAGCCTGGTTTGCAAAAGATATTCCTCTAAATCACGGACCTTATCTCTTTAACGGTCTGCCTGGTTTGATCATGGAACTTCGGGATGATAAAGATCATTATCATTTTACTGCTGTGGCTCTTGATAAAACCCCAAAGGAAATTTATTTAAGAAATGAAAAAGGCATCTTTAAAGTAACAAGAGAGAGATTTAGAAAAATCAAAAAATCTTATCATGATAACCCTTCTTTTTTTTCAGGTTCTTCTTATGATGCGGAGGGTCATGCGATAAATGATAAAGTTAGATCTAAACCCTATAATCCGATTGAGTTAAAATAAAAGCCTGCAAAGTTGCAGGCTTTCATTTCAAACTATCTCTTCATAAAATAATCAAAATAACTACAGCTTCCCAAAATGGTTTTTGCGGCTTCTGTATCTGAATACTGAGCCTTCAGCTGAGCAAAATAAGTTCTGTACTTCTGATTTTTAACATCATTCATCTGCTTTTGATAAGCATCATTTTTTTCTGACCATTGAGGATCTGAATAATCAGTATTTGACTGATTTTTTGCTTCATACTGATAATATTTGCCCTGCTCTGCACTCGCCATCTGAAACAGGATTCTTGCTTTCTGCTCTTTGTCGGTCGAAATGTTCATAGCTTTTTGGTAAAACTGCAAAGCTAAATCGAAATTATCAGGTTCAATATAAGTCGTTGATGTGAAATTTTTATAATAGTATTGGTAAGGGGTTTTCTTACCAGTCTGCCAAAAATCATATTTACCGCCATTGCTGTTATCAATATCCATCACAAACAGTTCTCTGTAATATCCGAGTACAGAGGTGTTGTACAAAAGATTTCCAATCATTTGGTTGGCATGCGCTGCCTTTTGATCTTTCCCGCTTCCTTCTTTTTTAAGCTGGATCAGAGCTTCTGCCAACTGAAGTTTATTCATTTTTGTTTTGATAAAAGGAAATGCAGTGTAGTCTTCTCCCTGCATACTTTCAGAATCAGTGCTTTGAAAGCTTTCCCAAACATTGTGACCAAAAACTAAATCAGGAATGTTATTGAAGCCGTCATAGTTTTGACCGTCATAAACCAATTTCTCATAATTGCCGGTTTCCCGGTTATAAGTTTCATAGTTGTCTCTTGGGATTCCTGAAAAATTCTGAGCTTTTTGGTAATAGGATTTTGCTTTGTCAAAATCAGCCAGGCGCATCGAACGGTCACCGTATATAACAGTAAAAAATGCATCAATGTTCCCTACATTGTCCATGTTTTTAGCGATGATCTGTTGCTCAAACTGTGTCTTGTTTGGTTTTCTGTAAAAATCTTCCACGCTTTTGACCAATGTTGAATTTGGGTTGTACTGAAGATCAGATAATTTATTATTCATCAGGTATGACTTTCCGTCTTCACCCTGCAGAAAATAACGGTTTGCCAAAACATCTTTCAGGAATGAAGCGGTTGAGGGCTGGGATCCATAGTTATCGTAACCTTCGTCATTTAAACTGTCTTTTTCAATTTTCTTTTCAACAAAATAATCTGCGTAGTCTTTTATTAAATGATCTTCGTATTCTGCATCGATCTTAGGCTGCGAAACAATATCGTTTAGAACTTTCATCCGTTTGATCTCTTCAAGATATTCAGGATTGTTAGTTTTGATCTCATCCAGAATTTCTGTACTTGCCTGATAATCTTTTTTCAGGAATTTCAGATAGGCATTGGCGATCTGCCAGTATTCGTCAGTTGATTTCTCTTTTGTTTTATCGGTGAACTTCTCTAAGTCATTAAGGAAATCTACCTGTTTGTTATCATAATAGTAACTTTGATTTTGTGTATAAAAAGGAATTCGGTCAGGATTTTCAAGCAACTCATCATCACTCTGGTCATTTTTATTTCCGTCCTTATTTTTATCAGAATCAGAGTTGAACAGGTTTTTAAAGAACAGAACAATTTTCTGCCAAAAGCTTAATTCTTTCTTTTCGCTCTTCTTTGCTTCTGTATTGGATGTTGTTTTTTCAGTAATAGATTTTCCCTGATCCTTGGATTCATAGTAATAAGTGGGGAGATAGCTTCGTTCCAGTTCATTGATGCTTCTTGCAGCCATCACTTTCAGAATTTCCGAACTGGGGTCAATATCGTACATTTTTTCCATCATAGGGATCGGATTGGTAAAATCTTCATATCCTAACAGAAAATACGCCATGTTCTTTTCTTCATTATTTCCCGCTCTTTTCAGAATATTATTGAATGAGGCAGTGTCGGAAAGTTTCATGGAAATGAATGCTGACTCTTTCCGGTTTTTACTGTTTTTGAAAACCTGAAAGAAATTCCAGTTGGCTTCACTTCCCATTTGTAATCCTCTCTGCGCACCCGCTAACTGATCCAGTGCCATATAATAAGCTGCACCCTTTAAAGAAATCGGCTGCACATATTTTTTAAAAGCATCAAGCGCCGCATCAAAATTTCTTGTATAATGATTGAATCTTACCAATTGGTATCCGTAACGCTGTTTGATTTCGGGATTTCTGGCTGCATTATACAGCGACGTCAAAGCTGAAACCGTTTTTGTGTAGTCCAGCTGCGTGGCGTTTTTATCGTTTTCATTTTCCCTGTAATAAAAAGAGTCAGGTGTTTCTACATAATTGATTTCCATGTAAGGCTCAAGATATTTTGCTTCAATCAGATAGTCAATCCCTTCACGGTACTTTGCATAGAAATCCGTACCTGCTTTTTTAAGCAGCGGATTACCCGAATTCCCTTTCTTGAGAGCATTAAGGTCATTCATGGGGATTTTATTCACCAGGTAGTCGGTTTCAGTATAAGTAAACTTGTTATTAAAGAATTTTCTCCATGACTCTATATTCTCATTAGGAATCTGAGAAGTTTTAAAATCAGTATAGAATCTTGACGAATAGTTGTGGAGAAAAGGCAGGTAAGACTTATCTTTAATGATGCTCTGGGTAAAAAGATTAAAATAATCATAATCAGGATCTGCCCAGGCGCAGGCTCCGGCCTGAGTATAGAAAAGGGATGCAACTGCTAATGATAGAATGTACTTTTTCATATTTATTTTTGGTGTTTTGTCTTTTTTAATGAGGCAAGAAGTTCATTTTTGCAGATCATTTATCATTTTTAGAGCCATTATTCTCTTAAATACCATTAATATATTTATGATATAACTAATTGATATTTTTCAGACTTTAAAATACTGACTTTCAAAAATCTCTGTCCTTTACAAATTTACTATCTAATTGATAATAAATGATAGTATAGTTGCCGATTTTTTTATCTAAAAAACGGATCACCTGATCAATTTCCTCTCCCGGTATTTCTTCGGTCTTTACTCTGAAGCCCTTACTTAAGAAATGATTAAAGTAGAAACCGTCTTTTGTGATTTCAATTTCGTGGTCGGATATTTTTCTGAAATCCGGATTTTCAAGATCTTTTTCAGATAATGCATTAATAAGCTTATGTTTTCCTAAATGATTGGTCACGATTCCCCAGGAATAGATCGGCAGGGCAACTTCGATTTTTTTTAACGGATATTCCTCAAGTTTTGATAAATAGCTTTTCAGAACAGCTACATTTAAAATTGAATTTTTATCTGAGTTTTCTAAAGGCGAAGAAGTGGAGTAGCACATGAGATATACTTTTTCTACCGGCGGAACTCCCATGACATTTTTGTCTTTCACCTGATGAAGGCGAAGTGTGCAGGTAATTTCTTTTCCGGAAATTTGCTTTAATTTCTTCAAAAATTTAAAATAATCATCTCTGGTTCCTGCGGTCCAGTCGCAGTCGATCTGAATTTCGTTACTGGCAGAGAGCTGATAGTTTTTAACTTTTTTCTTAATCAGGTCATCAATGCTTTTAGAAAGAAAGTCGATCTCATCACCTGTAATTTTAAAAAATGTGCGGTTGGTGATAAATATGGTAGGGATGATTTCTTTTTCTGTACTGAAACTTCTGTCTTTGGTAATGACTGCAACAGGTTCGAATTTTCCGTCTGTTTTGTCAACATCGAAAAATCTCGTGCAGAGAAAATGCGTTGTAGATTCTGCTAAAGCTTTTTTTTCAGCGTGATCTAATGCAAGATTCGTTTTCCAATAATAAAATGTATAAGAATGTGTTTTTTTTTCGCTGCACGAAACCAAAAACAGGATTGCAAAAAGAAGTTGAAGAATTTTCATTATTTATAATGGTTGCACAAATGAAATAATTCTAAAATAAACACGAATATACTGAAAAATATCTTCAAAAAAAGTTATGCTATCAAATAAAAAAAATAACTTATTTTTTCAAAAAAACCTTGTTTATTTTCGCTTTTAATTTTAATTTAGTGTTGTTAACTTAAAAATACAATTAATATTATGAAAAAAATTACTTTTTCCGGCAGCTTTCTGTGCTGTATGAATGATGAGCGCAAAAGATAATCAGAACGATGTTTGTGATTTGCAAAAAGCATCTGGTGACAAAATAGAATCTACACTGTTAAATGCCGGATCCCAAGCACACGATTGGGTGGAGATTGAAACGTGGTGCGGAAAAGTGTTTTATTTGGATAACAATCATTATTCAGATTTTGAAGAAATCGGTGCAGATGCGAACTATTTCACAGATCAACAGTGTGGACCATATCCAGATTAAAATAATGATTAGATCGTCAACCAAAATTAAATCTGCTATTTGCAGATCATTTTAAAGATATAAGCAACAGTGTTTATATAGACAGTATTGCCGGCTGCTATCAGAGTTGGCATATAAAAATTTACTATGAAAAATATTTTGCTCATTTTGATTTTTTCATTTTTACCATTAAAAGGTCAAATTAAATTTAAGTCAAACTTCTCTGTTAAGAATACACCTCTTCGTATTAAAGAATTAGGTAAAGGCACAAACAGTATTTATTATAAAGTTAAATTCAGGGCTGATAGTAAATCAACCAGCAAAAAGGAAACCGTATGCTTACTTCAAATTGGTAATAATATGTCAAAATTTTTTGATTATCATCAATTAAGATATGATTCTATAGTTCAGAAATACAATGATAAAAAGTATTTAGGTGCGCAGGAAGTTGAAGAATTATTAAAAGTAAAAGTCGCATGGTCAAATGTAATTGTAAAAAAATATGATTCACTAACGGTACAGGATAGATTTAAAAACCTTTATGAATATAATGAGATAAAACCCGATTTTGATTGGAAGCTGGAAGAAGGTTCAAAAAAAGTCTTAAACTACGATTGTAAAAAGGCAACGCTTGCGTATGCCGGAAGGGTGTATACTGCATGGTACGCAAAGGAAATTCCCATCTATAATGGACCATATAAATTTGAAGGGTTGCCCGGTTTGATATTGGAAATGTATGATTCTCAAGAAGATTTCCATTTTGAAGCAGTTGGGATTAATAATAAGTCTTTGCCCATTTATATACGCAGCGATGAGAAAATCTTTAGGGTCTCTAAAGAGAAATTCAGAACTATAGAAATGAGTTATTATGAAAATCCCGGTTTTTTCCACGGAAAAGCATTTGATGCGGATGGTAAAGAGTTGTACAGGAATTCTAATAAATTACCATTTAATTTGATAGAGCTTAGATAGCAGGGTGTAACCTACATTAAAAAATCTCCAATCACTGACATTGGAGATTTTTTAATGTGAAATCACATAAGACTTGAGGTTTCCGGCATTGGATTTCTGTTTGATCCAATCTGTTTAATCTAGGAGGTAAAATAAATTTCTGTCTTTACTATCTGAATGCCCGGAATGCGTTGACGGTCAATAGTTCTCCCGTTGTACTTAAAACCGTTTTCCTTCCGCCGGAATAAATAGAAGAATTCAGATTGTAAAAAGCAATGCGCTGAAAATATATGTATATTCCTGTTTATCAAAATTAGAATAAAAAGGTAAAATACGGTTAGTTTCGATTTTATTGATAAGTATACATTGTTCTGCGTTAAAAAGCAGTGGCTGCCAGCTGAATTCTTGCATACTTTTTCGAAGGATTCCACATGGTCATCATCGTAACAGGAAGACGGTAGTGTTCTGTAATTTTGAGCGTTTTGCCGGCTTTTAAGCCAACGTTAACGATGTCGAAACTGTTTGTACCGTTTCCATAGAGAAAATTTCTGTCATTGAGCGAAAATCCTGCACCGATAAAAGCGTTCAGGTCGGCTTTCTGTCCTGCAATAAAAGGATAGCTTGCCTGGATGTAGGTAGAATACTTATTCTTTTTATAGCTTCCGTCAGGCTCTAAAATTACTTCTCCTGCATTAGCTCCTCCATAAAGCATGATGTCAGCTTCAATATTCAATGGGAGAGAGGATCCAAATGTATAATTGGTTCGAAGGTCAATAATATGAGCCGTTCTTGTCCGTGAATAATGAAATGGATCTTCTGAAGCAACTGCAGTATTGATGTTTCTTGAATTAAAAAGATTCCATAATCCGATGTAAAGTCTTCCGTCTGAATATTGGACATAATAATTGATCTCCTTGTAATGTGTTCCGTCATTATCATCTGTCAGAGAAGAGGCTCCCCAGATTCCTGCTTTCCACTTCTTTTCAGAATCGAAAGCATACGATAGATTTCCCATTACTACAGGTTTGTCTGTGATGATCAGGCCTCTCCAAAGATGATTATTCTGAATGTTGGCAGTGAAATCTAGTCTGTTGTTTTTCTTGGGTTCGGTATTGTCCTGACACCACAGTTTTCCTGTACCCAAAATAATCAGGCCTGCAATTTTTAAAACTTTCATAGAGGTATTTATTTTAAGATTCCGAATAATGTTGCTGCAATGATACAGCCCAGAACAGGACCTGCAACAGGAATCCAGGCGTACCTCCAATCACTGCTGCCCTTTAAGGGAAGTATTGCATGCATGATTCTGGGGCCTAAATCTCTGGCAGGATTAATGGCATATCCGGTTGTTCCTCCCAGGCATAAACCGATAGCCCAAACCAATAAGGTTACAGGAAGTGCTCCCACGGAGCCAAGTCCCACTTTAGCTGTTGGGTCTGCATTCATGGCAATGCTGGGATCGGAAAAATGAAAGATGACAAATACCAGAACAAACGTTCCGATGACCTCACTGATGAGATTGGAGAAGGTATTCCTGATGGCGGGACCGGTGCTGAAACATGCCAGTTTAGCTCCTTTGTCATGAGTTACAGCAAAATGATCTTTATGAAAAAGCCATACGAGGAAAGCTCCAAGCATTGCGCCGAGCATCTGTCCGGCTATATAGGTGGGAACCAGATTCCATGAAAATTTTCCTGCGACAGCCAGCCCGATTGATACGGCCGGATTCAGGTGAGCACCACTCACCGGCCCTGCCACGGTGACCCCCACAAAAACAGCCAGTGCCCAGGCCGTTGTGATGACGATCCATCCCGAATTATTTCCTTTGGTACCTTTTAAGACAACATTTGCTACAACACCGTTGCCTAATAATATCATAAGCATTGTGCCTATGAGTTCTGAGATAAATGGGGTCATAAGTAGTTTTTTTATATTAATATTTAATCTTCGGTCCAGCTTTGAGAGCGCTTCACGGCTTTGTTCCAAAAATAGATCATGTGATCTGCTTTTTCTTTATCTACTTTGGGATGGAAATCCTTATCAACGATCCATTGAGACTGGATCTCATGAAGATCCTTCCAGTATCCCACAGCTAATCCTGCAAGATAAGCTGCGCCTAACGCAGTGGTCTCCAGAGTTTTTGGTCTTGTAATCCTGAATCCGAAAAGATCAGACTGTATCTGCATCAGAAGGTTGCTTGCGGAAGCTCCTCCATCTACTCTGAGCTCAAGGCTTGGTCTTCCCGAATCGGCTTCCATAGATTTGACAATATCATAAACCTGAAAAGCTATTCCTTCCAAAGTGGCTCTCGCAATATGGCCGTCTGTCGTTCCACGTGTTATCCCTACAATCGTTCCTCTGGAATACTGGTCCCAGTAAGGCGCTCCCAATCCTGTAAGTGCCGGAACAAAATAAACGCCACCGTTGTCTTCAACACTTGCTGCCAGGTCATTCACATCTTTTGCTGAACGGATAATTTTCAGTCCGTCTCTCAGCCACTGGATTGCAGCACCCCCTACAAAAACGCTTCCTTCAAGTGCATAGCTCACTTCTCCATTGATCTTCCAGGCGACAGTTGTGAGCAGATTATTTTTAGAAGAAACGGCTTCTTTTCCTGTATTCATCAACAGGAAGCATCCTGTTCCATAGGTGTTTTTTACCATGCCGGGATTTACGCAAAGCTGTCCGAATAAGGCAGCCTGCTGATCTCCCGCAATTCCGGCAATCGGAATTTTGGTTGAAAACAAAGTGGTAGCAGTCTCTCCATAAATTTCGCTGCTCTGTTTTACGGCAGGAAGTATAGATTTCGGAATGTCAAACAGATCTAAAAGATCCTGATCCCATTCTAAAGTATGAATGTTGAGAAGCATGGTTCTGCTGGCATTGGAAACATCGGTAATAAACATCTTTCCCCGGGTAAGTTTCCAGACAAGCCATGTGTCAACAGTTCCGAAACATAATCTGCCTTCCTCAGCTTTTTCTTTTGCTCCTTCTACATGATCCAGGATCCATTTTAATTTGGTTGCAGAAAAATAAGCATCCAGAACAAGTCCGGTTTTTTCCCTGATCATATCAGAATGCCCCTTTTCTTTTAATTCATCGCAGTATTTTGAAGTTCTTCTATCCTGCCATACAATAGCATTATAAATAGGTTCGCCTGTTTCTCTATCCCAGACAACAGTCGTTTCACGTTGATTAGTGATGCCGATAGCGACGACTTCCAATCCGGAAATTCCGGCTTTTGCAATAATTTCTGCAGCAACAGATATTTGGGATGACCATATTTCGTTCGGATCATGCTCAACCCAACCGGGAGTAGGATAGATCTGTTCGAAGTTTTTTTGAGAGCTGTATTCGATTGCTCCGCTGTGATTGAATAAGATGGCTCTGGAGGAAGTAGTACCCTGATCTAGAGCGAGGATTAATTTTTTCTTCATATTGTGTAGTTTTTATGAGTGATTGTTTAAGGGTAGTAGGGAGTTAGCAGGTATCCCTGTGCCAGTTCAATAAACTCTTTTTCCTGTTTATCTGCCCATTCCTGAGAATATTTTTTTTCTATGGCAATAAGCTGCGCAATTTTATGGGCACTTTCAATTGCAGCTCTCGCATCTAAAAACAGAAGTCGTACTCTGCGGGCGAGAATATCTTCTATTGTTTCCGCCATTTCATATCTCAGGGCCCAGACGGCTTCTGCTATAGTGAAAGGATGATCAGGATGAATTTTCTGAGCATAGTGATGATTGCTTTTCTGCAGTGACTGTATTGCCGGAATATCTGATCCATATACATACAGATGGCTGCTTCGGTCGACAAGTCCGGCATTTATATTACCGTGGATCGATAGATTTTCTGTCTGAGAAGGTCCTCCCTGTAAATGAAGGATTTCTACAGCTTTATCAATGGTGTCTTCCGCCATCTTACGGTACGTGGTCCATTTACCTCCGATAATGGAAACCAATCCTGTATCGGAAGTGATGACTTTATGGCTACGGGAAACTTCTTTTGTGTTTTTACCTCGTTCTTTGGGTGCTGCCAGCGGTCGTAATCCTGCAAACATAGATTTTACATCATCTCTTGTTGGTTTTTTGGCTAAATATTGTCCGGCTGTATTTAATACGAAATTAATTTCAGATTCAAGAGCCTGCGGTTCAAAGCTCGGGGTTTCCAGAACGGTGTCTGTAGTTCCCACCAGGGCTCTGTCATGCCAAGGTACCACAAACAGAACTCTTCCATCTGATGTCTTAGGGATCATGATGGCGTCATCACTTTTGAGAAATGATTTGTCCAGTACCAAGTGGATACCCTGGCTGGGAACAACAAATTTACCATGTCTTGCATTATTCATATTCAGAATGTCATTGGTGAATACTCCTGTTGCGTTAATAACGGCTTTTGCCCGAAGCTCATATTGTCCGTGTAAAAGCTGGTCTTCTGCCAGTACTCCATTTATCTTTCCTGAACTGTTTTTTAAAAGCCCGGTCACTTTCATATAGTTAAGGACGCTTCCTCCTTTCTCTATGACAGTCTGTGACAGGTTGATGGCTAATCGTGCATCATCGAACTGACCATCCTGATAGACCACGCCGCTTGATAAATCATTTTGTTCAATAGTCGGCAGTTTTTCAATGGTTTCGGTTCTGCTGATATACTTTGTTTTTCCTAAGCTGAGTTTGCCGGAAAGAAAATCATAGATGGATAAACCTATTTTATAATAAATTCCGCTCCACCAAGTATAATTTGGGATAATGAATGATTGGTTTTTGACTACATGGGCAGCATTTTGAGACAGAAGTCCCCTTTCTTTAAGCGCTTCCTTTACTAATCCGATATCTCCCTGTGCAAGGTATCGTACACCTCCGTGAACCAGTTTTGTACTGCGGCTGGATGTGGCTTTTGCGAAATCATGAGACTCAAGCAGAAGGGTTTTAAACCCTCGACTGGCAGCATCTAATGCTGAGCCTAAACCACTTGCTCCTCCTCCGATTACAATAAAATCCCATTCTTCAACATTGGTTAACTTGCTGAGTTCTTCGTTTCGTTTCATAAGTGTTTCGATATGTTTCGTTTTTCAAATATAAAAAATAAAAACGAAACAAAAAGTAAAATGTATGAAATTTCAGTGATCTCGCCGGAAATTATTATTTTTGGTGAAAGAATCAGAATGGAAAAGCTAATACCGAGACATGATGACATATTAAAGGAGTTGGATGAAAAAGGGCATGTTCTTGTTCAGGATCTTTGCGAAAGGCTGAACGTTTCGTCAGTTACCGTTCGTAAAGATCTGAACTATCTTGAAGGCTTAGGGTTGCTTTTCCGAAACCACGGAGGAGCAAGTAAGTATGTACACTATGCTTATGAAAGAAACGTTTATGAAAAAGAAAATATTAATGTAGAAGCCAAACAGAATATTGCAAAAGGAGCCCTGAAGCTTATTCAGGAAAACGACTGTATAATCCTTGCATCCGGAACAACAATGCACTATCTGGCAAGAATGCTGGTGAATTTCGGCCCTCTGACTGTTCTTACCTCGTCCCTGAGGGTTGCGCTCGAGCTTTGTAACAATCCCAATATCAATATCATTCAGCTTGGAGGAGAAGTAAGGAAGAGTTCCACATCAATTGTGGGATCTATTTCGGAAACGATCCTTAAGCAGTTTTCGTGTACCAAACTCTTTCTGGGAGTTGATGGGATTGATAAGGAATTTGGAATCAGTACTTCCAACGCCGCAGAAGCTCATCTGAACCAACTCATGATAGAATGTTCCGAAAAAGTGGTCATTTTAGGTGACTCTTCAAAACTTAATAAGAAAGGATTCGGGAAGATTGCTCCTCTTGATAAAATTGATTACCTCATAACTGACAAAGGTATAAGTGACGAGGACAGATTGGTATTAGAGGAAATAGGGGTTTCTGTTATTGTAAAATAACGGTCTCCATACTTTGTGTTTTAAAATCAAATTAATTCTTTGAAAAATTCTTGTGTATTTTCGTTTTTATTTTTATTTTAGTTTATATTAATAATTAAAAAGTTATTAATTATGAAAAAATTGCTTTCTGCAGCAGTTTTTAGAAGTTGCTGGTTTTACGAATGCAGATAGCAAGCCTTCTTACGGAATTGAATTGGTTTCTTTAAAGAGTATTAATTTAAAAGATAGCAAAAATAGAACAGAAATATGAAACAGGAATACATTATTGCTGATAATTCAAAGGGGCTTATTAGGTCAATGATGTTTTTTTATACTTGGGAGAGAATGCATTCTCCATATATTTCTTGGATTTAGATTAATATTCAGATGACTATAATGGTTTGATTGACTATACCAATGATGTGGCATATTTCAATGCTCAAAAATGTAATGGCAATATGGGTCAAAATGATAATGTTGTATTTTATAGATTTATAAATGTTTTTTTAGGATGATCTTTTCCTCCTTTTTTTAATTTATAAAAGTATGAGATTTTTAATTATAGCCATGGCTTTGCTGTTACACAATTTGTCGTATTCAAAGCAAACTACATTTCAACGTGAATTTAAAATGAAAAGTAGTTTGTTTTCTGTTAAAAACTATGGAAAAAGTACACTGAATATTTATTATCAATTCACTTTTTCAGATGATGGAAAATCCCAAAGAATTCCCCGGGAGACAATTTGTATTTTGCAAAGCAATGATAGTTTCACAAAATTTAGCGATTTTGCATCAATAAAATTGGATTCTTTAAGAGAAATATTCAGCCACCAAGACTTTGTAGATGTTAAAGATTTGAATCAGATGATGGAATATAAAATACTTTGGGGGAACATTAGTTTGAAAAAACTTAAAGATGGAACAGTAACTCATCAAAATAGGATTAAAAGGTTGTATGAGTATGAAGAAGATATTCCTGATTTTAAGTGGCAATTTGAAAAGGGAGAAAAAAAAATTCTTGGACATAATTGTAAAAAAGCATCTGTAAAATACAGGGGAAGAAATTATATCGCCTGGTATTCTACAGAAATTCCGATCAACAATGGGCCATATGTTTTTCAAGGTCTTCCGGGATTAATTTTAGAGATTGGGGATCTTGAGGGAATCTTTCATTTTGTAGCTCAGGGGATAGATAAAAAGCAAATAGATATTTATTTGGAATATGAAAAAAGTGTTTTAAAAGTAAGCCGACAGAAATTGAGAGAAGTAAGAAAGACTTATTATGAAAACCCAGGTGCCTTTCATGGAAATGCATATAATGAGGATGGGAGTAAAATTATAACAAAATCAAATCCTATTCCCTACAATCCAATAGAATTGGAATAATATTCAAAATTATTAAGTAGTTAAAGCCTTTCAATAATTATTGAAAGGCTTTAACTTTCTATAAATCAAAATATTTTGCAATATATATTTGTCAAATTAAATTTTATTCATACATTTGCACACTCATTTTAGGGGAGGAGTATGCCCAATTCAAACTTGGTAATTACTTGAGAACTCGAAAAATGAAGGTGAATACAAGGAAATTTTATAACATATTATATAAATAATGTCAGGTATTATTGGAAAAAAAATTGGGATGACTTCTCTGTTTGACGAAAACGGCAAAAATATGCCGTGCACCGTTATTCAGGCAGGTCCTTGCTCAGTTTTACAGGTCAGAACCATTGAAAAGGACGGATATAAATCTGTTCAGTTAGGTTTCGATGACAAGAGTGAAAAGAACGTTGGTAAAGCGTTGGCTGGCCATTTTAAAAAGGCTGGTTCTGCTCCTAAAGCTAAGTTGGTAGAATTCTACAGAGAATTCGTTGACGAAGTAAAAGTAGGAGAAGAGGTAAAAGTTGATCTATTCGCTGAAGGTGAATTTGTTGACGTAACAGGAACTTCAAAAGGTAAAGGTTTCCAGGGTGTTGTTAAAAGACACGGCTTTGGAGGTGTAATGCAGGCTACTCACGGTCAGCACAACAGATTAAGAGCCCCAGGTTCTATCGGTGCGGGATCGGATCCTTCGAGAGTATTCAAAGGAATGAGAATGGCAGGTAGAATGGGAGGTAAGCAGGTAACTGTACAAAACCTTCAGGTATTAAAAGTGGATCAAGAACAAAATCTTTTAGTAGTAAAAGGTGCTGTTCCGGGAGCTAAAAATTCTTATGTAATTATCAGAAAATGGAACTAGTAGTATTAAATACATCAGGAAAAGAAACCGGAAAAAAAGTAACTCTGGACGAATCTGTATTCGGTATTGAGCCAAATAAGCACGCGGTTTACTTAGAAGTGAAACAGTACCTTGCCGCTCAGAGACAAGGAACTCATAAATCAAAAGAAAGAAGCGAAATTACAGCTTCTACTAAAAAACTTAAGAAGCAAAAAGGATCTGGTTCTGCGAGATATGGTGATATTAAATCGCCGACTTTCAGAGGGGGTGGTAGAGTATTCGGACCTAAGCCAAGAGATTACAGATTCAAATTGAATAAAGCTCTTAAGAGATTAGCAAAAAAATCTGTTCTTTCTCAGAAGTTGAAAGACAACAGTATTAAAATTGTAGAAGGTTTGAGCATTTCTGCTCCTAAAACTAAAGATTTTATCACTATCCTTAATGCATTGGCATTAAACGATAAGAAATCTTTATTCATTCTTCCTGATACAAACAAGAATGTGTATTTATCTTCAAGAAACTTACCTAAGACAAAAGTGATGAAGTTCAATGAGATCAGTTCTTATGACTTAATCAATGCAGGTGAGATCGTTTTCTTAGAAGGTGCAGTTGAAAAATTCCAGGAAAATTTAAAGAAATAAATCATGTCACTAATTATTAAACCAGTTATTTCAGAAAAAGCAAACTATCTTACAGATTTAAGAGGTGCTTATTCTTTCTTAGTACAACCTAAGGCGAATAAAATCCAGATTAAAAATGCAATAGAGCAGGCTTATGGTGTAAAAGTAGCAGACGTTAGAACCATGATTTATGCTCCTAAAGTTTCTTCGAAATACACGAAAAAAGGTCTTCAAGTAGGAAAGACAAACAAATTAAAAAAGGCGGTTATCACTCTTGCTGAAGGAGAAGTAATCGACATTTTTGCTGTAAATTAATTATTAATTATAAATAATAGTAATGTCTGTTAGAAAATTAAAACCTATCACCCCAGGACAGAGATTCAGAATTGTTAACAATTTTGAGGAAATTACTACCAACAAACCGGAGAAGTCTCTGACCGTTGGTATTAGTAAGTCAGGTGGACGTAACCAAACTGGTAAAATGACCATGCGTTACACCGGAGGTGGACACAAAAAGAAATACAGAATTATCGACTTCAAAAGAAACAAGCATGATGTTGAAGCAACGGTAAAAACTGTAGAATATGATCCAAACAGAACTGCTTTCATCGCTTTAGTTGAATATGCAGACGGAGAGAAGAGATACATCATCGCTCCAAACGGGATCAAAGTTGATCAAAAAATCATTTCTGGTGAAAGCGTAGAACCTAATGTAGGTAACGCAATGAAATTGAAAAACATTCCTTTGGGAACTGTGATTTCTTGTATCGAAATGAAGCCTGGTCAAGGTGCAATCTTAGCAAGAAGTGCTGGTTCGTCAGCTCAATTGACTTCAAGAGACGGGAAATATGCAATCATCAAATTGCCTTCAGGAGAATCAAGAATGATCCTTACTGAGTGTTATGCAATGATTGGATCTGTTTCTAACTCTGATCATCAGTTAACTGTTTCAGGTAAGGCTGGTAGAAGCAGATGGTTAGGTAGAAGACCTAGAACAAGACCGGTAGTAATGAACCCAGTAGATCACCCAATGGGAGGTGGTGAAGGACGTTCTTCCGGAGGTCACCCAAGATCTAGAAACGGTATGCCTGCTAAAGGTTACAAAACCAGAAAGAAAAATAAAGCGTCTAACCGTCATATCATATCTAAACGTAAATAATTATGGCAAGATCACTTAAAAAAGGACCATTCATCGCATATACTTTAGATAAGAAGGTTCAGGCAAATATAGAGGCTGGTAAGAAAACAGTTATCAAAACTTGGTCTAGAGCGTCTATGATCTCTCCGGACTTCGTAGGACAAACTATTGCAGTACACAACGGGAAATCTTTTATCCCTGTTTATGTTACTGAGAACATGGTAGGTCACAAGTTAGGCGAATTTTCTCCAACAAGATCTTTCAGAGGTCATGGTGGTAATAAAAATAAAGGAAGTAGATAATCATGGGATCAAGAAAAAGAGAAAGTGCATTAGCACGTAAATTAACAAATCAAGATGTAGTAAAAGCATTACACAACGATTGCCCGACATCTCCTAGAAAGATGAGATTAGTTGCTGATATCATCAGAGGGGTAGAAGTTGACAAAGCTTTGAGCATCCTAAAATATTCAAAGAAAGGAGCTTCTGAGAAATTGGAAAAAGTATTACTTTCTGCGATGGCCAACTGGCAGACAAAAAACGAAGGTGCTGATATTGAAGAAGCTAACCTGATCGTTAAAGAAATTTTTGTAGACAGTGCAAGACAATTGAAGAGGCTGAGACCGGCTCCACAAGGTAGAGGGTACAGAATCAGAAAAAGATCAAACCACATTACACTAATCTTAGGTACAAAAGAAAATTAATTCAAGGTATGGGACAGAAGACAAATCCAATTGGTAACAGATTAGGTATCATCAGAGGATGGGATTCTAACTGGTTTGGCGGAAACGATTATGGAGACAGAATCGCTGAAGACTACAAAATCAGAAGATACCTTGAAGCAAGATTATCTAAAGGTGGAATTTCAAAAATTTATATTGAAAGAACACTTAAATTAGTAACAGTAACAATCACTACAGCCAGACCGGGATTAATCATCGGTAAAGGAGGTCAGGAAGTTGATAAGTTAAAAGAAGAATTGAAGAAACTTACTAAAAAGGATATTCAAATCAATATTTTCGAAATCAAAAGACCTGAACTTGATGCAGTATTAGTTGCAGACAGTATCGCTAAACAGATCGAAAACAGAATCTCTTACAGAAGAGCAGTTAAGATGGCTATCGCTTCTACAATGAGAATGGGTGCTGAAGGTATCAAAGTTCAGATCTCAGGTAGATTGAACGGTGCTGAAATGGCAAGATCTGAGTCTTTCAAAGACGGAAGAATTCCATTGTCAACTTTCAGAGCAGATATCGATTACCATATCGGTGAAGCATTAACTCAATACGGTAAGTTAGGAGTTAAGGTTTGGATCATGAAAGGTGAAGTTTACGGTAGAAGAGATCTTTCTCCATTAGTAGGACAGCAGAAGAAAGGTGGTCCTTCAGGTGGCGGAAACAGAGGAGGTGGAGACAGAGACAACAGAAGACCTTCTAGAGATAAAAAAAATAATTAATAAAATTTTAGAGGATAGTTTTTAAATGACCGTTACTTTTTTAAAATCTAAATTCTAAAATCTAAAATTTAAGAAATTATGTTACAACCAAAAAGAACCAAATTCCGTAGAGTTCATAAGATGAAAATGAAGGGGATTGCTCAAAGAGGTAATCAACTTGCTTATGGGACTTTCGGAATCAAAGCTACAGAAGGTGCTTGGATCACTGCAAGGCAAATCGAAGCTGCTCGTATCGCTGCGACAAGATATATGAAAAGAGAAGGTCAACTATGGATCAAAATATTTCCAGATAAGCCTATTACTAAAAAACCTGCCGAAGTAAGGATGGGTAAAGGTAAAGGTGCTGTAGAATATTGGGTAGCTGTAGTAAAACCGGGTAAAATTATGTTCGAAATCGGAGGTGTATCTTACGAGATCGCTAAAGAAGCTTTAAGATTAGCTGCACAGAAATTACCGGTAGTTACCAAATTTGTAGTTGCTAACGATTTTGTTAAACCTCTTTAATCTCTGAAACAATGAAACAAGCTGAAATTAAAAATCTAAGCGCTGAAGATATTCAAGCAAAATTGGCTGAAGCTAAAGCTCAATTCTCAAAAATGAAATTGGCTCACAAAATCAGTCCGCTTGAAAATCCAATTCAAATCAGAGATTTGAGAAAGACAATCGCAAGACTAAACACTGAGTTAACTAACAAACAATAATCCTTTTTACAATGGATAGAAATTTAAGAAAAGAAAGAATCGGAGTGGTTTCCAGCAATAAAATGGAAAAAACTATTGTTGTTAGTGAAACTACAAGAGTAAAGCACCCGATGTACGGTAAATTCGTTTTGAAAACGAAAAAATATACTGCACACGACGAAAACAACGAATGCACAGAAGGAGATACTGTATTAATTACAGAAACAAGACCTTTGAGCAAGAGCAAGAGATGGAGATTAGTAAGAATCATTGAAAAAGCTAAGTAATGTTACAAACAGAATCAAGATTAAAAGTTGCTGATAACACAGGTGCTAAAGAAGTACTAGTGATCAGAGTTCTGGGAGGTACCAGAAGAAGATATGCTTCAGTTGGTGATAAAATCGTAGTTACTATTAAAGATTCTACACCATCAGGAAACGCTAAGAAAGGTCAAGTATCAAAGGCGGTAGTAGTAAGAACAAAAAAAGCAGTCAGAAGAAAAGATGGATCTTACATCAAATTCGAAGACAATGCTTGTGTTTTACTGAACGCTGGAGGAGAAATGAGAGGAACACGTGTTTTCGGACCTGTGGCTCGTGAGTTGAGAGACAAAGAATATATGAAAATCATTTCATTAGCTCCTGAAGTACTTTAATATTTAAAATTTTAAAAAAATGTCAAAGTTAAAAATAAAAAGAGGAGATAACGTAATCATTACCACTGGTAAAAAAGATATCAAAGGTAAAACTGGTGAAGTTATTGAAGTGATCAAAAAAGAAGGAAAAGACCCTAGAGTAATCGTTGCAGGACTTAACATCGTTAAAAAACACGTTAAGCCTTCAGCTTCAAATCCTCAAGGAGGAATTACAGAAAAGGAAGCTTCTATTCATATCTCAAACATAGCTTTAGTTAATAAAGACGGAAAAGCTATCAAAGTTGGTTACAAAATCGACGGAGATAAGAAAGTAAGAATCGACAAAAAAACGGGTGAAACTTTATAATTTTAAATAACACATGGAATATATCGCAAGACCCAAAAAAGCATATCACGAAACAATTGTTCCTGCAATGATGGAAGAATTCGGATATAAATCAGTAATGCAGGTACCAAGACTTGAGAAAATTATTTTATCTCAAGGTTTGGGTGACGCTACTGCTGATAAAAAAATCATCGATTATGCTGTTGAAGAACTTACAAATATTACCGGGCAAAAAGCTGTAGGTACTATTTCAAAAAAGGATGAAGCTGCTTTCAAATTAAGAAAAGGTATGCCTGTAGGAGCTAAGGTAACTCTTAGAGCTCAGAAGATGTACGAATTCTTAGACAGACTGACTTCTTCTGCTTTGCCACGTATTAGAGATTTTTCTGGTATCAAAGCTGACGGTTTCGATGGTAGAGGTAACTATAACTTAGGTATTACTGAGCAGATTATCTTCCCTGAAATCGTAATTGACAAAGTAAAGAAAATCCAGGGGATGGACATTACTTTCGTTACAACTGCGAAAACAGATAAAGAAGCTAAAGCATTATTAACTCACTTCGGTTTACCTTTCAAAAAGAACTAAGAAATGGCTAAAGAATCAATGAAAGCGCGTGAGCGCAAAAGAGAAGCTACTGTAGCTAAATACGCTGAGAAGAGAAAAGCTCTTAAAGAAGCTGGTGATTACGAAGGACTTCAAAAGTTGCCAAAAAATGCTTCTCCTGTAAGATTACACAACAGATGTAAATTGACAGGAAGACCAAGAGGTTACATGAGAACTTTCGGTCTTTCAAGAGTAACTTTCAGAGAAATGGCCAACAACGGTCTTATCCCTGGAGTGAAAAAAGCCAGTTGGTAATAATTACTAATTAATCGAGGCAATTAAGTTGTTGAGATACTAAAGAAATAAATATCAGACCGAGGTTTTCTGAAGTCTGATATTTTAATCTTCAAGTCTTTTCAATACTGGTTGTCTTTAACCAATAATTTAAAATAGAAAAATGGTAACAGATCCAATTTCAGATTTCCTGACAAGAGTAAGGAACGCACAAAGCGCAGGCCACAAAGTGGTGGAAATTCCTGCATCGAAAATCAAAAAGGAGCTTACGAAAATCTTATTTGATCAAGGGTATATCTTAAACTACAAGTTTGAAGATAGCGCTGTTCAGGGGACAATCAAAATCGCTCTTAAGTATGACAAGCAAACAAACAAGCCTGCAATCAAATCTATCCAGAGAGCTTCAAGACCAGGTCTTAGACAATACAAAGGTTCTACGGAACTTCCAAGAGTATTGAACGGTTTGGGTGTAGCAATTATCTCAACTTCAAGAGGAGTAATGACAGATAAGAAAGCTAGAGAAGAAAAAGTAGGTGGTGAAGTAATTTGCTATGTTTATTAATTTTTAATTAAAGGAAAATGTCAAGAATTGGTAAAGCAATTATAACAATTCCAGCTGGTGTTACTGTTACCGAGAAAGAAGGTGTAGTAACTGTAAAAGGTCCTAAAGGAGAATTGACTCAGGAACTTACAGAAGGAATTACTTTAGAACAGGAAGATGGGGTGCTTACATTCAGCAGACCGTCTGATTCTAAACAACACAGAGCGCTACACGGTTTATACCGGGCGTTAGTAAATAACATGATTATTGGAGCCACTGAAGGTTTCACTAAGAAGTTAGAACTAGTGGGAGTAGGATACAGAGCATCACACTCAGGTCAGAAACTTGAGTTGGCTTTAGGATTCTCTCACGGTATCGTATTGGAACTTCCAAAAGAAGTGGTAATCGATACATTGACTGAAAAAGGTAAAAACCCAATTATTACTTTAACGTCTTTTGACAAGCAACTTCTAGGAATGGTAGCGGCGAAAATCCGTTCATTCAGAAAGCCTGAGCCGTACAAAGGAAAAGGTGTAAGATTCGTAGGAGAAAATGTTAGACGTAAAGCTGGTAAATCTGCTTAATAAATTTTAAGAAAATGGCACTAAGTAAATTAGAAAAAAGAATAAGAATAAAAAGAAGAGTAAGAGGGAAAATCTCTGGATCTTCTGAATTGCCAAGATTATCTGTATACAAGAGTAATAAGGAAATTTACGCTCAGTTAATAGACGATAAAGATGGTAAAACTTTAGCTTCAGCTTCTTCGAGAGAAAAAGGTGTTGATGCTAACGGTACTAAAAGTGAAATTTCTGCTGCTGTAGGTAAAGCGATCGCTGCCAAAGCTATTGCTGCTGGAATTGAAGCTATTGTATTTGATAGAAACGGTTTCGTATATCATGGTAGAGTTAAGGCTTTAGCTGATGGTGCGAGAGAAGGAGGACTTAAATTCTAATCATTAAATTTCGGAAAATATGTTAGGACTAGATAATATAGAAAGAGTAAAACCGGGAGGATTAGAATTAAAAGATCGTCTCGTATCCGTAAACAGGGTAACAAAAGTAACTAAAGGGGGTAGAGCTTTCGGATTTTCTGCAATTGTTGTTGTAGGAGACGAGAACGGTACTATCGGTTTTGGTTTAGGAAAATCCAAGGAAGTTGCTTCCGCTATTGCTAAAGCAGTAGAAGATGCTAAGAAAAACCTTGTAAAAGTTCCTGTAATGAACCATACAATTCCTCACCAGACTGCTGCAAGATACGGTGGTGCGGATATCTTCCTGAGACCTGCTTCTCACGGTACAGGTCTTATCGCCGGTGGTGCGGTAAGAGCGGTATTGGAATCAGCTGGAATCCATGATATCCTTTCAAAATCTAAAGGATCTTCAAACCCTCACAATGTTGTAAAGGCAACTTTCAAAGCATTGTTAGACATCAGAAGACCTGAAGAAATTGCAAGAATGAGAGGAGTTTCTCTAAGTAAAGTGTTTAACGGTTAATAAATATACAATGGCAACAATTAAAGTAAAACAGGTAAGAAGCGCTATTGGTAGAACAAAAACCCAAAAGAGAACGCTTGAAGCATTAGGATTTAAGAGACTTCACCAAGTTGTAGAGCACGAAGCTACTCCTTCAATTTTAGGGATGATAGCTGCAGTTAGTCACTTACTTGAAGTTCAAAAATAATTTTTAAAATAATTTTAAAATGAATTTAAACAACATAAGACCTGCAGCAGGTTCTACTTTTAGTTCAAAAAGAATTGGTAGAGGACAAGGTAGTGGAAAAGGCGGTACAGCTGGGAAAGGTCACAATGGTCAGCAAGCTAGAGCTGGTTATTCTCAAAAGATCGGTTTCGAAGGAGGTCAAATGCCTTTGCAAAGAAGATTACCTAAATTCGGTTTCAAAAACGTAAACAGAAAAGAATATAGAGCTATTAACCTGGATGATATTCAAAACTTAATTGATACTAAATCCTTAACAGGAGATATTACTAAAGAAGTTTTGGTAGAAAACGGTTTGGCGACTAAGAGAGAAATAGTGAAAATTATGGGTAGAGGAGAATTGAAATCTGCGGTTTCAATTACTGCTGACAAGTTCACTAAATCTGCTGAAGAACTTATTTCTAAAGCAGGTGGAAAAGCAATTACCTTATAATATTACTAATGAAAGAATTTATACAAACCCTTAAGAATATTTGGAGCCTTAAAGAACTGAGAGACAAAATTCTCTTTACTTTAGGTATTATCCTTGTGTATAGATTCGCATCTTTTATCTCTTTACCTGCAATTAACCTTGCAGAAGTAGGAGATCTCTTAGAGCATTATAAAAGTCAGGGCGGTAACAAGCAGGGAGCAGGTCTCCTTGGCTTGCTTTCGTCGTTTACGGGAGGCGCGTTTAGTCATGCTTCTGTAATGGCGTTAGGTATCATGCCTTACATTTCTGCTTCTATTATTGTTCAGTTGATGGGGATGGCAATTCCTTATCTTCAGAAGCTTCAAAAAGACGGAGAATCCGGTAGAAATACATTGAATCAGATAACCAGATGGTTAACAATTGGGGTTTGTCTTGTACAGGCACCTTCTTATTTAACCTCTATTACTCAATTATTTTTACCTTATACTCAGTTTCAGTCTGCATATCTTGTAGATCCAAATTCTATTATGTTCTGGTTGCCAAGTATTGTAATCTTAGTTGCAGGTTCTGTATTTGCCATGTGGTTGGGTGAAAAAATTACCGATAAAGGAATTGGAAATGGTATTTCCATCCTTATTATGGTAGGTATTTTATCCAGATTACCAGAGGCTTTTGTACAGGAAATTGCAGTACAGAACGGAAAAGGAGGTTTAGGATCAATCATGATTTTGATTGAAGTAATATTCTGGATGTTGGTTGTTCTTTTGGCAGTGGTATTATCTGTTGCAGTAAGAAAAATCCCTATTCAGTATGTAAGCAGAGCTCAGGCAAGAGGAGGTGTAAATAAAAATCTTATGCAGGGAGCAAGACAGTGGATTCCATTAAAAGTAAATGCGGCTGGGGTTATGCCAATCATTTTTGCTCAGGCATTAATGTTTGTACCTGGTTTATTGACAAAATTTGATGAGTCAAATACTTTTCTTGCTGGTTTCAAGAATGTTTTTAGCTGGCAGTACAACGTATTGTTTGCATTATTAATTATTATCTTTTCATTTTTCTATACCGCAATTACAATTCCGGTAAATCAAATGGCTGATGATTTAAAGAGAAACGGAGGTTTGGTACCGAAGGTTAGACCGGGTAAAGAGACCGCTGATTACTTAGATGATATTTTATCAAAAATTACCTTGCCGGGTGCAATATTTTTATCTATCTTTGCAGTCCTTCCAGCAATAGTGCATGGGAGTCTTGTTCAGACAGATGCGTTCGCCTTATTTTTTGGGGGAACATCGTTGCTAATTATGGTTGGGGTGGTATTAGATACTGTTCAACAGATTAACACTTATCTGCTGAATCATCATTATGATGGCTTAATGCAGTCTAAACTATCAAGATCGACTGGATATTAATTTATGGCAAAACAGAAACATATTGAACAGGACGGCGTTATTACGGAAGCACTTTCGAACGCCCAGTTCCGTGTAGAGCTGGAAAATGGGCATATACTTATCGCTCATATTTCCGGTAAAATGAGAATGCATTATATTAAACTTTTACCTGGTGATAAGGTAAAACTTGAAATGTCTCCTTACGATTTGACAAAAGGGAGAATTACATTTAGATATTAAACAAAATGCCAAATGGAATCATCTGATCTCCATTTGGCTATTGTTAAAAAATAAATACTAATTATTGAAGTCTTTCGGACCGCTTTATTAAGTATAAAAAAATAATTATATTTCAAATGAAATCGCAAGATTCCATTTGTCCTTATTAAAAGATTATATATATCAAATGAAAGTTAGAGCATCAATTAAAAAAAGAAGTGCTGATTGCAAGATTGTTCGCAGAAAAGGCGTTCTGTTTGTAATCAACAAGAAGAACCCAAAATTTAAACAAAGACAAGGCTAAATTATGGCGAGAATT
Organism: Chryseobacterium sp. HNCC26DJ238; assembly: GCF_057180465.1. Classification (NCBI taxonomy): domain Bacteria; kingdom Pseudomonadati; phylum Bacteroidota; class Flavobacteriia; order Flavobacteriales; family Weeksellaceae; genus Chryseobacterium; species Chryseobacterium sp. HNCC26DJ238. The sequence goes on from NZ_JBXUGI010000015.1 coordinate 109,076, forward strand.
TCAGGTATTGATTTACCAAAAAACAAAAGAGGTGTTATCGGTTTAACTTACATCTACGGAATTGGAAGAAGTACATCTTCAGAAATCCTTAAGAACGCCGGTATCAGCGAAGACAAGAAAGTCAACGAATGGAATGACGATGAATTGGCTGCAATCAGAAATTACATCACTGAAAACATTAAAGTGGAAGGTGAGCTTAGATCTGAAGTGCAATTGAACATTAAGAGATTAATGGACATAGGATGCCAACGAGGAATACGTCACAGACTAGGACTACCTTTAAGAGGCCAGAGAACGAAAAACAACTCGAGAACCCGTAAAGGAAAGAGAAAAACAGTTGCTAACAAGAAAAAAGCAAGTAAATAATCGTTAGGAATTATGGCAAAACAAAGTAAAGTAGTTAAAAAAAGAAAAGTAAAAGTTGAAGCTATTGGTGAAGCGCATATTCAGGCTTCTTTCAATAACATCATCATTTCTTTAACAAATAAAAACGGAGAAGTTATCTCTTGGGCATCTGCCGGTAAAATGGGGTTCAGAGGTTCTAAAAAGAACACTCCTTTTGCTGCTCAAATGGCAGCAGAAAATTGCTCTAATGTAGCTCACGAAGCTGGTTTAAGAAGAGTAAAGGTGTATGTAAAGGGTCCTGGTGCAGGTAGAGAGTCTGCTATCAGAACCATTCACAATTCAGGTATCGAGGTTAGCGAAATTATTGACGTTACTCCTATGCCGCACAATGGATGTAGACCACCAAAAAGAAGAAGAGTTTAATTTTTAGAATTTACCCATTATGGCAAGATATATTGGACCTAAAACAAAGATTGCTAGAAAGTTTGGTGCTGCAATCTACGGAGATGATAAAAACTTCGAGAAAAGAAAAAACCAACCGCCAGGACAACACGGTGTTAACAAAAGAAGAGGAGCGAAAAAATCTGAATACGCTGTCCAGTTAATGGAAAAGCAAAAAGCTAAATATACTTACGGTATTTTAGAAAGACAGTTTGCTAACCTATTTGAAAAAGCACACAGAAGTAAAGGTGTAACAGGTGAAGTTTTATTACAGCTTTGCGAATCAAGATTGGATAATGTTGTGTACAGATTAGGTTTTTCTAAAACCAGAGCCGGTGCAAGACAGCTGACTTCTCACAGACACATCACTGTGAATGGTGAGATCCTTAATATTCCTTCTTATTTGGTGAAAGCTGGTGATGTAATCGCTGTAAGAGAAAAATCTAAATCTCTTGAAGTGGTTGCAGATGCTTTAGCTTCTAAAGCAAACTATGAGTGGTTACAATTCAACGACGAAAAGAAAGAAGGTACTTTCGTATCTGCTCCTGAAAGAATCCAAATCCCGGAAGACATCAAGGAACAGCTTATCGTCGAACTTTACTCTAAATAATTTTTTAATCAAATTTTTGCTCAACCCAATAATATGGCAATTTTACAATTCATAAAACCCGATAAAGTAATTCTACTTAACTCTGATGAATTTAAAGGTCAATTCGAATTCAGACCTTTAGAACCAGGTTTCGGGCTTACAATCGGTAATGCTTTGAGAAGAGTGTTGCTTTCTTCTCTGGAAGGATACGCTATTTCATCTATCAAAATAGAAGGTGTAGAGCACGAATTTTCAACGATTCCAGGAGTAATTGAAGACGTTACCGAAATTATTCTTAACCTTAAGCAGGTAAGATTAAAAGCTACAGCAGAAAACCAGACTAACGAACAGGTTGTTGCTAAAGTTTCCGGTCAGACTGTAATTACTGCTGGTGATTTAGGTAAATCAATCAACGGTTTCGAGATTCTAAATCCGGAATTGATGATCTGTAACCTAAACTCAGATGTAACTTTCGAAATTACGTTTAATGTAGAAAAAGGAAGAGGGTATGTACCTTCTGACCAGAACAAGTCAAACAATGCACCTGTAGGGACCATTGCTATTGACTCTATTTTTACGCCAATTAAGAAAGTGCAGTATAGCATTGAAAATTATCGTGTAGAGCAAAAAACAGACTACGAAAAATTAGTATTAGATATTGAAACTGACGGTTCTATAAGCCCTCAGAATGCTTTAACTGAAGCTTCTAAGATATTGATTTATCACTTCATGTTATTCTCTGATGAGAGAATCACTCTAGAAACTGAAGCTGTAAAGGCATCTATCCAATACGATGAGGAAACTCTTCACACAAGACAACTTCTTAAGTCTAAATTAGCAGATATGGATCTTTCTGTAAGAGCCCTTAACTGTCTTAAAGCAGCTGAAGTTGAAACATTGGGAGAATTGGTTTCTTACAGTAAGTCTGATTTGATGAAATTCAGAAATTTTGGTAAAAAATCTTTGACAGAACTAGAAGAATTAGTGCATTCAAAAGGTCTTAACTTCGGTTTCGACGTTGCAAAATATAAATTAGACGCTGATAATTAAATAATAATGAGACACGGTAAAAAATTCAATCACTTAGGAAGAACAGCTTCGCACAGAAGCGCGTTACTTTCTAATATGGCTTGTTCTCTGATTGAGCATAAAAGAATCAACACTACTGTAGCTAAAGCGAAAGCTTTAAGAGTATACGTTGAGCCTCTATTAACTAAAGCAAAAGAAGATACTACACACAATAGAAGAATTGTTTTTTCATATCTTCAAAGTAAAGAAGCGGTTACTGAATTGTTCAGAACTGTAGCTCCGAAAATCGCTGAAAGAAACGGTGGTTATACGAGAATCATCAAAACTGGTTTCAGACCTGGTGATGCTGCAGATACTGCTCTTATTGAGTTAGTTGATTTCAATGAGCTTTATAATCCTAATGCTGAGGAGAAGAAGACGACAAGAAGAAGCAGAAGATCAGCAACAGCTACTAAGAAAGAGGCTGTAGTTGCAGAAGCTCCTGTAGTAGAAGAAAGCAAAGCTTCGACGACTGAAGAGAATCAAAAAGTAGAAGAGCCAAAAGCAGAAGCTACTGATTCTACAGAAGAAAAAGCTGGAGAATAATATTCTTACAGATATATAAAAAACCGTTCAGATTTCCTGAACGGTTTTTTTTGCTGTTTAATTCAACATCAATTCAAATGTCTTTTATGGTGCAGCTACTATAAAATGCGGTTTATAATGAGATAAATTTAATTTTCTTATTCGGTTATCAAGAATTAAATTTTGTATTCATTCTTTTCGAAAATTGAAATATTATTTCTTTTTTCTATATTCGTAAAAGTTTTTCAAAGAGAAAAGTAAGAAAAAACATCTGGAGGAGCTCCTGAAAAACCTTCATTTGGATTTGAATATGCTGAACTTCATAAGCAGTGTGTCTTGTTCAAACAGACAGCGTAGTCAATCGTGTTATCCAGATCCAAGTGAAGATTGTTCAAAAGTTTCAAGTATGGCAGGAGCATTATGTTAATTGTATTTTGATTAATAAATATATTCTTTTTTTCTCTTTTTTTTTCTTAATTCAATATTCTTATTCTCAAGATTATCAAGTGATTTATGATTTTAGCTATAAACTGGATTCATTAAAAAAAGATAGTGATACTATTGAAATGGTACTTGATATAGAAAAAGATTATTCAAAATTTTACTATAAAAAGTTAATCAAACTGGATTCCTTGGTAAGAAACGGAGCTGTTATTTCATACGGCTTTCCGCTCCAGCAAGTTATAAAAAGAAAAACAGGTTCGTCTGTAAACGAAAATTTTGTGAATGTAGCAGATGAATATTATAATTATACTTCGAATGATAATATACAATGGAAAATATTATCAGAAACAAAATTATCGGATACTCATAGGTTACAAAAAGCAGAAGCTCTATGGGGTGGACGTAAATGGATAGCTTGGTTTTCTACCGAAATTCCTGTTTCAGAAGGCCCTTATAAATTAAGAGGATTGCCGGGATTAATATTTGAAGTAAAAGATTCGAAAGATAATTTTAACTACAAATTAGTTTCTATTAGCAAAAAATTGTCCAGGAATGATACTTCTAATATTGTTGAATCTAATTTAGGTAAGAGCCCTGTACCAATTACATTTAAACAGTATCAAACATTATTGATCAATAATTATAATAATCCATTCAGTGAATATGATACAATGAAGGAAGGAACCTGGGGATTAACAGTATTTGATAAACATATAAATACTATAGAAGGATTGAAAAGCATTAAAAAAGAGTATCAGCTTCAAATTATTAGTAACTACAATCCTATAGAGTTGGATAAAGCTGTTAGCTATAGATAATAATTTTAAATCACAATTTCTCTGTATATAGGTAATAAAAGTTAAATATCGCTGTCAGGACATCCAAAATCTTATTAAATACTATTCTTCAGATATAAAAAAAACCGCTCGATTTGTGAGCGGTTTTTTTGTGTTTTAAATTTTAGTTTTTACCAATTCAATAATATTGTCGCCTTGATGAATAATCAGGCTGTCACCTTTTACGGTAGCTTTCATATCAGCCTTTTCGTAAACTGTTTCATTGGTTTTAGCCTCAGCTTTTTCCAGAACAAATGTTTTATTGTTATTGGTTATCGTTACGTTTCTTTTTTCAGGGTCATAATTAAATACGACTTTTACCAAGGTTCCGTCAGTTGCCTTATATACATAATCAGTTTTAATGGTTTTTTTACCATTCACATCCGTATTATATGAAATGGTAGAGTCTGCCTTTCCGTTGTCGGCAAGAACTTCCTGTTCTGAAATATCAGTTTTTATAATTCCTTTATTACCTTCTTTTTTACAGCTTACTAATGATAGTCCTATAAAAGAAGCCGTGATAAAAAGTCTATTTTTCATTAAGTTTATTTTTGTCATTATTAATTTAAATTAATTCTCTGTTTGTGAAATTTTCTTTAAATTTAATAAAAACAAAAAACAAACCACTAACCCTGAACTCAATTTTCATAATTACACAAAAGTGTAATTGTTTCTGCTTTGTTTTCTGTCGAAATTTGTTTTAACAAAATCATCAGCATGAGCATTTCCATAGCCATCGTAGAAGACGAAAAAAACTACAACAATGCGTTGAAGAAAGTGATCGATTACCAAACGGATATGAAGGTAACCGCACAGTTTTTTGACGGAAATGCAGCTCTGAAAAATTTATCTGACCTTTCTCCGGATGTCGTGATGATGGATATTCAGCTTCAGGATATGCTGGGTATTGATATAATCGGAAAGCTGAAAAAAGATATGCCATCTACCCAGTTCATTATGTGTACCAGTTTTGAAGATGATGAAATGATTTTCAACTCTCTGAAAGCCGGTGCAGTCGGTTATCTGATTAAGGGAGAAAGTATGGATAAAATCCTCACATCAATTCGCGATGTATATAACGGTGGAGCTCCCATGAGTTTTTCAATTGCAAGAAGGATCTTGAATCATTTTGAAAGAAAAACTTTCAATGCAAAAGAAATTGAAGAACTTACAAAACGCGAAACAGAAATCGTAGAACTTCTATCTCAGGGATTGCTCTATAAAGAAATTGCGGATAGAACTTTTATCAGCATCGATACTGTTAAAAAACATGTAGGAAACATCTACAGAAAACTTCACGTCAATAATAAAGTGGAGGCTATTAATAAATTTAACCATTTTAAAAACTAAGAAATTATGGGAGCATTTGAAAATCAGAATAAAAATAATATTGAAAATATTATTTTAAAAACAGAAAAAGTAGGAATGGAATTCATTGAAATGATCTCCATTGATGAAGTTGATAATTGTAAGAAAAGTTTTACCGAACTTTTTTTTGGAGAAGAATCAAGTCCCCAACCTTTAGACGTTATGAAATTGAACTATCAACATTTTTGCGATTTAGTAAATTGTGATAATAGTAGATTTTGTAAATTTTATCCTTTACCTGAAAATAGAAATTTTATGACTTGGGGATTAACTTTTTCAGATACAGACGATTTAAAACAAAGCGTTGATAAATTCTATATATTAATTGATGATAGATTCATTGGACAGAATTTTAGTATTAATCAGCTAAGAACATCTAGTACTTTTACAACATTTAAAGAAACAATGATAAATGCTACAAGTAATAATAATTGTAGTGAAATGATATTGTATGAAAGACAAATGATTGTAGATTATCTGGCATTTATGAAAGTTTTAGCAAATTTAACAAATAGTGAAATTATGGAATTAGAGTTTCATCATATCTATTTCAAAGACTTTGAAAGAAAGGATGGAGCTTTGTTAAATTATAAGGGACCTAAAGAAAATAGAATTTCATTTGCAGTTAAAACTAATTTTAATGTAAATGAAAAAACCAATAGAAATTTACAAGATCTTTTAAACGCATATTATAACGCAGGAGATTTAAAGCCATAAATGATAATTGGAATTATTTATAAAATAGTTTTACTATTTCCACTAATCAAATCATTTATTTTGGGTAGAAAATATTCTTTTTTTGCCCAAAATTATATTTTTATTTATTTGCTAATAACGGTAGTTAATGAATGGATATCCTTTACAAGAAATTTGATCAATCCAGATGTGAAAGTAGGTTTACAATACAATTTTTATTTTATATTTTGTATAATCTTTTTTTATTTTTTTTATTCTAAAATTTTTACAAATTGTTTAAATAAAATAGGTCTTGTTGTAATAGTATTCTCATTAGGGTATATATTTTTATTAACTAATTTTTTAGATAATGAGTTTGATAAAAATATAGGTATTATAATTACTATATATTATATTACATATTCATTAATGTGGTTTTATCAGAAAATATCTTTTTTTGATGAACATAAAATTACTGACGATCCTTTTTTTTGGATTTCTGTCGCATTATTGATGTGGAGCTGTTTTTTTATTTTCAGAGTTACACCAATGTTTTTCTTCGCTGAACATGATAATGAATTTCTGCAGTTTTTGAAAATAGGACAGAACATTATAAATATTGGAATGTATATTATGTTTTATATATCACTAATAAAATATGAAAAGAAATTAAATTGATGAAGCATATTGAGAACGATATAAAGTTAGCATACATTATTGCGATTTCAATAATGATGCTCTTTGTTTGCTTTATTATTCTTATAGTTATTATGTATAACAAAAGACAACTATTATACTTAAAAGAAAAACAACTTAAAGAATCCGAATATCAAAACCAACTCCTTCAAAAAGAACTCGAAAAACAAAAATCTATAGAACTAGAGCGAGAACGTATCTCTCATGATATGCATGATGATCTCGGTGCAGGAATTTCAGCACTCAAACTTCAAGCAGAATTTTTAAAACAGAAAGCGAAAGATGAAGATTTTATAAGTGATATCAATGAACTTCTGAAAACCTCCGAAGAAATGAATATCTCTATGCGCGAAATGCTTTGGAGCTTAAATTCTGGAAATGATTCTGTTGGAAGTTTTGTCGAATATGCTAAAATTTATGCGGAAAGTTTCTTAAAGAAGACACCTATAGTATTAACTGTAGATAGAGATCAAATTATATCAGAAACACCCATCTCCACTGAATTAAGACGTAATGTTTTTCTATGCATCAAAGAAGCTTTAAACAATGCGTATAAATATAGTGGTGCAAATCAACTAAAGCTTTCGTTTATTCAAGAAAATAAATATTTGATTATGGAAATATCAGATAACGGAAAAGGTTTTGATCAAGAAAAAGCCTTAGGAAACGGTCTCCGAAATATGGATCGTAGAATGAAAGAATCCTGTGGAAAATTTGAAATTTCATCCACAGAAAAAGGAACTACTGTTTTTTTTAAAATCAATTTATAACTTCCTTGTAAATATTATAAAAGCAGCATCATTTTTATGGTGTTGCTTTTTTTGTCAGAATCACCCTTTTGTGTAATTGATTGAAGTTGTTATTAATTAGAAATTTGAAAGAGAAATTTAAAAACTAATAATCATGAAAACTACAATTAACAACACATTTGACGACTTCAAAACAGCCCTAAACAATGATCCCAAACTTCAGCAGGAATTTATGGAAAACCCTGTAAAAGCCGCGGAAAATTTGGTTACCACAAATCCCAAAGAGACAGATCCCTGGATTTACAGAATTATTGTTCTTTCTCTTGGCCTAGCAATTCTCTGTATTATCATTGGGTTAGTTGTCATAACAATGAATAATATTAATTTCAATCAACAGCTCATTACTATTTTTACTGCTATTTCTTCCGGAGCCATTGGTGCTCTAGCTGGGCTTTTGGCGCCTTCACCTAAAAAATAAATTAACAATTTTAAATCATAACCATGAAAACATTAAAATCGTCAAAAACTTTAAAATTTAACCTTTTAGATAATCAAGAGGTGTTTTTAGAAATTATTGTATCATCAACAGGAACTTGTAGTACCCTTATCACTATTCCTGGTGTGAGAGAATTTGAATATGAAAAAAGAGAAAAAATAGGATTGTTTAAAGATCTTAATGGTAAAACCATTGAAATTAATCATGAATTTTCTTTTGAAGGTATTCCTGAAAAAAATTTAGACAATGCAATCCAACAAACTCAGATTACTTACTCAGTTCTTAATGTCGTAGGTCCTTTACAGCCCTTTAAGAAAAGAACAAGCAAAGATTTGGATAGCGAAGATAGGATTAGTTCTGTAAAATTTATAACCATTGAACATATCGCTTTATGAAAAACTATATTTTTATACTGATCTTCTTTCCTTTAGTCTTTTATACACAACAGAAAGATATTAATATTGAGTTGAAAGAATTAGAGATTACGACAGCACCTTCCGTTGTACTTTTAGGAGTTTCCCCATCAGAACTTGAAGTTATTAAATCAAAAAAAGCAATTGTACTAAGTTTAGTGAATTCATTTAAAAAAAAGGAAGGAATTCCAGACAGCTATGCTTTTGAAGTGACTCCATTCTGGCTGTTGCCATCAAGTAATATGAATTCCTCTAAATATGCAGGATACAGTAACATAAAGCTGAGTGACACTGAAATGAAATATAAATGGAATATTTTTAGTGAGGTTAAAAAATCTTCATTATCGTTAGGATTTGTTAGAGATTTATCATTAGATACTTCCGGCGAAATACAAAATCCTTCATTCGCTTTCAGTGTAAGAGGTAAATTAATAAGAGTTCGGACAAAGAAAAATAAGGATTCAATACTTGCTCATGATATTAGATTGAAAAAAGTTCTGAGTAATATTAACATAGATTGGGTACATTCAAATGAACATAAGTTATTATCTGATTCCTGTGATAAAATTGGCATTAAAGATGATGCTCGAGGAGAAATTTTTGAAAAAGGCAAAGAGCGTTTTAAGAAGAAATTTTCTGAAAAATATAAAAGTTCTAAAGTAGCTGATTACTATAGAAATTTGTTAGAGGCTCCTCCTCTAATTTCTGCAGATTTCGCAGGAGGATATAGCACTTTTTTCTCTGATAGTAAATTTTCAAATAATCAGTTTGGTAAATTAGGCTTTTGGATGACATTAAATACAGGCTTCGATTTTACAGACATAGAAAAACCTGATGTTGAAAAAAAGCTTAATTTTTACGGGATAGCAAGATATCTTGAAGATGGAACAACCTTAGATATCAATCAACAGTTTTTAAGAACTAAAAATTTTGATTTTGGTGGGAAAGCAGAGCTTGTCTTTAAAAAGTTTTCAATTTCTTATGAATACATTTATCGTATTAATGATCTTGAAAATACTTTCCGAGCAAGCGGCTTGTTGGCTTACAAAGTTTCGGATAAGGTATATATCAATGCTGCATTCGGTAAAAATTATGGAGATAAAGATAATCTGATTTCTTTTTTAGGTCTTAATTGGGGGCTTGATTCCGAGAGAAAAAGTGTTTTTGTAGAAAACAAAAATTAGAAAGCACAAAGAATTTTTAAAGTGTAAAACCTTTTTTGAATTTATTTCAAAAAAGGTTTTATTTTATATCATCAGCTTGTTTAATTATTTTCATCAAAATTAACTAAAATTTAACTCAAAAAGCTTCAATTGATATCCCTCAAGTAACGGAAAAACTTATTTTTTAATTAAATTTGTCTAAACTATAAATAAACAAAAAATGAGTTACATTTCTTACATAGAAGCGAGACAAATTTTGGATTCAAGAGGGAATCCTACAGTTGAAGTAGATGTATTTACAGAAAGTGGTGCGATGGGTCGTGCTGCAGTACCTTCTGGAGCATCTACCGGAGAACATGAAGCAGTGGAATTACGTGATGGCGGTTCTGAATGGATGGGGAAAGGAGTTTCTAAAGCTGTAGAAAATGTAAGAGAAGTGATAGCTCCTGAGTTGGTAGGTCTTCCTGTTTATGATCAGAATCTTTTAGATCAGATCATGATTGATCTGGACGGAACTAAAAACAAAGGAAATCTTGGTGCAAACGCAATTCTTGGTGTTTCCTTAGCTGCGGCAAAAGCAGCTGCTGCAGAACTGAAAATGCCGTTATACAAATACATTGGTGGTGTTAATGCTAATACACTTCCTGTTCCGATGATGAATGTAATCAATGGAGGTTCTCACTCAGATGCTCCGATTGCTTTTCAGGAATTTATGGTAATGCCCGTAAAGGCTGATTCATTCTCTCATGCATTAAGAAAAGGGACTGAGATTTTCCATAATCTGAAAGCAATACTTCATTCCAGAGGTTTGTCAACTGCAGTAGGTGATGAAGGTGGTTTTGCTCCGACTTTCAAAGGAACCGAAGATGCATTGGATACTTTGCTTCAGGCGATTGAAAAAGCAGGATATAAGCCGGGTGATGATGTAATGATTGCATTAGACTGCGCAGCTTCAGAATTTTACAAGGATGGAGTTTACGATTACAGAAAATTCCAGACTCCTGATGCAGCACAGTTTTCAAGCAGCGAGCAGGTTTCTTATCTAGCCGAACTGGCAAACAAATATCCGATTATCTCTATCGAAGATGGAATGCAGGAAAATGATTGGGAAGGTTGGAAAATGCTGACCGATAAAATCGGTGACAAAGTACAATTGGTAGGGGACGATTTATTTGTAACCAATGTTGAAAGACTGGCAAGAGGTGTGAAAGAAGGAATTGCAAACTCAATTTTGGTTAAAGTGAATCAGATTGGTTCTCTTTCTGAAACTATGGCAGCAGTGCAGATGGCTCAGCACAACAAGTTTACCTCAGTAATGTCTCACAGATCTGGTGAAACTGAAGATTCTACGATTGCTGACTTAGCGGTAGCAATGAATTGCGGACAGATCAAAACCGGTTCTGCATCAAGATCAGACAGAATGGCGAAATACAATCAATTGTTAAGAATCGAGGAAGCTTTAGGTGATACAGCTTATTTTCCTGGTTTAGACGCATTTAAAATTAACAGATAAATATTCATAAAAAAACAGCAAACTTTTTTAGTATTGCTGTTTTTTTATGTATTTTTAAGAAATTTAAAAAAAATATTACATAATGTCAGATAACAAAGTTATATTGAATTACGACGGTAATTCCTATGAATATCCTATCGTGGATAGCACAATTGGAGACAGAGGAATAGATATTTCAAAATTAAGAGATCAGACAGGTCTTATTACCTTTGATTTAGGGTATAAAAATACAGGTGCTACATTAAGTGAAATCACCTATCTTGACGGGGATCAGGGAGAATTGTTCTACAGAGGATACCCTATCGAACAAATTGCAGAGAAATCTAATTTTACCGAAGTAATGTATCTGTTGCTGCATGGTGATTTACCAACTGCAGATCAGTTCAATACTTTTAACGGTAATATCAAAAAATATAATTTTGTAGCAGAGGAGATGAAAAAAATCATTGATGCTTTCCCTCGTTCTGCTCACCCTATGGGAGTTTTATCTTCTCTTACTTCTGCATTGACTGCTTTTAATCCTAAAGCTGTTAATGTACAGTCTAAAGAAGAGATGGATCTTGCTGCAGAATTACTGATCGCTAAATTTGCACATCTCGCTGCATGGACTTACAGAAAGACTTTAGGTCTACCGTTAAACCATGGAGATAACAATCTGAATTATGTAGAGAATTTCTATAAAATGGCTTTCAGACAGCCTAATGCAGATTTCGAAATCAATCCGGTAGTGGTCGATGCTTTGGATAAATTATTAATTCTTCATGCTGATCACGAGCAAAACTGCTCTACATCTACTGTAAGAATGGTAGGTTCTGCACATACAGGTCTTTTCGCTTCCGTTTCTGCAGGTATTTCTGCACTTTGGGGCCCACTTCACGGGGGGGCAAACCAGGCGGTTATCGAAATGCTTGAATTAATTGAAAAAGATGGTGGAGATGTTAACAAGTGGGTAGAAAAAGCTAAAGATAAAAATGACAGCTTCCGTTTGATGGGATTCGGACACAGAGTATACAAAAACTTCGATCCGAGAGCAAAAATTATCAAAAAAGCTGCTGATGACTTGTTAGTTGCATTGGGAATTGAAGACAAAGCGCTTGATATTGCGATGCAGTTAGAAAAAGTTGCTCTTGAAGATGAATACTTCATTGAAAGAAAATTATATCCGAACGTAGATTTCTATTCAGGAATTATTTACAGAGCACTGGGAATTCCTACAGAAATGTTTACTGTAATGTTTGCATTGGGAAGATTACCAGGATGGATCGCTCAGTGGAAAGAAATGAGATTAAAAGGAGATCCTATCGGAAGACCAAGACAGGTATACCAAGGTTCTCAGAAAAGAGACTATATTGATATCTCAAACAGATAGTAGCTTACCATAAATATTTAAATCCCAAAGTTTTTGCTTTGGGATTTTTTTTATTATTTATCATTATCATAAGATAAAAAAAAGACTTTTTCTGGACAGTGAAACTCCGTATTAGAAGAGTATTTCAATTTTTTTAAGGCGTACTTAAGGTAAAAAGTAAAAAGGAAATGTTGTAATTTCAGGTTTCTGTGATGATTTCGGCAGGCGAAAAGTATAGGATTCTATTGAAATTAAAGATTTTTAATAAAAATAAGTTCTCCATTCTGGATCACAATATTTCACCATATAGATATTATCATTTGATTTAAATAATTTATCATCATTTATATCTGATAAAACGAAATTAATCAGATAAAATTTGACATTTTCATACATCTTAAAAACTCATTATCATCACGTTAATCAGTTTGTTTTTTTCAAGTATTAAATTTTTGACTTAAAGACTGTTTCATTATATTTGTGGCACATGCTATGTGAAAGAGCTGTATCGCGGCTTGAACATCAGAAGAATTTTTATGAAATTAAATATTAAAAACGAAACCGGAAAACTGAAATCAGTGGTTTTGGGGCAGCCAAATTCAATGGGTGCCGATCCTACCTTAGAAGAAAGTTATGATGCAAAGTCATACCATTCCATTCAGCACAATATTTATCCGAAAGAGATTGATATCATCAACGAAATGGAAGCTTTTGAAAAAGTGCTGAAAAAATATGATGTTGAAGTTCTGCGTCCAAGTATCATCAGAGACTACAATCAGGTTTTTGCAAGGGATGTGTCATTTGTTATCGAAGATAAAATGATCATTTCTAATGTGATTGCAGACCGTGCAGATGAACAGGATGCCTACCGCTCCATATTTGAAAAGGTGAAATGGCGTGATATCATCAATCTTCCTGATACTGCACACATTGAAGGTGGAGACGTAATCGTATGGAATGACTTTATTTTTATAGGAACATGCTTTTCACAGGACTACAGAAATTATAAAACAGCCCGTACCAACGAATATGCAATAGAAATCCTGAAAGAGTACTTTCCTAAGAAAAGGATTCTGGATTTCGAACTGAAGAAAAATGACAGGGAACCTTATCAGGGAATTTTGCATTTAGATTGCACCTTCAACCCGATTGGTACGGATAAATGTATTGTTTACAAGAATGGTTTCGTTGACGAAAGCGATTACAATTTAATCATCGATATTTTCGGAGAAGAAAATTGCTTCCACGTTACGGATGAAGAAATGTTTGAGATGTGTCCCAATATTTTCTCAATTTCTCCTGAAGTTATTGTTTCAGACAAGTCATTTACAAGAATGAATGATCACCTGAGAAACGAATGGGGAATGACTGTTGAAGAAATTCCTTACAGAGAGATTTCGAAAATGGGCGGATTGCTGAGATGTTCCACAATGCCTTTGGTGAGAGAATAATCACATGTAAATGAGAATGAATTTGAAAGTTTTACCTAATCATAAATGGATAGCGTTATTACTTTTGGTTATAACATATTCTTTGATTTACAATCCATTTACAAAATTTCCTTATACTTTTTGTATAATTATTGCAGTAATTCTTTTATTCACCTATTTACAGGACGGAAATTTCAAAAACCTTAATTTTAAGAAAATAGGAGTGTCAGAAATCAAAATAATATTGATTTATTATTTTGTTCTGGAACTTTCCATGGATTTTATTTTTCAGCCCCTGGTAAGTAAAATATGTAATGAGCCGGCAGATTATTCTTCATTCAAAGTCATTGAAGGAAATCCTAAAATGTATTTCAAATGGTTTTTCAGTATGTGGATAAGTGCAGCAGTTGGTGAAGAACTTTTGTTCCGTGGTTTCGCTTTTTCACAGTTTAAGAAATTGTTGGGAGAGAAGAAAATTTGGTTTGTTTTACTAAGTGCAATGATATTTTCTTTACCACATTTATATCAGGGAATTTCAGGTTTGGTTATGACATTTTTATTCGGATTGGCTTTTGGTTTTATATATTTAAAATTTCAGAATATCTGGATCAATATTATTGTTCATGGCTTAATTGATACAGTTTTTTTAACATTAAGTTATTATGGTTTGACGGATTTTTATTCCGGATTTAATATGATTTTATAAAAAATTAAACAATATGCAGACGACAGATACCGTGTTAATGATAGAACCGATTGCGTTCGGTTATAATTCTGAGACCGCAGAAAATAATTATTTTCAGGTCGAACAGAAAGGGGTAGATATACAGTCTAAGGCTTTGGCAGAATTCAAAATTTTTGTTGAAAAACTAAAAAGCAGAGGAATCAATGTTATTACAGTTAAAGATACCATGGATCCACATACTCCGGATTCTATTTTTCCAAACAATTGGGTAAGCTTTCACAATGATGGAAAAGTAGTTTTATATCCAATGTTTGCTTCAAACAGAAGAGTAGAAAGAAGAGAAGATATCATTGAAAGCATCAAAAACCAAGGTTTTGAAGTTGCTGAAATCGACGATTGGTCGTTACCTGAAATTCAGGGACACTTTTTGGAGGGAACAGGAAGTATGATTTTTGATCACGATAATAAAATAGCCTACGGCTCAGTTTCTTTAAGATTAGATGAAAATCTATTCAGAGAATTTTGTGAAAAGTATGGATTTACACCAGTCGTGTTTCATTCTTTTCAGACAGTAGGTGAAGAAAGACTTCCGATTTATCATACCAACGTTATGATGTGCGTGGCGGATAAGTTTGTAGTAATATGCTTAGATTGTATTGATCATGAACTGGAAAGGAGCAAAGTCATTGAAACCATTAAAAATTCTGGGAAAGAAATTATAGAAATTTCAGAACAGCAGATGCAGCAATTTGCAGGAAATATGCTTCAGGTTCAGAACAAAGATGGTAAAAAATTTCTTGTTATGAGTCAGACTGCTTATCAGTCTTTGAGTAAAGAGCAGGTTTCAGCTATTGAAAAATACTGTGAGATTATTTATTCAGATCTGAACACGATCGAGGTCAATGGTGGCGGAAGTGCAAGATGTATGCTGGCGGAAGTTTTTTTGCCAAAGAAATAATATGTGTTAATAAGCAAAACAGGCTCCTGACTTTCAAATAAAGTCAGGAGTTTTTTTATGTTCACAATTTTAAGCCAGCCATTAAAAAATCTCTAAATTTGTACAAGTATAAAGATAATTATGATTAAAAAGATGATTCTGAGTATAAGTGTTTTACTTTGCTTATTCTTAAATGCCCAGCAAAAGACTTACTGTAATCCTATAAACATTGATTATGGTTACACCCCTTTTGAAGTTTTTTCAAAACAGGGAAAACATCGGGCAACGGCTGATCCTGTAATTGTTAATTTTCAGAAAAAGCTTTTTCTTTTTTCTACCAATCAGGAAGGATATTGGCACAGTGACAATATGCTGGACTGGAAATTTGTCAAAAGAAAATTCCTCAGAGATAATAAATACACCCACGACCTGAATGCTCCTGCAGTTTGGGCAATGAAAGATACTTTATATGTTTACGGATCAACATGGGAACAGGATTTCCCGATCTGGAAAAGCACAAACCCGACCGTTGACGACTGGAAAATTGCAGTCGACACTTTAAAAGTCGGAGCGTGGGATCCTGCTTTTCATTATGACGAAGATAAAAACAAACTGTATTTATATTGGGGATCAAGCAATGAATGGCCGCTTTTAGGAACAGAAGTCAAAGTTAAAAACCTCCAGTCAGAAGGTTTTGTAAAACCTATTTTAAGGCTCAAACCCGAAGATCACGGTTGGGAGAGATTCGGTGAATACAACGATAATGTTTTTCTTCAGCCTTTTGTTGAAGGAGCGTGGGTTACAAAATATAAAGATAAATATTATATGCAGTACGGAGCTCCTGCAACTGAATTCAGCGGATATTCTGATGGAGTATATGTATCAAAAAATCCTTTGGAAGGTTACGAGTATCAACAGCACAATCCATTTTCATATAAACCAGGTGGTTTCGCAAGAGGTGCCGGGCATGGGGCGACCTTTGAAGACAATTTTAAAAACTGGTGGCATGTTTCAACAATCTTTATTTCTACTAAAAATAATTTTGAAAGACGGTTGGGAATCTGGCCAGCCGGTTTTGATAAAGATGATGTGATGTATACCAACACTGCTTATGGAGATTATCCGACTTTACTTCCGCAGTATGCGCAGGGTAAAGATTTCTCAAAAGGACTGTTTCAGGGTTGGATGCTGTTAAACTACAGTAAAGCTGTTCAGGTATCATCGACTTTAGGTGGATACCATTCTAATTATGCAGTGGATGAAGATATTAAAACATACTGGAGTGCAAAAACAGGAAATTCAGGCGAATGGTTTCAGACAGACTTGGGAGAAGTCTCTACGATAAACGCCATCCAGGTAAACTATGCAGATCAGGACGTAGAATTTATGGGAAAAACCGAAGGCAAAATGCATCAGTATAAAATTTATGGTTCGAATGACGGTAAAAAATGGAAAGTCATTGTGGACAAAAGTAAAAACACTAAAGATGTCCCTCATGATTATGTAGAACTGGAAAAATCTGCCGAAGCGAGATATTTAAAAATGGAAAACCTGAAAATGCCGACCGGAAAATTTGCATTAAGCGGTTTCAGGGTATTTGGAAAAGGAACCGGAGCTAAACCTGCGAAGGTTCAGAATTTTGTTCCGTTGAGAGCTGATCCGAAAAAATATGGGGAAAGAAGAAGCATCTGGATGAAGTGGCAACAAAATTCAGACGCCGATGGCTACGTTATTTATTGGGGAAAATCACCTGATAAATTATACGGAAGCATCATGGTTTACGGTAAAAATGAATACTTCTTTACAGGAGCTGATCGAGTAGATTCCTATTATTTCCAGATTGAAGCCTTTAACGCCAATGGAATTTCTGAAAGAACGGAAGTAGTGAAATCGGAATAGTGAATAGTAATGTCTGAACATGCCCTGAGATATCAGGGCGTTTTTTTATTTGACCTGCTTCAGAAATGCATCAATTTTATCAATAACAAAAGATGAATTTTTTTCATTCATCCAATCGAGATGTCCTCCGGGAAATTCGAAAGATTGATTATAAATATAATTTTTATTCAATGCTGAGTCTAAAATTGATTTTTGCGACAGGGGAATGACCTGATCATTGTTTCCGAAGAAAGAAATAGTTGGTGGAGAATTCTTGTTAAGCCAATAGATCGGACTTGCAAAACTTTCCATAGAAACACGCTCAGGAATTACGGCAGGATCAACCAAATGATTTTTAACAAAAGAATAATCAGAATAATTTTTAAAATTTGGATCTGATAAATCTGACGGTCCTACAATATTCACTACCGCTTTTATTTTTTTATTGTTGTCTCCCTGATAGGCATACAGCATGGAGAGATGACCGCCAGCACTGTTACCAATAAGAATGAAATTTGGTTGGTAATTCATTGTTTTTTCTAAAAACAGCATGGCTTTGTGAATGTCATCCGTTTGATTTGGAATTCCAAAACGGTTTTCAGAAGCCGTTCTGTAATTGATATTAGCAAAAATACTTTTCGGAAATTTCTGCATCATTGATATAGCGAAAGAGGTAAGTTGAGATTTATCTCCTGCTCTCCATCCACCGCCGTGAATGATGATAAATACATCTTTAACCTGTTTTGAGCTGCTGGGAGTATATAAATCCAGTTTTTGTTCAGAGTCCGTTCCATAAGAGATATTCATCTCTTTGTCAAACGAACTATTTTTCCCAGGAGGGATTGTTTTTTCCTGGCAGGCGCAGACAAGTAAGATCATTAAAAGAATTCCAACCAATTTATTCATACTCTTAAAGATAGAAAAACCCACCGGTTTCCCGGCAGGTTTCTCTTACAAAATAATATATATGAAGAATGTTTTTTTATCTTGTTCTGCTTTTTATTGCATCTGACGCGCCTTCGATGTCTCTCACTTTTTTCACTTTTTGATTTCCGAAATTGTAGGTAATGCTGAAAGTTCCACCTCTCCTGAACTGGTCATTTCTTACATAGTTGTAATTTCCATTAGTCTGGTAGTCTTCAATCTCTACAATGTTTGTTCTTAAAACATCATTTAGGTTTAAAGCAAAAGTCCAGTCGTTCCAGTTTTTCTTGATACTTAGATCTAAACTCATCAGGTTTTTAAGCATTCCCAACTCAATTTGCTGTTTGTCTACGAAGAAATAATTTACGCCCAAGAACAATGTTTTCTTTTTGTCTAAACGAATGGTGTTGTTGGTCTGGATAAGGATGCTTGTAGAACTAACCTTGTTTTCATACGTTGGAAAAACATCACCCGAAGTCGGGTCTACACTTAGACTTCCATCATTAACGTTTCTCTGAAGACCTACATTGAAGTTCATTATCAGATATTGGTTGAAAAATGTTTTCTGAATTCCCACCATAGCAGACATTTCTTGTTTGTCACCGAAGTTGGTACGGATGTATCTTAATTGTTTATAGGAATCCATATATGGTTGGTTGGTTATAGGATCAATGACAGGATTTCCGTCTTTATCTTTTCTTGGTTTCAAAATATCTCTCTGCAGAGGTACTTGTGTAATCTTGTCTTTGAATAATGAATGACTTAAGATTAAGAAATACGAATTTTTAAACATATAGGTCAACTCATGACTATAAGTAGAAGAAGCTTTCACAAAAGGGTTATTTTGAGTATAATTGTCTTCTGTAAGGATGTTTCTTACAGGATTCAGTTCCCAGAAGCTTGGTCTTCTCATTCTGCTTGAAAACGCATAAGATAAATTGTTTTTATCATTGATTGCGTAATTAAAGCTCAGGTAAGGAAGTACATTGTGGTAATCTCTTTCAATTTTTCTGTATTCCGGAGCTGCATTGTCTGAAGTTCCCAAACTGTTGGTGATTTCGTATCGTGTACCAACCTTTCCGGATAACTTATCAGAGAATTTCTTTTCTAAGGTTAAATAAGCACCATAAATATTTTCATCATAAATAAAATGATTCGGTGCAAATTCTGGGGTTTTTCCTTTCACAAAAGTATCATTCTGAGTATCATTATCTGTTTTTGTTTTATTGAAATTTCCACCAACAGCTACTGTGAAGTCATTTTTAAACTTCCGAATGTAATCTATTGTGCCTGAGAAATTATTGATAATTTGAGGTAGAGTTTGATTAATGGTCTGGCTTAGTAATCCATCTGTTCCTCCTGCATCAGATAAATAGGTTTTATTATCGGTAAACTGAAATCTTCTGTAATTAAGATAGGCCGCATTTACATTTAATTTACTTCCTAACGAATCAGTTTTCAATTCATAATTTAAGTTAACCGAATTGTTGTACGATCTTGCGTCTTCTTTGTTTCTTGAATTGGTATAATTGGTGATGTATGACTGAGCATCTGTATCAAAAGAACGAATAGTATTGAAAAGATTAACGGTAGAATTATAGCTTTTATTGGCATTGGAATTCCATGATAAAGCTAAATTACTTTTTTCTGTCAGCTGATAATCTAAATTCAGATATCCTCCGATATATTGATTGGGGTCATCAATATTCCCAGTGGACTCGTTAGACGATGAGCTATTACCGTTTCGTAAAACATAATGTTGAGCCTCAATATTTTCTCCGCCATACATATTGGCACTGATTCCAAATTTATCTTTTCTGTAGTTAGCGGAGAAACTTGCAGAACTTCCGTTGTATTTATTCTGAGAATTAGACATTCTCATGTTTCCACTTAAGCCGTCGCTCATCTTCTTTTTCAGAACAATATTGATGATTCCGTCTGAAGATTCTACCTGAAACTCACTTCCAGGAACCGTAATTACTTCAATTTTCTGAATATTTTCTGCAGGAGTATTTTTTAGAAACTGGGTTAGTGATTCTGCATCCATATTGGTTTTTCTTCCATTGATATAGATCAGTGCATTGTTTTTACCTGCTATCTTTAAGGTTTTATCATCAGTTGTAGATAATAAAGGAGTCTGTCTCAACAAATCGAAAGTTGTATTCCCTTTGGTAACAGGAGAAGCGGCAACATCGTAAACAAAACGGTCACTTTGTTTTTTGAAGACCTGCTTTGTCAAAACAACTTCTTCAATTTTTTTTGTTTTTAATGAGTCTGATTTTTTTTCCTGAGCGAAAGTGAGTCCGGAGAAAAATATAGCTGCAATGAGAATAGGCGTTTTCATGATTTTCAGTTTTAAATAGTTTATAGAAGCTTGTATTTGTTATTATTGAACATTGCAAAGATATATAATAAAAATAGTATCATGCAATACAAAGTAGTGTAAAAATTCTATTAATAAATTTAATTAATTGAATATCAGTGATTAAAATTTGGACTTCATTGATGTTACTTTGAGCTTCTACATACTAAGACAACTGTAGTAATGGTTTTATTACAGTTAATTTTATTTTTTTTAAATTTTATCAGTCTCTGTCGAAACGCGCCAGCTTCTTATCGATCCAGATCGTGGCAAAAGGAAAAAATGCGGCGATTAATGCAAAGACGCTGTCTTCATCATCCCAGGTATAGATTTTCCTGACAGTAGGTAAAAAAAGAAGGTAGAGTGTAAAAAATAAACCATGCAGGCTTCCGATCGTACTGATATAAATGATAGGTACAATCCCTTCAGAATCAACACGGATCCAGGTCATTGCAGTAAAAAGAAAGAACCAGGATACAGCTTCGGCTAAACAGATTTGTTTAAACCATTTGATACGTTTTTCCTGAGGGTATTTTGAGAAAAGATTTTCTAAGAATTCCATAAATGCTATTTGTAATAAATTCTGAAAGTATTTTTAAAACCACTGTATAAACTGCTTTCTTTGTTCGGAGTGAGCATATTTGTTTTAATAAAATTTGTGATACTTTTTTCGAAATAAGGGATAAATTTTTTGTTGCGTTCATCTTCAATATGATGGACACAACCATCTACATTCATTGTGTAATTTTCTCTGTCCAAAACTAATTTCACATTACTATATGATCTTTCATTTAAATTATGATGGTATCTTTTGGGATATGAGAAAGATTGATGAAATAATCGATTAATGATTTCATCAGCTATTTTGTTATTATTATCATAGATCCAGTCTAAGTGGTCATTATAAGAAAAAATGATTGATGGTCTCTTTTCGACAAATGACAGAAGCGCTTTTTCAACTAGGGCATCAATGAAATCTTCACCATACTTTTCTTTTGTATAAAAATTCATGTACCTTTGATAACATTTGTCTGTTGTACATACATGTGGCCGATCACTGCTGATGCCCATCCCACCCCAGGAAATATTATTATTTTTCAATAATTCTCTAAGTTCATCTTTTGCAGGAAAGTCACTTCCGTTTAGAGCAATGTTATAAGTGTATAGTTTATTTTCAGTTTTAAAATCATTAACAGCTCTTAAAGAGTCTTTACTGCAAAGTTCTTTATATATTCTCATTCTTTCTTTGAAAATTGCAACACGTTTTGCATCTTCATCTTCACTGAGTGTAAATACTTTAGATTCTTGTCCGTACAAAATTCCCATAATCAGGAAAATGAGAAAATATAGTAATCTCATATTGCTTACTTATAAAAACTGCTCCCATCCAAATACTCAAAAACCTCCGGCGGCAGCATGGGTCTTACATTCTTTCCTTCTTTGATCATATTCCGGATTTCTGTTGCTGACAGCTCTATAATTGGAGCTTTGATCATCGCAATGTTTTCATGCTGAAGATATTCAGAATCTTTTTTTTGATCTTCAAAAACTCTTGGATAAACAATGATATGATGATTTTTAATCAGGACATCAGAATTTTTCCATTTATGAAGTCCTTCAAGATTATCTTCTCCCATTATTAAGCTGAAAGAACATTCAGGATATTTCTCCTGAAGATAGGTTAATGTATCAATTGTATAGCTGGGTGTAGGTAATGAAAATTCAACACTCGATGCACGCATTTGAGGATAGTTTTTCACAGCAAGCTGTACCATATCAAGACGGTTGTGGTCTTTTAGAAGAGACTTTTTTTCTTTAAATGGATTTTGCGGACTCACTACAAACCATAACTCATGCATATCTGAATTTTCAAGAATATAATTGGCCAAAATAAGATGACCGATATGAATAGGATTAAAAGAGCCGAAAAATAAACCGATTTTTTTCAAAGATGAGATTGGGTTATAGGTTAAGATTATACTCTGTTGAGGTATGATGTGATTTAATTGATCCAGTGAATAATATCGTCAATGATATTTTGAATATACTGTTTTCTGAAAATATTTAATTTGTATATCATAGATTAAATGACTCTTAGTTTCAAACATAGGTTCTCTTAAATTATCATAGAAACGACTTTTGTCTTTATCTTTTCATCTTCCGAATCCCTTTGTTATTTTAAAAGAAATACTTCGGTAGATTTTTTTAATTGTGAAGTCAGAGCATCATTTTCTTTTTCAGGAATATTGAAACATTTTTCAGCAACATCCATCGCTTTCCGACAAGCAGGTATCTCAGTAGACTTATTTTCATCAATTAATATTAAAAAAATAAGTGAGCCTTATCATAAGTCTCAGCTTTATCCTTCAATAAATTTCACATCCCTGATATTAAGATAATGTGTAACATTTCCCTTCCAATGATTTTCTTCTAAAGTAAAAGCAATATCAAAAGATTTATTTCTGAAATCATCAGCAAACTGTCCCAGTTTAAAGCCAACACATTCTATATTTCTTCCCGTGGAATCCTGTTTAATGTAAAACTTTAAATGATTATTATCTTTTCCCATCGTTTTCAGATAACCGGCAATTTTTTGATTTCTCAAAACTAAGTTTGGCTTCATATTATGAGGTCCGAACGGTCCCAGTTTTCTGTGAAAGTTGATGAAGTCTCTGTTGATCTCGTCAACATGAACATCAGCGTCAATGGTGATCGAAGGTTCTTTTTGATGATCTTTTATTTTTTCCGATACCGTTTTTTCAAATTTAATTTTGAAAGCTTCAAACTTGTCTTTTTCCATAGAAAGTCCTGCAGCAGCGTGATGACCACCAAATTTCAGAAAATATTCTGAACAGATATCTAATGCCTCATGAACGTCAAAATCTGAAACAGATCTTGCTGAAGCAACCATTTCACCATTATTTCCATCTGTAAAAACCAAAGTAGGCTTATAATACGTTTCAATAAGACGCGAAGCAACAATACCAATTACACCTTTGTTCCACTCCGGATGATAAACAATCGTAGAATACTTTGTTTCCTGCTGAGATTCTATTACCTGATTTAAAGCAGAAAGGGTAGAGTTCATATCGAGTTCCCGTCTTTCATCATTCAGATTCATGATATCGCCAACAATTTGCTGTGCATGCTTCAGATTATCAGAAACCATTAGTTCCACAGCAGCTTTACCATGAGAAATTCTTCCCGCTGCATTGATTTTGGGTGCTATTTCAAAAACAATATTTGAAATTTCAAAATTGGAAAGTTTATCTTCAGGGATGAGAAGCCTTAATCCGAGATTACGTGTTTTTCTGAGGACCTTAAGTCCCATCTTTGCCAAAACTCTGTTTTCTCCCGTCATCGAGACAATATCTGCGGCAATGGAAATGGCAAGCAGGTCAGTCAATTCAAATAATTCAGTTTCCGGAATTTTGTAGAGGGTATTTAATCCCTGGCATAATTTGAAACCAACCCCACATCCTGAAAGTTCCTTAAATGGATAGCGGCAGTCACTTCTCTTAGGATCCAGTACAGCAACAGCATCAGGAATCTCATCTCCGGGTAAATGGTGGTCGCAGATGATAAAGTCGATGTTCTTTTCCCTCGCATAGTTGATCATATCAATGGCCTTGATTCCGCAGTCTAACGCAATAATCAGTGAAAATCCATTTTCCTTTGCATAATCAATGCCCTCTGTAGAAATTCCGTACCCTTCCGAATTTCTGTCAGGAATATAAAAATCCAGATATTTCTTTTGAACTATTTTTCTCAGATACAGATACGTCAGCGCAACTGCTGTAGTGCCGTCGACATCATAATCACCGTACACCATGATCTTCTCTTCATTTTCAATCGCTGTCGCAACGCGTTCAACCGCTTTTTGCATATCTGCCATTAAAAATGGATTATGGATATCTCCTAGGTTAGGTTTGAAAAATTCACGGGCTTTCTGATAGTTATCAATGCCCCTCATGACCAATAGCTTGGATTCAAAAGATCCAAAACCAAGCGACGAACTCAATCCGTCAACGGTTTCTTCATCAGGTTCAGGTTTATAAATCCATTTTTGACTCATTTCACAAAAATAAGTAAAATTTATTTTAAAAGTGATTCCATAGTGATCTTAATGATCAAGTATTAATTCTGTTATATTTATTGTTTTTGCAGTCATTTAAGGGATTTTAAGGGTTTGAGATAATAAATTTTTATTTTTTTTGAACATTATGAAAACCAAACTAAAACTATTATCGTAGATATGATTAAAGTACTAAACCTTTATAAAAATAATATTATGAAAAAACCAATTAATGTTTCTAACCAGGGAGCTACCTTGGATACCAGCAGAAGAAACTTTCTAAAATTGAGCGGCATTGGTATTGCCGTAGCAGGCCTTTCTTTAGTAGGCTGTGATGATGATGATTTTGAATACAATGATAATAAGATATTCGATTTGGGTATGGGCGATGTTGGAGTTCTGAACTATGCATATGCTCTGGAACAGTTAGAAGCTGATTTTTACACGAAAGTGGTGAATAATTTCTACGCTGGTATTTCAAATAATGAGAAAGAAGTTTTAACTGACCTTTATCATCATGAAGTTATTCACAGAGATTTTTTCAAGGCAGCAATCACAGGGGCGACAACCAATGTTTTGCCAACACTTGAATTTCAGTATCCTAATGTGAATTTCAATGACAGAAATTCTGTTTTGGCTACGGCGAAGGCTTTGGAAGACACAGGAGTCGCAGCATATAATGCAGCAGGAAAGTATATCACCAACCCAACCTATCTTGTGCTTGCCGGTAAAATTGTTTCTGTTGAAGCAAGACACGCATCTGCGATCAGAGATTTGATTAATCCTTTAACTGCAGCTTTCTCAGGAGATGATGTAGTAGATCCCGTTACAGGTCTGGATGTAGCAAAAGAACCGAAAGATGTCGTAGCGGCAGCCGGAGGATTTATTAAAACTCCATTCACATGGAAAGAAAGAGGCATTAATTAAATTATTCATTTCAAAAATCTATTATTATGAACATTCTAAAATTATTAGATAAATTATCTGACGACTCATTTTTTACAAAACAAACGTCCAGATTAGACAATCTTTCAGATATTACTTCATTTGGTAAAAAAGCAGCCGTTGCTGCTATACCATTAGGATTAGGAAGCTTTATGGCAACTTCTGCCAAAGCTGAAACCAAAACAGAACCAACGTTGGCAATGAAAAGTGCATTAACGGATGCCCTTCAGTTAGCGTTGACTTTAGAATATTTAGAAGATGAATATTACAGAATTGGTCTACAGACTGCAAATTTAATTCCTGCGTCAGACAAAGTAGTTTTTCAGCAAATTTCAAAACATGAGGCTGCTCACGTAACTTTTCTTAAAAGTACATTGACTTCTCTAGGAACAGCTCCTGTTGCTAAACCAACTTTTGACTTTACAGCAAATGGTGCTTTTACACCATTCACCAATTATCAGCAGTTTCTTATTTTAGCTCAGGCTTTTGAAGATACAGGGGTAAGAGCATATAAAGGGCAGGCAGGAAATGTAATGTCAAATGGAGCAGTCCTTCAGGCAGCATTACAGATTCACTCAGTAGAAGCTCGACATGCTTCAATGGTTCGTAGAATGCGTTCCAATAAAGGATGGATTGAGTTAGCAAGTGGCGGAAGCGGAAATGGTGCTATGCCTGCTGCAACCAATGCGGTGTACGCTGGTGAAGATGTAACAACACAGGCAGGATTTAATACAGCAACTGCCTTCGGTGCAGCTGCAGGTTCTGCAGCTTATGATGAGGTTCTGACCGGAGCACAGGCTACAGCTATCGCATCTCTATTTATTGATTAGTAGAAACACATATATACTTAATGAAATCCTTTTTCGGTAATTCTCCGAAAAAGGATTTTTTCATTTAAAATGTGTTATCTTCGATACACTAAATTATATAATATGAATAAAATTATTATCGGTGCGATCTTATTAGGATCAATGCATCTTTTTCAGGCTCAGAAAATCAATCTGGGAAAAGCTGCAGGAGTCGTTTCTAA
Organism: Chryseobacterium sp. HNCC26DJ238; assembly: GCF_057180465.1. Lineage (NCBI taxonomy): Bacteria > Pseudomonadati > Bacteroidota > Flavobacteriia > Flavobacteriales > Weeksellaceae > Chryseobacterium > Chryseobacterium sp. HNCC26DJ238. The sequence continues at coordinate 136,011 of NZ_JBXUGI010000015.1, forward strand.
GGGAGCTTCAGCACTGACCTTTACAAATGCTGATGCAATTAAGCTTTCTAAAGAATCCGTAGATTACATGGATAAGAATAATGCAGTAGCAGGTCCTAAGGATCCATACAATTTGAGACTCAACAAACTTTTCGCAAAACACAGATCTCAGGATGGTCTCAACCTAAACTACAAAGTTTACAAAGTAAAAGATATCAATGCTTTTGCATGCGCAGATGGTAGTTTCAGGGTATTTTCGTCTCTAATGGATATCATGACGGATGATGAATTGTTGGCGGTGATAGGTCATGAGATTGGTCACGTTAAAAATCAGGATACCAAAGATGCGATCAAATCAGCCTACTTAAAAGCTGCTGCGATTGATGCTGCGTCCTCAGCATCCTCTACTGTTGCTACTTTAAGTGAAGGGCAGGTAGGTAAAATGGCTAATGCATTTCTGGATGCTTCCCACAGTAAAAAACAGGAATCTCAGGCTGATACCTATTCGTATGATTTTATGAAAACAAATAACTATAATGTAGTGGGAGCTTATACAGCATTTAAGAAACTGGCACTTCTGTCAGAAGGAGGAACTGCACAGTCTGGATTCCAGAAAATGTTCAATTCACATCCTGACAGTAATAAAAGAGCAGAAGCCATTAAGAAAAGAGCTGAAAAAGACGGTTTATGGAAAGATCCGGGAACAGTTTCTTTACCAACTGCAAAACTTACAAAGTAAACTTTCAGGAATAGATTATAAAGGAGCTCATTATAATAGGGCTCCTTTTTATATTTATATAAGTTAATTCATCATACAAAACAATTCATCTAATGATATGAGGTAAGTTCTGAACAGGTGGCGTTTATTGCTGTCATATATTTGATAATATTTTCGTAATCAAGAGAAAGTATTCTTTAATTGATCAAAAATTTTGCCTCTGATTTCGGGGGCATTTATTTTG
>NZ_JBXUGI010000016.1:0-131540 GCF_057180465.1 Chryseobacterium sp. HNCC26DJ238
TTGAAAGTGGAATGTCTATTTATAATAAAAAAAAGAAATATTTTATCATAAAACTAAGTTTGATATAAAATTTGCTCCTTTAGGGTTGGGGCAAACAAATTTTATTTGATTGATTACGTTTTTCCTAATCTCCTTTTACGAAATCTTACTCCATTTATTTTTTCCTTTATAATATTGCAGATAATAATTTTTAATGATCTGATGGTCTGTTCTCGAAAGGAGCGGATCAACTTCCAAAATCTTTTCAACAATATCTTTGGTGTTTTTAATAATCACCGCGTCATTCACTAAATCCAGTTTTTTGAAATCGACAACACCACTTTGCTGCGTTCCTAAAATATCACCCGGCCCACGAAGCTGCATATCCACTTCAGATATCTTAAAACCGTCATTGGTTTCAGTCATCGTTTTAATTCTGGTTCGGCTTTCGGTGGATAATTTATCTGAGGTCATCAGGATGCAGTAACTCTGTTCTGCACCACGTCCTACACGTCCCCTGAGCTGGTGAAGCTGTGACAGCCCAAACCTCTCAGCACTTTCAATTACCATTACCGATGCATTTGGTACGTTAACACCTACTTCGATTACCGTCGTAGCAACCATAATTTCAGCTTGTCCCGACGCAAAATAATTCATTGCAATATCTTTTTCATCAGGTTTCATTCTTCCGTGAAGCATCGCAACATTAAAATCTGAAAAAGACTGCATGACATGTTCCAGGCCCTCCATGAGATTTTTATAATCAAGGGTTTCGGATTCTTCAATCAACGGATACACAAAATAAATCTGTCTTCCTTTTCTGATTTCTTCACGGCAGAAATTATAAACAAATGTGCGGTCTTTTTCTCTCCTGTGAGCAGTAATAATTGGCTTTCTTCCCACCGGCATCTCGTCAATTACGGAAACATCCAGATCAGAATAAAAACTCATTGCCAACGTTCTTGGAATCGGCGTTGCGGTCATTACTAAAATGTGTGGGGGAATTTTGTTTTTTGCCCAAAGTTTTGCCCGTTGGGCAACTCCAAAGCGATGCTGTTCATCAATGATGGCAAGACCGAGATTTTTAAATTTAACCTTATCCTCCAATATGGCATGAGTTCCCACCAAAATGGAAAGTTCACCGTTTTCCAGCTCTTCATGAATGATTTTTCTCGCAGAAGCTTTAACAGAACCTGTAAGAATATTGACTTTAATCTCCGTGTCTTTCAAAAGGTCTTTAATTCCACTGTAATGTTGCTGGGCAAGAATTTCAGTCGGAGCCATCAGACAGCTTTGGAATCCGTTATCAAGGGCAATCAGCATCGTCAGCAAAGCAACCATTGTTTTTCCGGAACCTACATCACCCTGCAGAAGCCTGTTCATCTGGATCGGCTTTTTCATATCAAACCGAATCTCCTTTAATACTCTCTTCTGGGCATTGGTCAATTCAAACGGCAGATGATTTTCATAAAAACCGGTGAAAAAATCACCGACGACAGGAAAGGGATTCCCTTGTGATTTTGTTTTATGATGCACTTTTTTTAAACCGAAACCCAACTGGAAAAAGAATGATTCTTCAAATTTTAATCTGTTATTTGCTTTTTCGGACCATGCTGAATTTTCAGGAAAATGAATGTTCAGATAGGTTTGCTGCCGAGAAAGTAATTTCATTGAGTTCATCAGATAATCTGGTAGGTTTTCCTGTATAAGAGCAGGTATTTCTTTACAGATACTCCTTAGAATCACCTGGAAAAACTTCTGATTCAAACCTCTTTTGGTCAATTTCTCTGAGCCAGGATAAATAGGACGCAGGCGATTGTCTTTTTCTTTGTTTTCGTCCAGTTCAATTTCAGGATGGGGCATCGAAAACTGATTGTTGAACGCATTGATTTTTCCGAAAATAAAGACTTCACGGTTTAAAGGGAGCTGTTCTTTCAGCCATTTCGAATATTGAAACCACACAAGGTCCATACTGCCGGTATCATCATTGAATTTAGCAGTCAGACGCTTTACTTTCCCATTGTGGATTTCCTGTACGTTACTTATTTTTCCTTTCAGCTGAATTTCAAGATTGTTTTCCTGAAGGCTTCCTATTTTATAAACTTTATTTTTATCAATATACCGGACAGGATAAAATTGTAAAAGATCTTCCACAGTGGATATCCCTAACACATTTTTAATAAGTTTGGCTCGTTCAGGACCGATTCCTTTGACATATTCTATGGGAGTTTCTAAAGTCAATGATGTACGAAAGTCACGAATTTCGTGAAAATTTACAAATAAAAAAAGCTTTCATTGCTGAAAGCCTTAGATATGATTTATTTTAATTTTCCGATGATACAAAATTCAGATGGCTTCAGTTAACAAAAAACAAGGACCACTTTCTATAGCTTCCTAATCTTTTATATTTGATTTGAATTTTTTCTGAAAATCTTCCCATTCCTGTCTGGTCTTTATTTTCTTATACAGATTATTTGATATCAATGACAGATAAGGTTCAAGTTCCTTCGCCGAAAGCTCTCCCTGCAGAATGGTAATCGGGGCTCCGTTTTCATCTAAAAAAACAGTGCTCGGAACTGCTCCTACATTCATAAACCGGGTAAATTCATGAAGTGAATTTTTTCCTTTCTTGTGCGTTTTATTATCATTTGAAAAGCTTCTTCCGAATATTTCTATGGTTCTTTTATCTTCTGCATCAAATTTTACAGGATAGTAATTCTGGTTCAGAAAATCTGCAATAACCGCATGGCCATAGGTTTTTTTATCCATGATCTTGCATGGCCCGCACCAATCTGCATAAAAGTCAATCAGGATTTTCTTTGGCTGTGTTTTTTGCGCAGTCAAAGCCTCTTCGATCGTCATCCACTTTACCTGTGCAAAATTAAAACTGATAAAGAAAAGTAATAATGTGATTAATATTTTTTTCATGATTTGCTATTTGTACAGACAATTGGAATTTTATTTTACTTCCTGCATCAGTTTTCTGACTAATGGAGATATCAAAATCAATACCACTCCGGCAATTATTGCATACAGAGCCAGTTGCTTATAACCTTCTGTATATGTTATCAATGCATCGTAATTCGTAGAGCCTGTTTTTGCTGTAGCCAGACCTGCACCGATGATTCCTGCTACATACTGTCCATAAGCTGAGGCCAGAAACCACATTCCCATCATCATCCCCTGAAGATTTTTTGTAGAAAGTTTGGTCATGATAGATAATCCGATGGGTGAAAGACAAAGCTCTCCCAAAGTAATAACCAACAATGCTATTGTAAAGAAATTTAACGAAGTGATTCCCTGCAGATCAGCAAAAAAGCGGGTGGCAAACAGTACATAATAACCAAGTCCCAGGAAAATAAATCCTAATCCAAACTTAATAATGGTGTTCGGCTCTATTTTTCTTTTACTCAACCATATCCATAATAATCCAAGAATAGGTGCCAGGAAAATAATAAAAAAAGCTCCTCCTGAATTGTTGACGCCATTCGGATCCAACCCTAAAAGATCTTTATTTAAATTTTTCGCTGCAAAAATACTTAAAGAACCACCGCTCTGTTCATAAATTCCCCAAAACAGGATGGAAAATAAAATGAATACCAGTGCTGCCCAGAGTTTTTTACGTTCCGCAGACGTTACTTTAGACATTTCGTAAAAAAGGTAAATCAGTGTTAGCGGTCCTACGGTCAGCATAAAATAATCGGTGTATTCAGGAACTGAAACCATGGTCATGATGAGCGGGATGAATATGAGCGATAAAATATACACTCCGTATTCTTTCCACTTCGGCATGGGTGCCGACTTTATTTCGTTGTCGGGATGCCCGGGTTGAAGTCCGATAGTTCCTAAACTTCTCTGTGTAAATACAAAATTGATTAAACTGATAACCATGACAATGGCGGCCAGTCCGAACGCAACATTCCATCTCACGCTTTCAGAAATAATACTGCCGAAAAGTTCACCCTTTCCAATCGCAATACATAAATAGCCACCTAACAATGCTCCGAGGTTGATTCCCGCATAAAAAAGTGAAAAACCGGCATCGGCTCTGGAGTCATTGGGTTTGTAGAGCTGACCGACCATTGAAGAAATATTGGGTTTGAAAAAACCTGTGCCTACAACGGTAAATGCAATTCCCAGAAAGAAAAACTGATGGGGGTCTGCGGCGAGGATTAAACTTCCTACGATCATTAACAGTCCGCCCCAGAAAAGTGATTTTCTGAATCCTAATATTTTGTCAGCGAAAAGTCCGCCGACGAATGTAAAAGCATACACAAAAGCCTGGGTCGCTCCATATTGAAGGTTAGCCTCTTTTTCATGGAAGTTCAATTGTGAGATCATAAAGAAAACCAACATTCCGCGCATTCCGTAAAAGCAAAAACGTTCCCACATTTCTGAGAAAAAGAGTGACCAGATTTGTTTTGGATATTTCCCTTTGAAATTCTGTATTTCGTCTAAAGTTAGGTTCATGGGTTTGAAAATGAATTTAATTGTTATTTCATTTTGTGACACAGTTGGGCACAATTTTTAGGGGTAAAGAGATTTTAAAATCTTGAAAACTTCCACATACGAATGTAGAAAAAAAACCTCTGAAAAAATCAGAGGTTTAGATATTATTTTTTTTCAATGATCATTAGCTTACGCCATTCATCATTTTCTTTAATCTTGGTGATAAAATAGCAAGGATTACGGCTGCAATTCCACAAAGTACTACAAATACCATAAAGAATTCAAAAAGGTTATGAATTTCTACTCCGGCAAATGTTGTATTAGCGATAGGCAACTGTTCTTTTTCGAATAATGCAACCTGTTCGGGAGTAAGAGTTACTTTTTTGTCTAATACATCCTGAAGGTTCACGCCCAGTTTTTCAGCTTTTACAAATTTATCTCCTGTCGCAGGGATGATTGCTCCTAATGAACCGGCTAAAGCATAACCCGCTGCATTGGAAATAAAGAAAACTCCATATAACAAAGAAGCAAATCTCTTCGGAGCCAATTTACCGACTAAAGAAAGTCCGATTGGTGATAAACACAATTCTCCCATGGTCTGGATCAAATATAAAAGCATTAACCATTTGATGGCCAATAAACCGGTATTCCCTAAATCCTTTACATTGTATGCAATTATAAAATAACTTAAAGCAATTAAAGCAAGTCCCATTGCCTGTTTCATCGGAGAAACCGGTTCTTTTCCTTTTGCTCTTAATTTATCCCAAAGTAAACTGAAAGGTAAGGCCAGTGCTACAACGAACAAACCGTTGAAGATCTGAACCATTGACGGTGGCATATTCCAGCCTAAAATATTTCTGTCTGTCTGATTATCTGCGATAAAAGTTAATGATGAACCTGCCTGTTCAAAAGCTGCCCAAAAGAAAATAATAAAGAATGATACAATATAGATTACCCAGATTCTCTGTCTTTCTATTTTATTTTCTGCCGAACTCATAATCAGGAATGCCAGCGAAATTCCCGCAGCATAGATGAAAGGATAGATAATACCTTTAATCAGTTGTCCCATTCCTACAGAACTGAATCCGAATTCTCCTACTAAAATATATCTGAAAACGAAGAAAAGAGCTACAAATAGAAGAGCTGCAATTCCCATATTCTGACCTGAAAATTTAGCAGTCTGAGTTTCTCCTTCTTCAAAATCATCACTCGTATTATTCTTTGGCAGACCGCCGATAGGTCTTCCTTCAGGAGTCACTACATATTTGTTTTTAAGGATGAAGAATGTAACTGTACCTACAAGCATTGCTATAGAAGCAGCTAAGAATCCCCATTTGAAAGCAAAGATATCTCTTACACCATCAGCATCTTTGACATCACCTAGATAGGGACAGATAAACTGTCCTAAAAATGCACCTATGTTGATTCCCATGTAAAAAATGGTAAAAGCCGAATCTAATTTAGATTTTTCCTGCTTCGGATAAAGGCTACCTACCATTGAAGAAATGTTTGGCTTAAAAAAACCGTTTCCAAAAATAATGATGAATAAAGCAAGCCACATCAAGGTTTTTGCACTTACGAGATCAGAAGAAAATGTAGATGCACTGAAGAACAGAAGCAACTGTCCCAATGCCATCAAACTTCCTCCTACTAAAATTGCATTTCTGTTTCCAATGTATTTATCTGCAATAAATCCTCCCAAAAGAGGCGTTAGATAGCATAAGGCCAGAAAACCACCGTAAATGATTGCCGCATCAGCTTCTTTAATAAGAAGAGAGTTTACCATAAATAAAGTAAGCAATGCTCTCATTCCATAAAAATTGAAACGCTCCCACATTTCTGTTCCGAATAGAACCCATAATCCTTTAGGGTGTTTAGTCTTCGACTGAACCGCTGTATCCATATCTGATTGTTAATTTTTTGTTAAGACTAGCAAATATAGTTTTTTTTGAGTTTTTGACAAGGTTTTAATTTTTATTTTAAACAAAAAAGCTGCAGAACAATCTACAGCTTTGTAATTTGAAAGTATAAAAAAATTAGTTGACTCCTTTTTCTTTCATTATTTTATTAAGTCTTTTCAAAATGGATAAGCCTAAAAGAGTGGCTAAAAGCAAAAGACCGAAATTCACAATAAAGAAATTGGCTTTATTGTCGTAATCGTACCAGAAACTGGCTAAAACGCCTGAAAGCTTGTTGCCGATAGAAGTTGAAAGGAAAAAACCTCCCATCATTAAGGCGGTCAGTCTCGGTGGGGAAAGTTTTGAAACTAAAGATAATCCCATCGGAGACAAACACAGTTCTCCCACAGTAATAACACCATAAGCTGCAACGAGCCATAATGCGGAGACTTTCACCAATCCATTCTGCCCGGCATAGACTGCTCCCACCATGACCAGACATGATAATGCAGATATAAATAGTCCAAGAACAATTTTCGAAGGTGTGCTTGGTTCTTTTCCTTTTCTCCTGAGCATCATAAAAAATGCTACCACAACAGGGGTTAACACAATGACCCAGCCGGGATTTATTGACTGGAATAATTCTGTATTGTATAAATTAACCTGTTGCGAAGGGTTTGCTTCCAGTTTTGTCCGTTCAGCCTGAGAGATATTTCTGAAGTAAATATCTTTTCCCTGTTCTTTTATAATGTTTCCTGATGCATCTTTTTTGGTCTGATACTGATCATCATAAACAGAAACTTCCTGATCTTTATAGTCTTTCTTGTCAACTAAATAGATGGACTCCAAAGGTTTTTCCAATACAGCAGGGATCGTACGGTCGGTATAGTTTTTTGCCCATCGCGTCAGCGCCGTACCGTTTTGCTTGAATACAGCCCAGAACATTAAACTGACTGCAAAAATAGCAAGCAGGGCACCAATCGGTTTTTTATCTTCAGCATTTGCTTTTACATACAGCATGACATAGAAATAGATGACCGGAACACATGCAAAGATAAATGCGTCTGTACTGTCGCTTCCGAATATGTTTTCAGGAATAAACCATCCGATAAGCCCGAAGATGATTGCCGGTAAAAAAACCTTTACCAGAATATCAGAAATTTTAGTGTCTCCTTCCTGTACAGGTTTTAGAATATTAGCTTTCAGAATATGCTGCCTTCCCACTGTAAAGATCAGGAGTCCTAAAAACATCCCGACACCGGCGGTCATAAAAGCAGGCCCCCAACCATACTTGTTACGCATGAATGCCGCAATAATATTGCAGACAAAAGCCCCGATGTTGATTCCCATGTAGAAGATGTTGTAACCAGCATCTTTATTGGCTTTATAAGGCTCTTCGTTGTAAAGATTTCCTAACAGTGTAGAAATACTCGGTTTAAAAAAACCGTTTCCTATGATGATTAAAGCTAAAGAGGCATAAAAAAGGGGAAGTTCTTTAAACAGACCGACACCAAGATAACCTAATCCCATTAAAAATCCTCCTATGTAGATCGCTTTGATATACCCTAAAACCCGGTCTGCTAAAAAACCACCTAAAAAAGGAGTAAGATAAGTTAGTGCGATAAAGGTTCCGAAAATATCATCCGCGCTTTTATCGTCAAAAGAAAGTCCTCCTTTCTCACTGTCGATCATGTAAAGAACGAAGATTCCCAGGATAAGATAATAGCCGAAACGCTCCCACATTTCTGTGAAGAATAAATAGGGAAGGCCTTTTGGGTGTTTGGTTTTCATTGATTTAATTTTACAATTTTGACAAATATAAAATTTTTAAAATAATAATTGAATTTTATTAGCTTTGAGTAAAATAAAGCATTGAAAATGGAAATCACATTAAAAGATATTGAGAGTAATCTGGAATCATTGCCCGAACAATTTTATATCAGGTAAATGATTTTATTGATTTTTTGAAGTATAAGCATTTATATAATAAACAATATGACGTTCCTGAATGGCAAAAGAAGGAAGTTAGAATAAGGGTGCAATATTCTTAGGAGCATACCGAAAGTTTATCTCTGAATCTGAGATGAACGATTTTTTAAATGACCTTGAGCGTGAAAGCTGAAATTAAGTATAGTCATTTTGTAAAGATTGATTTAAAGTAAATAAATCAATGGTACAATAAAATCGATAAAACATTATGGAGTTTTTTCCTCAAAGAATTTTGTTTAGAGATCAATTACATTTGAGAAAATCCTTTAGCTTTAGAAGTAAAATATGATGATAGCAGAATCGCTATATTAAAGAGATTCCTTACGCAATTCACTATCAGTTTATGAGACTGAGAATAGTATAAAAGTACTAGCGGTTTTTCATACATCGAGAAATCCGGAAAATTGGAAGGATAGGAAATGAAAATCCGAATCTCATATTAGAGATTCGGATTTTATAGTTTAAATTTAATCTTAAAATTAAAGATTCTCCAAAATAAAATCTGTCATTTTCTGATACAGTTGTGGTCTTGTCTGTCCACCATAAATTCCGTGGTTTTTATCAGGATACGCCATAAATTCAAACTGTTTTTTATTTTGAATTAAAGCTTCAGAAAACTCCATTGAATTCTGGAAATGTACATTGTCATCAGCCGTTCCGTGGATCAATAAAAATTTTCCTTTCAATAAACCAGCATACGTCGTAGGTGAATTTTCATCGTACCCTGCAGGGTTTTCCTGTGGTGTCAACAAAAATCTTTCCGTATAAACGGAATCATAATATCTCCAATTGGTTACCGGAGCAACGGCAATTCCTGTTTTAAAAACATCAGCGCCTTTGGTCATTGCTAAACTTGCCATATATCCACCGAAGCTCCAGCCGAAAATTCCGATTCTTGTTTTGTCGATGTATTTCTGAGCTCCAAACCATTTTGCTGCTGTGATCTGATCTTCAATTTCGTATTTACCTAAATTTTTATAGGTTACTTTTTTAAATTTCGATCCTTTAAAACCTGTACCGCGTCCATCCACACAGGCGATGATATATCCTTTTTGTGCTAACATTTCAAACCAGATCGCATTTCCGTTATCCCAGGAATTAGCCACCTGCTGAGAACCCGGACCTGAGTACTGGAACATGAATAATGGGTATTTTTTATTCGGATCAAAGTTTTTAGGTTTAATGATCCAGGCATTCATCTGATCCCCGGCTTCGTTAGGAATCGTGATAAACTCTTTTACGGTAAAATTATCAGACTGTAATTTTTTAAGCTGTTCATCATTGTTCTGAAGTTCCTTTAACTGTTTTCCGTTGCCATCTTTTAAAGTATAAGAATAAGGTTTGGAAGCAGCAGATGAGGTTTCAATAAAATAATTATAATTTTTACTGAAATTCGCCGAATTATTTCCTTCCGCATTTGAAATCAGCTTCGTCTTTCCGTTTTCAATATTAATTTTGGAAACAACTTTGTTGATGCTTCCCTTCTCAGTAGTCTGAATATAAATTTCTCTTGATTTTGGATTGTATCCGTAATAGTCAGTTACTTCCCAATTTCCTTTAGTAACCTGTTTTTTTAATTTACCGTCTTTGTCAAACCAGTACAGATGTCTGAAACCGTCTCTTTCTGAAGCCCAGAGAAAAGAATTGTCTTCAAGGAATTCCAACGTTACATTATCAGTATCAATCCATTTATCATCAGTTTCCGTGAACAGTTTTTTTGCTTCTCCGGTTTTTGTATTGATTTTTAATACATCTGATGCATTTTGTGTTCTTTGTGACGTAATCAGAACAATTTCATCTGCATCATTGGTCTGAATAACATTAGGAATATAGTAATTTTTAAAGTTCTCTAAATTGACTTTTGTTTTTTTACCGTCAGCCAAATGATAGATATGTGCGGATGCAACGGAGTTCTTTTCTCCGGCTTTCGGATACTTGTACCGCATTTCGCCAGGGTAAAGTGATTTGCCGTAAATAGGAATGTATATTTCAGGAACATCAGTTTCCACCAGTTTTACAAATAAGATATCAGCGGAATTTTTCGTCCATTCATACAGTCTTGCATGCCCGAATTCTTCTTCATAAACCCAATCAGCCAAACCATTTAAAACTTTGTTTTTTACTCCGTGCTGAGTAATCTGCGTGATTTTGCCGGAATTTAAATCCTGATAGAATAAATTGTTATCAACGATGAAAGAAACTTTTGTTGCATCAGGAGAGAATCTCGGTTCCTGAACAAATTTACCTTCATTAAGGTTTATCGTTTTTCCTGTTTTTAAATCTTTTATGTCAAATTTTCCCAGAAAAGAATGTCTGTAGATCGGTTGGCTGTCTTTCAGTAGAAGGATTTTGGATTCATCAGAGGAAAATTCATAGCTCTGGAAATTTCCTTCAACTAAATTTCCTTCCTTCTGAGATGTTTTGTAAGAATATTTTGCAATTCCGCCCTGTTCGATCACCAGATAAGTTTCACCGTTTTTCATGGATGTTATTCCTGCGATTCCCTTTCCACGGTAATATCCTGAATATATTTTATCTAATGTAATTTCCTGTGCGGATATATTTTGCAGTATCGCAACTAGACTAAGTGTAAGTAAGAGTTTTTTCATTTTTAAAAATAAAGGAATCCAAAGATAACAATTTTATCAAATTCATTTAAAAAGCTTTTACATAAGTTAATTTGGCAGAAAAATTGAATGTATCATGTTACATTAAATTAATAGAATTATGGAAACAAATGCACATGATCAGAAACTGAATAAATATGAACTGGAAGATCAAATTGTTTATACAGGTTTTTCAAGTTTTGAAGATGCTGAAAGACATGCCCGGGAGCATAACGGATCTTTAGTGGAAGTAGGTTTTAAAGATGGAAACGATAACCCGCAAATAACTTCAGAGGCTGGCTTGATTGAGAAAAAATCGCATTACTATGTTGATGCCGGTGCAGAATATAAATTCATTCATTCTTCTGATCCTGGTTTTAAAGATTATGCTGATGAATTGCAGAAGATCAAGGCTAATCAGGATAAAACTGGTCCGGAGGAAAGATATCTGGCCAGTTTCGAAATCGAAAATACAGAAGATCCAATCATCGTTATTAAAAATGATCAGCTGGAATCAGTTACTTCAAGAGAACGATCAAAATATCTTAAAAACGCTCACGTTTTTGAAATTGGAGTTTCTACAGCGAAATCTTAAATTTCAGATTAGAATATAAGTATACTTTCAAAAAAAATCGTCTGTGAAATGTTTCACAGACGATTTTTTTATTTGTTTTGATTGTACATGATCTGATAGTATTCATCAGCCATTCGATCACTGTCAAATTGATCCTTTACATCATTCATGGCATTCTGCTGGATCACTCGCCATTTTTTCTGATCATTATAATAAGTCGGTATGATTTCATTCTCAAGGATTTCGTATAATTTGTTCAGGTCATAGTTGTCCTGTTCGTAAATACTCATATTTTCGTAATCACATTTTGGTACAACAAAAGAATTTTCACCATGTCTGGCAAATTCAGGAATCCAGCCGTCATCCGTAGAAAGATTGACTGATCCATTCATGGCCGCAGCCATTCCTGATGTTCCGGACGCTTCCCTTGGAACCCTTGGATTATTTAACCACAAATCTGAGCCCTGTTTTAAGGATTTGCTGAGTGAAAGTTCATATCCTGTAAGAACAGCCATGGTTTTATAATTTTTACTTTCCTCAACCAATGTATTAAAAGTAGAGATAGAAGAATAATCCATTGGATATGGTTTTCCAGCCCAGATTATCTGCACAGGGTATTCAGGATTATTCAATAATTTAAAAAATCCGTTTTTATCATGGAGTAGCAAGTCTGCACGCTTGTATCCAGCAAATCTTCTTGCCCAGACGATTGTGAAAATATTTGGATCAAATAAATTCCCGGTTTGATCAGCAACGATTTTAAACAGTCTCTTCTTTAAAAGTTTTTTGCGGTAATCAAAAATAGTGTCATTATTTTCATCTTTGGCATTATAAAGATCTTTGTCTCCCCAATATTTGAAGTCCTGCGCATTCGTAATCGATTTAATTTCACATATTCCCGGATATTTACTCCACATAGCTCTTGAAACTACGCCGTGAAGCTGGGAAACTCCGTTCGCAATTCTTGACATCTTCAACGCACAGAGGGAATGATTGAAAAGCTCACCGTCAGATCCTTCAATCTTTTTTGCTTCTTCCATGCTCAATCCTGAAAAATAAGACATATCATAGCATAATTTCAGATTATGCTTTTCATTTCCTGCTTCTTCCGGAGTATGGGTAGTAAAAACTAATTTTTCTTTTACTTTCTGAATGTTTCCATTGTATTTTTTCAGTAGATGAAATGCTGCTGGCAGCCCATGGGCTTCATTCAGATGATATACTTCTCTTTCAATATTGAACTCATCCAGCAATTTTGCACCGCCTTTACCCAAGAGGATATATTGTGCCAATTTTGTTGATTCGTTGGCGTCATAAAGTTTATGACAGATTGTTTTTGAAATATGATCATTTTCAGCGATGTCAGTGGAAAGAAAGAACATGGGTGCAGTATGAAAAATTTCAGGATCCAGATACCACACTTTTACCCAGACCGGTGCGCTGTGAATCTCAATTTGAAATTTTATTCCTGTGTCTTCAAGAAAACTGTACATTTTCTTTGTCCATGTTGGCTGTAAAGTCTGATCATGATTTCTTGCCTGATCATAATATCCGAATTTCCATAGAATTCCAATCCCTATGACATCCTGCTTAAGGTTGTAGGCACTTCGCATGTGCGAACCTGCGAGAAACCCCAACCCACCCGAATATATTTTTAAGACCTGCTCAATAGCAAATTCCATAGAAAAATAAGCAACTTTCTTAGAGTATTTTTCGTTGATGCTGTAAGGTATTTTAAAATTTTTAAAATCCATAAAAAAATCAATTTTTGTGTTTAAAGGTTTAAAGGTATTGATTAACAAAATAAACTTTACATTAATTATATGATAAATATTTTTAAATGAATCGGTTGATTCTTTTTTTTAGCTACCTTTAAGTATAAATTTTTGATAATCAAAAACTTCCAAATATGAAAAAGGTTTTTTCTGATGAAGATTTAATAAAGAATCTTAGTTTGTATTATCTTAATCGTCATCTGAAAAAAAAGCCGATGGCACAATATCACCGTACTATAGATGAATCTCCTCTTCATGAACGGGAGAAATACAAAAAGAAAGCCGAAATCTTATTGCTGAATTCTTTTATGCATCATTTTCCTGATATTACTTTTGAGAACCTCACCTGTGAAAGTCCGGATTTCATTGCAAAATTCAATAATAAGAAAATAGGAATAGAACTGACCGAAGTGATCAATCATCTGGAAATGAAGAAAGTTGAGAGTAATCTTAACAAAATATTCCGTCAGGCAGAGATACTGTTGGAAGAGGAAGACACTACGAAATATCGTGGTGTTTATTTTTTATCATTTCAGACGAATTTAAAATTTGAGCATCCCGAACTGCAAAAGGAAATCATCCTGAATATTTACAGCAGTATTAAAAAGAACAAAGCAGTTGGCTGTGTCAGGGGAATCAGGAAATCTTCTCATCGGAGAAATGTTTTTATTACTCACGAATACAATATGAATCTTTTTGACGAACTCTGTTCGGAGAAAATTTTAGAATTAATAGAGAAGAAAAATGAAAAATTTCCTTATTACGACAGAACTGTAGACGAATGTTGGTTAGTTATTGTTTCGGATATGAACTCTCTTGCTTCCAGGTATACATTCATTCAGGATAAAGAACATTTGAAAGAGGTGAAAAGTCCATTTCATAAAATTTTTCATCTCGAAAATTTATGTGGAAATATGACGAGTATTAAATAGTTTGGCGATTTGGATGTATGAAATTTAATAAATTAATATTTTTTTTATTAAATAATTTTATATTATCGTTATTTAGTGGTTATAATTTAATTTAACTATATTTGGTAAAGTTTAACATTAATAACCAAGTTAATATGAGAAAAACTATACTTTTTATTTTTTTCTGCATTTCGCAAATATTGTATTCCCAGGCAGACTGTACAACGGCACTGTCTGTCTGTGGCAATTCAAATATTACGTATAGTCCTACCGGGATAGGTGCAGTGAATGAGTCGCTGGGAGGTTGTATGGTTTCCGGTGAGCACAACTCTATCTGGTATAAACTCACAATTGCAACCGGAGGAACGCTGACTTTCAATCTGGTTCCAAATGATCCTGACGCAGATTATGATTGGGCAGTATATGGTCCTAACGTGACCTGCGGAAATTTAGGAGCACCGATTCGCTGTAACGCAGCAACAGTTATCGGAGTAGGTGCTTCAACAGGTTTAAATATGACCAGTACGATTACCAGCGCTGCCGGAGGTTCATTGACTCCTTATTGCCAATATCTTGATGTTGTGGCAGGTCAGACCTACTATTTATATATTGATAACTGGGTAGATTCGGGAACCAGTGTAACATCACCGTTTTCTTTAACATGGGGAGGAACTGCTACATTAGCTTCTCCTTTTACAGATCCGGCACTGCAGCCCAATCCATTTGTTCCTCCCGGTATGCCAGCTGCAAATCCGTCAGACCCAAGGGAGATTATTATCTGCGTAAGTCCTGCTGTATTTGATTTTTCAACGTTGTCTTCAGCAATTCTGAATGGCAATCCCAATTTCGTTATCTCATATCATATGACCCAGAACGATGCGTTGGCAGGAACAAGTCCGATTACGGCTCCGATTACTGTTAATACTACAAATATATATTATTACAGTATTCATTATGCAGATTCAGCTAATCCTAACAATCCTCTTAATTTCTGCAGGCAAATCAGCCCTTTTAAATTTAAACAGGGAAATATTACGGCGGATGACAAAACAATCTTTGCCTGCAATAACAATAAAACTGGGACAGCAACTTTCAATCTGACGACGGCAGGCGTTTTTACAGGTTCGAATGTGACGATAAAATACTTTCCTACAATGGCAAATCTGAATGCCGGAACTGCTGAAATAACCAATCCCGCACAATATGTATCAGGCGGCGGAATTGTCTATGCTCTGGTAAAAACAGACGAAGGCTGCTCAGATACGGCAGCAATTACATTAAGCTTCTATCCTGAAGTGATTGTTAATGACGCAGTTTTACGCTTTTGTGCATTACAGGAAAATCTAATGACTGCATCATTCGATCTTACTACAGCGAATGTTACCTCACTGAGTGGCTTAACAAAGAAATATTACAAATCATTGCAGGATGCAGTCAGTGGATCCAACGAAATACCAACACCCACGGCCTATATTGCTTCAGAGGGAGTGGTCTATGTGAAAGTAACAGACGGGAATTCATGTTACAGTATCTCTAAAATCACTTTAGAGGTTATTCCACCGGTTTATTCTGCTGTTTTAAAAGATAAGACGATCTGTATAGAGGATAGAACGACATTAGATGCAGGTGCAGGGTTTGATGGGTATGAATGGAGTACTGGAGCAACCACGCAGGCGATTACGGATGTTGGGGTTGGAACTTACTGGGTGAAATTAAAGACAGGATTCTGTATTGCTTACCAGGCAGTGAAAGTTTATTCTTCTGAGCAGCCGGTTATTTCGAGTGTAGAAATTTCTAATACGACTGTTACGGTAAATGCAAATGGCGGTAAAGCTCCTTACAGATACTCTGTCGATAATGTGAATTGGCAGGATTCTAATGTCTTTACAAATATTAAAAGAGGCGATCATATAATCTATATTAAAGATTCTTTTAATTGTGAGCCGGTAAGCGTGTCTATCGTTGTTCCTAATCTGGTGAATGTGATTACGCCGAATGGCGATGGTATCAATGACATCATTGATTATTCGGCATTAGGTCATAAACAGAATTTGGCATTTACTATTTTTGACCGATACGGAAATAAAATCTTTCAGGCAGATAAAATGAACAGTTATAAATGGGATGGGACCACATCGAATAAGAAAGTTCCTACCGGAAATTATTGGTATTCTATTACATGGTCTGAGAATGATAAAAATAAAACCTTATTTAAATATACAGGCTGGGTATTAGTTAAGAATAGAATAATGTAAAAATAATAAAAAAGCCATCTTGATAAAAGATGGCTTTTTAACTGAAACTATTAGTATCTTTAAAATAATCAGACAGATAAAGTATTTTTCCACATTCTGAAAATTGAATAATTGTACATATTTCATTTTCATAAATATCTTTTCCAAACATATTGCTTAAAGAATTGGTCTGATAAAAATATTTGTTGTTTCCCAAATTAAAAATTTCAGAAACACTCCATTCAATCTTTTCATATCTTCTGAAAATAGCTCTGAATAATGCTAAAATTCTGTTTTTGCCAGATATTTCTTTGGCAGGGGGAATCCAGATTACAGTTTCATCAGTAAACCATTTTTCAAGCTTTTCAATATTCAGGGAATTTAAATCCTGCATAAAATGGCTGATCTTACAATTCATAGGCTGCAATTTACATTTATATACGCAAAAAACAATAAATTGGTTTTTATTTAACAATTACTATCAGAAAAGACAATTGATTTATTTAATAGAATTTTAGTCAGAAAAATAAAAATTCAAGGTTATAATGATCATTTGAATGGTTTGTTAAATATTTTTCAGTAAAAATATATGGTATTCGTTCTGTCATTTTGCATTGAGGTTTGTATTTCTGATTTTTGTTTATATGTTGAATTTCATAGATCTTTCAATCAGTCTTTCCTTCATAACAGGATAAACTTCAGAATTACAGTTCCAATGACTGGCTATAGACCGAATCAATTTAGCTTTCATATTTTAATTATTATCTTTGCACCCACAAATTCAGAAATCAATAATGTCTTATATTCACAGAACTGCCGCATTTCATACTCTTGGCTGTAAATTAAATTTTGCAGAAACATCTACCATTGCACGCCAATTGACAGATGCAGGGTATGATAAAGTAAGTTTCGATGACAAGGCGGATGTATATGTGATCAATACCTGTTCGGTAACCGAAAATGCAGACCGTGAGTGTAAACTGCACGTAAAAAGAGCAATGAAGGCTAATCCTGAAGGTTTGGTGGTTATCGTTGGTTGCTATGCACAGTTGAAACCGGAAGAGATTTCACAGATTACCGGTGTAGATTTGGTTTTGGGCGCGAAAGAAAAATTTAATATCCTCAGTTACCTTGATGATCTGGAAAAATCTGAAAGCGAGGGAATTGTGCACTCCTGCGAAATCGAAGAGACTGATTTTTTCATCGGAAGTTATTCAATCGGTGACCGTACCCGTGCATTTCTTAAGGTTCAGGACGGCTGTGACTATAAATGCACATATTGTACAATACCTTTAGCCAGAGGGATCTCGCGTTCAGACACTATTGAGAATGTTCTGAAAAATGCCAAGGAAATTGCAGCAAGAGATATCAAAGAAATTGTCCTGACAGGGGTTAATATCGGGGATTACGGAAAAGGTGAATTTGGAAATAAAAGACATGAACATACTTTCCTGGAATTGATTTCAGAACTGGATCAGGTGGAAGGCATCGAAAGAATCCGTATTTCATCTATTGAACCTAATCTTTTGAAAGATGAAAGTATCGAGCTGGTTTCTAAAAGCAAAAGTTTTGTTCCGCATTTTCATATTCCTTTGCAATCGGGAAGCGATGATCTGTTAAGAAAAATGAAACGCCGTTACCTGACTAAACTGTATAACAACAGAGTTCATAAAATCCGAGAGGTAATGCCTCATGCAGCGATTGGTGTGGATGTTATTGTCGGTTTTCCGGGAGAGACTGAAGAATTGTTCATGGAAACCTATAACTTTCTGAATGAACTTCCAATCAGTTATCTGCACGTTTTCACTTACTCTGAAAGAGAAAATACCGAAGCTGCAGAGATGGATGGGATAGTTCCGGTTCCTGAAAGAAAGAGACGCAACAAAATGCTGAGAATTCTTTCCGAAAAAAAGAAAATGTCATTCTATCAAACTCAGCTGGGACAAACGCTTCCTGTTCTTTGGGAGCATGAAAATAAAGACGGAAAAATGTACGGCTTTACAGAAAACTATGTAAGAGTACAAAAAGATTTCGATTCGGCGTCCGTTAATAAGATAGAATTCCTGAGTTTAGAAAAAATCCTGTCAGATGGCACGGTTTCTGTGCAGTCTTCTTATGAAAGTTTTTTAGCAAAAGCATAGTCTGTTTGCTTTATTTCAACTAAATTTATTTTTTAACGATTTTAAAATCTACATTTTTATGAGAGATAAGTTTTTATCTTGGGGATTGGTGTTGGTGGCTGTAACATGGATAGTTGCATTACTCATCAAAGCGCATTACTGGATTCCGATACTTTTAACAGCAATCTATGTATTGGGAGTATATAATACTTACCAGACAAAACATGCAATTTTACGTAACTTTCCTGTTTTAGGATATTTCAGATATTTTTTTGAGGATATTTCTCCCGAAATGCAGCAGTATTTTATTGAAAGAGAAACTGATGGGAAGCCCTTTCCAAGAAATCAGCGTTCGGCAGTATACAGACGTTCAAAAAATGTAAGTGATACCGTTCCGTTCGGAACCCAGTTAGAAGTGAACCACAGAAAATACGAGGGGATTAAGCATTCTATTTATGCTAAATCCCCAAAAGAAGAAATGCCCAGGGTCTGGGTAGGTGGCGAACAGTGTACACAGCCTTATCATGCCTCTTTGTTCAATATTTCAGCAATGAGTTTTGGAGCATTAAGCGACAGAGCTCAGATCTCATTGAACAGAGGTGCGAAAAAGGGAAGCTTTTATCATAATACAGGTGAAGGAGGTATTTCTCCCCATCACATGGAGGGCGGCGATTTATGTTGGCAGATCGGAACCGGTTATTTTGGCTGCAGAGATCAAGAAGGAAAATTTAATCCTGAACTATTCATTAAATATGCAACACTTCCTAATGTGAAAATGATTGAGATTAAATTATCTCAGGGTGCAAAACCCGGTCATGGAGGAGTATTGCCCGGAGTGAAAAATACGCCTGAAATTGCTAAGATCCGACATGTACAGCCCGGTGTGACAATTCTTTCCCCACCTTCTCATTCCTCTTTTTCAGACGCTGCAGGTTTGTTGAGGTTTGTGCAGCAGTTACGTGAACTTTCAGGAGGTAAGCCCGTAGGTTTTAAACTATGTATAGGAGATACTAAAGAATTTGAAGACATCTGTGTTCAGATGAATGTTATGAAAATATATCCTGATTTTATAACAGTCGACGGTGCGGAAGGGGGAACCGGAGCTGCACCACCGGAGTTTTCTGACGGAGTAGGAATGCCTTTGGAGCCAGCTTTGATTTTCGTGAATAAAACACTTAAAAATTATAATGTCAGAAGTAAACTGAGAGTTATTGCAAGCGGAAAAGTGCTTACGAGTCTTGATATTCTCAGAGCCGTGGCGATGGGAGCTGATATGTGTAACAATGCCAGAGGGTTTATGTTCTCATTGGGATGTATACAGGCATTAAGATGTAATAATAATAATTGTCCTACGGGAGTTGCAACACAGGATAAGATGTTGATCAAAGGTCTTGATGTTACTGATAAGGCAGAGCGGGTTTACCATTTTCATAAAAATACTTTACATACCTGTAATGAGTTGATTGCAGCAGCAGGAAGAAGTTCTTATGAAGAAGTAGATGCTTCAATGTTTATGCGTGGTGATGAATTTGAACATCTTTCTGATAAATATTTCCCGGATATCCTGGGAAATGTAAGGTGATTTATCCTGAATAAGGAGTAAAAAAAATCCGCTTCATCATTTGATGAAGCGGATTTTTTATTTTTTATTGCTGACTTTCGGGCCTTACTTCTGTATGATAGATCTGAAAGTTAAATACAAAACATGCATTCTGCAAACCATAAAAGTTAGCATCTCGTGCAAATGCAGCCTTGGAAGGAACGATAATCACACCCTGCAGATTAGGAGTTGTACTGTTTGGGAGATTTACAAAACCGTTGAAATATTTTAGACCTTCCTGAAGTCCTTCTATCTCGTAATAACTTCTCTGTTTTGCTGCATCAGTGGTTGCTGCCGTTAAAACTGCTTTTTTCACATAGTAGAATCTTGGGTCAGTTGTGGGAGAAGCTTCCAGGTCAATCGTATTAATAAGAGCCCCTCCGGAAGTTAGAGCAACGTTTCCGTCTGTGTCTGTAGCGCGATAATAGGTTGCTCTCATCATTGTTCTGATTAGGCTTGCATTATCAGATTTTGAATCGGTGTTAATAGCCGCTCCCGGATTAGGCTGCGCTCCTTCCCGCTTAATATAAATAACCCCTGACGGAAGTTTGACAGGATTAAGCTCTGATAATTTTTTATAATTATCATCAGTGGCATCTGAGCTGCTGAAGGCTTTGATGTTTCCCTGCGTGTCCAAATAGTTATTATCCATAAATTTCTGGATAGCCTGCTCATCATATGAATTTCTTACATCGATGTTTTCCGGCTCTACGAATGTTTCTACTTCATCATCTTTCTTACAGGCTGAAAAACACAAAGATCCAGCAAGGATATACAAAAATATTTTTTTCATTTCAAAAACTTTAATTACTTTACAAATAATATAACGGCAAAAGTATAAAAAAATATGAGAATAGATAAATTTTTATGGAGTATTCGTTTTTACAAGACCAGAAGTATTGCTGCTGATGAAATAAAAAAGAACAGAGTGGCAATAGGGGCATCGGTTGTAAAATCATCGAAAGAAGTGAAAGAGGGAGATGTCATCAAAATCCGTAAAAATCAGATTGACTACAAAATTAAAGTCATTCAGATCCCGAAAAGCAGGATAGGTGCTAAATTAGTATCTCTACATATCAAAGATGTCACCGATAAAGAACAGTATGAATTGCTTAAACAGAGAAAAATGTCTCAGAGCTATTACCGTGACAAAGGAGAGGGGAGGCCTACCAAAAAAGACAGGAGAGAGATTGACGGATATGTAGAAAATGATGTTGATTCAGACTTTACAGATTGGGATGATTTTTTTGGAGAAAGCGATTCGAAGATAGAAGATGAAAAAGATTCATAAATATAAACTTTCAATGATTTCTTTCATGATCTGTTCAGGTTCTTTAGAATCTGTACTGATATTGAACTGGGCTTTGCTGTAATATTGATTTCTTTCGAATAAATGCTTGGCAATGAACTCTGGGAGGTTTTCATCCGATATATTGGCAATTAAAGGCCTTTTTTCTTTTTGTTTTGAAATTCTTTCTATCAGAGTATTGATGGATGTTCTCAAAAAAACACTTTTAGAATTAAGATTGATGATTTCCATATTATTATAATAAACGGGTGTGCCTCCCCCAAGGCTCAGGACAATGTTTTCTTCTGCAGCTAAAATTTCCTCTAAAATTTCTCTTTCCAGCTTTCTGAAGTGAATTTCTCCCTTTTTTTCGAAGATTTCCGGGATCGTCAATTTATTCCTTCTGGAAATTTCTTTATCAAGGTCAATTAATTTAAAATCTAATTTGTCGCTTAAAATTTTGGAAATGTGGGATTTGCCGCTACCCATGTATCCGACTAGTGAAATTATCATGAATTTATTTTAAACAAATTTGCGAAAAAGTTTTGAGATAATGAAAAAAGTCCTATCTTTGCACCACTAAAAACAAGGGACATTACTTAAATGAAAACTTGATAATAAAGTGACCGACTCGGTAGCTCAGCTGGTAGAGCAATACACTTTTAATGTATGGGTCCTGGGTTCGAATCCCAGCCGGGTCACTAGCAAAAGTATTATATATTTTTATAATTTTTTGCCTGCGTGGTGAAATTGGTAGACACGCCATCTTGAGGGGGTGGTTTCCTAAGGATGTGCTGGTTCGAGTCCAGTCGCAGGCACTGCAAAAAAAAGTTTGGTAGTTCTAAAATTTATTTTAAATTTATCAGATGTAATATAAGACCGACTCGGTAGCTCAGCTGGTAGAGCAATACACTTTTAATGTATGGGTCCTGGGTTCGAATCCCAGCCGGGTCACAAGTTTACTGAAAAGTAAATTTTTTTCATATTAATATTTTGTGATTTGGTGTTCAAAGGCTTCCTTCAGGAAGCCTTTGATTTTTTATTTCTGGCCTTATTCCAGATGCATGTTGTCAATCAGCCTTATGCCGTCTACCATTACCACAATAAATGCACGATATGATCTGTTATTGTAAAAAAAGTCTGTTTCTTTTAAAGTTTTTTCTTCAGCAATCATAAAATATTCCATCTGCATACCCGTCTGGTCGTCAAATATATCTTTCACCCTTTCTTTTATTTCGGGTACTGAGACTGTTCTGAACCAATCATTTACTTTAACAAGGGTTTCATAAATTACTTTTGATTCAGATCTCCGGTTCGCTGTCAGTCTCTGGTTTCTGGAACTGAGTGCTAATCCGTTTTCTGCCCTGTAAATATCCACTCCGATAATGTTGATATGCAGGCGTTTTTTTTCGGTCATTTTCCTGATGATCGCCAATTGTTGAAAGTCTTTTTCACCAAAATAAGCATTGTCAGGTTTTACCTGTCTGAAAAGTTCCTCTACAACCGTTCCCACTCCGTCAAAATGACCGGGTCTTGATTTTCCTTCCATCTCGTTTTCGAGGCCGTCAAAGTCATAATGCTTGCTTTCTGTTTTGTCAGGATATATATCCTGTACTTCGGGAATATAAACTGCATCTACTAACCCGGATCTTTCAAGAATCTTGATATCTCTGTTAATGTCACGGGGATATTTTTTTAAGTCTTCAGCATTATTAAACTGTGTAGGATTTACAAATATTGAAGAAATTACAAGATCATTATCTGCTCTTGCGGCTTTATACAAAGAAAGATGCCCGTCATGTAATGCTCCCATTGTCGGCGCAAAACCTATTTTTTTACCCATCTCTTTCTGTCTTTCAATAAAATCCTCAAGTGTTTTTTTGTTTTTTAAAACTTCCATAGTTTATTTTAATAGAAATTCAAAAATAGTAAAATATCTTTTATTAATTTTTAGGAATTGACAGTTGGAGGGTGGTCGCTATCGTAAAAAAATGTTAATTACCTTAATGTTGGATGTTTTTTTGTAATTTTGCAACTTATAGCATTATTTAAAATTATATAAAAATTATATGCCCAATCAGAAAATACTGTACATTACCACAGAGATGTACCCTTATCAGGAAGATACAAATTTAGGAAGCGTGGTAAACAAAATGGCACTTAAAATGCACCAAGAAGGCAATGATGTAAGAGTTTTTATGCCAAGATTTGGACAGATAAGTGAAAGGAAATTTCAACTTCATGAAGTTATCCGCCTTTCGGGAATGAATATTATCATCAACGATTTAGATCAGCCTCTTATCATAAAAGTGGCTTCTCTTCCGGGAGAAAGACTTCAGGTTTATTTTATTGATAATGAAGAATATTTCAAAAGAAAACAATATTATTTTGATGATGAGGGCGTTGCTTTCCCGGATAATGATGAGCGTGCCATTTTCTTTGCGAGAGGAGTTATAGAAACCATTAAAAAACTCAATTGGGTGCCGGATGTTATTCACCTGAATGGCTGGATGGCTTCGTTTATACCTGTTTATTTGAAAACATTCTATCAATCAGATACTTATTTCAAAGATGCGAAAATTGTCCTTTCACTATATAATGAAAAGGATGCTCCTCTGGATAAAGGCATTGCAGAAAAATTACAGTTTGATAATATTTCAGGATTAGAAGCGTTAAATACTCCTAGTTTTCAAAGTTTTGTTATTGAGAGCATGAAGTATGTAGATGAGGTTGTGAAAGGTGATGAATTTTTAGAAGGTGAACTGGATAAAGCTTTTAATGAAACTTCTACTTCAAAATCAGAGTATCTGGATATTGATTCTATCAACAAACTATATTAAAAGAAAAATATTGATGATTTATAATATGAAAAAAGCCTTCACTATACTTGCTATGATGATTTTAGGAGGTATGTTGGTTTACAATTGTGAACCGGATCCTGATTCTCTAGGTGAACAATTATTTTTAGACGGTGCAGCAAACGGTAATGAAGTTCCTTATGATGTTGTCGCATACAACATTGATAATAATGACAGTATAAGAAGTGATGCTACTAAATTGGGGTTGGCAACCTTAGGAGCATTTAAAGAAAGCCAGTTTGGAATGCAGAAAGCAGCGTACTATACACAGGTGAGACTGGCTGCCTATGATCCGGACTTCGGAACCAATGCTGTTGTAGATTCTGCAGTTCTTGTCATTAAGCCGACTTATGCTTCAGATACTCTGACAACAACTACTGACGAAAATTATGTATATCCTGACGGGTCAGTACCTGCGAAAAAAGTGATCAACAGATATCCGGCTGTAAAATATGGTAAAGCTAAATTTAATGAAGGAAAACTGACTGTAAAAGTGCAGGAAGTGACAGAATTTTTAAATGGCTACAGTGATATAGCCTATTCCAATAAAGCATATACGGTTAATGAGAGTACTGATGATGTTCTTGGATTAAAAGAATTTAATGGTTTTGTAAATGCCATTGCTATAACAAAAGATTCCGACGGTTCTTCGATTTTTACTTCTGAGGCAGGCTTCAGAATACCATTGAAAACCAACTTCTTCCAAACGAAAATTATTGCAAAGAAGGGGCAGGCTGAATTAAAAGATGTTTCCAGTTTTATCAGGTACTTCAGAGGTCTGAAAATATCTGTTGAGCAAAATGATGGATACCTGGTGCAGTTCGCTCCTTCATCGGTTGAATTGATCATGTACTATAAGTCTGATAAAGTTGAAAATGGTACCACGACAAGACCTCAGACAAAATATGCTTTTTCTATCGGAAACGGAAACGCACACGTAGGTAATTACACTTATGACAGAGTTGATAGTGTTGTAAAGGCTGCAAATACATCCAGTAATGCTTCTTCAGGTGATCCTAAACTTTTTGTCCAGGGAATGGGTGGTAACTCTATAGGTGTAAAATTCTCAGGTCCTACGATTCAAAAAGTAAATGAATATTATCAGAAAAATAAAGCAGGAATAATTTCCGCAAAAATCAGAGTATATACTGATCCTGTGTGGGATAATAAACGGAATAAACCTTCTTTGATGACTTTCGTTCAGAAAGATAAAGATGGTGGAAAGGAAACAACAGCTTTTACAAAAGATTTTTTGTTGCTTTCAGCAACTCCTAATTTTGCTTATATGAAAGCATATGATCTGGATAAAAATCCTTCATATTATGAGTTTACAGTGACTCAGTCTCTGAAAGAAATTATTGAGAAAGGAGAAAAATTTGATGATAAATATTTCAAAATTGATGCGGGTAATTTCCTGCAGTCTTCTACGGGAACATCATTGGCAGGAGCACAGCTTACCTCTCGAGCATTCTCTACAGACAGAGTCGTATTTGTGGGATCTGATCCTTCAAATGACAAAAGAATTCAATTAAGAGTTACCTACGGTACAAAATAAAAATAAAAAAACACTTAAGTAAATATGTGTGGAATAGTTGGTTATACAGGTTTTCAAGACGCCTATGATATTGTTATTAATGGTCTCAGAAGATTGGAATATAGAGGTTATGATAGTGCAGGAATTGTTTTGGAAGGTAAGAACAATAGTTTTAATGTAGAAAAAACAAAAGGTAAAGTTGATGATCTTGTCAGTATTTCCGGGCAGTTAAAAGGAATTGCTAAAGTAGGAATGGGACACACGAGATGGGCTACCCATGGTGTACCCAGTGATAGAAATTCACATCCTCATATCTCTAATAATGGAAAAATAGCAATTGTGCACAACGGTATTATAGAAAATTATGATACCATAAAAACGATGCTTACCGATAAAGGTTTCAGTTTTAAATCTGAAACAGATACCGAAGTTTTGGTAAATCTGATTCAGTATTTTACAGAATTAAATATAGAAACAGACTTTCCTACTGCGGTAAGATATGCATTGAATGAAGTGTATGGTGCTTATGCTATAACAGTGATGCACGAAGACTATCCGGGTGTTTTGGTTGTAGGAAGATTAGGATCTCCTCTAGCAATCGGAATCGGGGATCAGGAATACTTTATAGCATCAGATGCTTCTCCCTTTGTAGAATTCACTAAAGAAGCAATCTATCTGGAAGAGGGTCATATGGCTATTCTTTCATTAGAGAATGGAGTAGATATCAGAACAATTACGGATAATTCTAAAATTGTTCCTGAGATTCAGGAACTGAAACTAAATCTTGAACAGATCGAGAAAGGTGGCTATGAGCATTTTATGCTTAAGGAAATCTTTGAACAGCCTAAATCAATTCAGGATACAATGAGAGGAAGACTTCTCGTGGAGGAAGGGATTATCAAAATGGCGGGGATCTGGGATCATCTTGAAAAATTCAAGAATGCTAACAGAATTATCATTATTGCGTGTGGTACTTCATGGCATGCAGGTCTTATCGGTGAGTACCTGATTGAAGAGTTTGCAAGAGTTCCTGTGGAAGTTGAATATGCTTCGGAATTCAGATACAGAAATCCTATCATTACAGATAAAGATGTGGTTATTGCTATTTCTCAGTCAGGAGAAACCGCAGATACAATGGCTGCTTTAAAATTGGCAAAAGAAAAAGGTGCATTCATTTATGGGATCTGTAACGTCGTTGATTCTTCAATTGCAAGAATTACTGACGCAGGTTCATATACTCATGCAGGTCCGGAAATCGGAGTTGCTTCTACCAAAGCATTTACTGCACAGCTTACCATACTTTCACTGATTGCACTGAAATTAGGAAAACATAACGGAAACTTAGGAAACGCAGAATTCATGAGTTTAATCGCTGAATTGAACGCTATTCCTAAAAAGATTGAAGAAGTTTTAGAAGCTACTCATGAATTAACACAGAGTATCGCTAAAGATTTCATCAACGCAACCAATTTCCTTTATTTAGGAAGGGGGTATAACTATCCTGCCGCTTTGGAAGGTGCTTTAAAATTAAAAGAGATTTCTTACATCCATGCAGAAGGATATCCTGCTGCAGAAATGAAGCATGGTCCTATTGCTTTGATTGATGAAAATATGCCAATTGTTATCATTGCTCCTAAGAAAGGGCATTATGATAAGATTGTAAGCAATGTACAGGAAATAAAAGCAAGAAAAGGGAAAGTAGTTGCTGTCGTTAATAAAGGAGATACTCAGGTAAGTGCCATGGCAGACTACGTTATAGAAATTCCTGAAACTTCAGAGTGCTTCTCACCAATCGTAGCTTCTGTTCCTCTACAGTTACTGGCATATTACATAGCGGTTTACCGAGGTGCAAACGTTGACCAGCCGAGAAACCTTGCAAAATCTGTAACTGTAGAGTAAAAATACTTGCAAATAAAATAAATTTAGATTTTTTTCGTTATTCTAAAAAAAATCTTAAAAGTTTCTTAAAAAAATTATATATTTACGGCTTAATTATAAAAATTAACATGAAAAGGATATTTCTTTTATTATTGTCTGCGTCGGTAGCATCGGTATCTTGTTCAGGTGGTGGATCTTCTTCTGTTGGGAAGCCCGGAACGAAAGGGGAATTGATACCTAGAGAAAAAACAAAATCATTTGTTGCAGAAAGACCGTATGGTATGGTTGCCATTCCAGGTGGATCTTTCGTTGCAGGTTTAGCTGATGTGGATTTCACAGACAGCCCTGAAAAAGCGGCATTGAAGACTGTAACTGTGTCTTCGTTCTTTATGGATGAAGCTGAAACTACTAATGCAGAGTACAGGGTATTCATTAATTATGTAAGAGATTCGATTGCAAGAACAATGCTTGCTGAAGCTGCTGGTGAAGGCGGTGAAGGCGGCGGTAAAGGTACAGGGATCGGTGATTATGCATACCTTGCGAAAAAAGAAGAAAACCTTACTGCCTATCAGGAATATCTTGAAGGTGCTGGCGGAAGAGACGGCTTTGATGATACCAAGAGATTAGACTGGAAAATTCCATTGCATTGGAACACTTCTAAGTATCCAGATGTTGAATATGCTGAAGTTTTAGAATCAATGTATTTACCGGCTTCGTCAAGAGTTGGAAGTGAAAGGCTTCTTGATGTAAGCAAATTAAAATATAACTATAAGTGGGGGGATATGAATGCCGCTCTTGCTGAAAACGAAAGAGGGGTGAACTTCCTGAGAAGCGAAAGTATAGCCATCTATCCAGATACAACTGTTTGGGTGAATGATTTCCACTTTACTTACAATGAGCCATTGTTTGAACAGTATTTCTGGCACAAAGCTTATAAGGATTATCCTGTTGTTGGGGTAACCTGGGACCAGGCAAGAGCATACTGTAACTTCAGATCAAAATTGAAATCTGATTATAATGAAAGCCTAAAAAGAAGAAAACAAAGACCATTGACATTCCGTCTTCCGACTGAACTTGAATGGGAATATGCTGCAAGAGGGGGCAAGCAAAATGCTACCTATCCTTGGGGAGGTCCTTATTTAATGGATGACAGAGGTTGTTATCTTGCAAATTTCAAGCCAAAAAGAGGTGACTATATGGAAGATGCCAAAAAAGGGACTTACATGTATACTGCTCCGGTAAAGAAATTTAAGAAAAACGGATATGGATTATTTGATATGGCAGGAAATGTTTCTGAATGGACATTATCAGCCTATAACAATTCATCATATGGTTTCTCCTCAACTTTAAATCCTTCTACCAAAGATGTAGTAGATACTAAAAGATCTGTTAGAGGTGGTTCTTGGAAAGATGTTGGATATATGTTGATGACCGGAAACAGAGATTATGAAAGTAAGGACTCTGCGAGAAGTTACATCGGATTCAGAACAGTACAGGATATTCCAGAAGCTGCTGTTAAGGCAAAAAGAGTTACCAGATAAGAATCCTGTCGTTTATTACTATTTTCAGAAACAATTTTTATTTAACATTAAAAAAAATTAACTTATATGTTTAAGACTAAAGATGCTTGGATGAATTTCTTCTATTCATTCGGTGCTGCAATTGTAATTCTTGGAGCTTGGCTTAAAATTACTCACATCTCATTTGGCCCAATCAACGGTAACATCGCACTTACAGTAGGGCTTGTTACAGAGGCAATTATCTTTATTATTTTCGCTTTTGACCCTCCGGCAGCTGAAGAGTCTTACCATTGGGAGAATGTATATCCTGAATTATTAGATAAGCATGCAAATCCAAATCCTTTACATTCAAACATTTCTAAAAATACAAATGCTCAATTTGCTGAGCTGGAAAATTCTTTATCTACCAAATTGGATAAGATGCTTCAGGATGCAAAACTAGATGTACAGTTATTTGACAGATTGAGAACTGGAATTGATAAATTCTCAAATTCTGTTGATCAAATCAACCAGACAGTTGATGTATCTGCTTCTACTCATAAATATAATGATCAGTTAAACAAAGCTGCTCAACACATGGAAAGCATGAACGCTCTGTATGCAATGCAGTTGGAAAGCGGTCAGAGACAATCTGATTTTGCTAAAAAATATGTTGAAGATATGCAGAGATCAGCTGAACATTCTGAGAAGTTTAATCAAGAATTACAAGGTTTAACATCTAACTTAAACAGCTTAAACAGAGTGTACGGTGGAATGTTAACAGCTATGAAGTCATAATCCCGAACCATTAATTTAATAAAAAACTAAAGAAAAGAGAATGGCAAAAGGAAAACAGACTCCACGTCAGAAGATGATCAACCTTATGTATTTGGTGTTCATCGCAATGATGGCCCTAAACATTGATGTTGAAATCATCAGATCTTACTATGACTCCACAAGAGCACTTAAGGAAACAAGGTTTCTGACAGAACAGAAAAATGAAGATATCTTTGAGAAAACCTTAGAAGCAAAAGCACAGCAGGTACCTGATACCTATGCTCAGCCTTGGGAAGACTATAAAGGTCTGAAAGCTAAAATTGACGTTTTGGTTGCTTCGACTGAAGAGGTCAAAATAAAGCTTAAAAAACAGTCTGAGTTCATCGATAAAGATCCTAAGACCGGTAAGGACATGGATGTCAGTGAGAATTTCTCAGCGCTGAATAATAACGAAGCGACTACAGAATATTTCTTTAAAGAAGGTGAAGAGAACAGCCCGTCTGCTGGCGCTCTTGAGCTGAAAAAGAGAATGGATGATGTAAAAGACTATATCAATACCAAATTCGGAAACAACCAGCAGCTTAAAAAGCTGGTAGACAGAGCCAATGCTTCTTTAACTGCAGAATATGCTAACGGAAAGTCTCCAAACGGAAAAACATGGTTTCAGAATAAATTCTATCATCAGCCGCTTATAGCTGCAATCTCTAACTTAGAGATTATTCAGAATGATGCAAGAAACGTACAGTCTGATGCCTTAGCGTTAATGCTTCAGGAAAAAGTTGATGCGAGCATCAAGTTTAATCAGTATGAAGCGATTGTTTCTGCTCCTTCGGATATTCAGTCCGGTAAAAAAGCTGAAGCAGTAATTATGTTAGGATCATATTCTAACAGTAATAAAATCAGCATCAGCGGGGTAAGCAGACAGGAAAACGGTAAAGGATACCTTCCTTTAAATACCGGCGGTCTTGGTGAAAGGAAAATCGGTGGTGTTATTACATTAACAGATGCTACAGGAAAAGCACAGCAGTTCCCATTCACGCATACGTATAATGTAATCGCAGGTCCTCAGCAGGTTAAACTTGAGCAAGGTTTATTACTTTCTGCAGACAAAATGAATGTAATGTACAGAGGATTGGAAAATCCTGTTACAGGATCTATTCTTGGTGCAGATAATGCAAAATTATCTCTATCCGCTCCTGGAGCTGTTGTTAAAAGTACAGGTAAAGGCAAATGGAATGTTATTCCTTCAACCGGTAATACTGTTAAATTAACTCTTTCAGGTGTAGATCCTACAGGTAAAACGGTTTCGGAGGTATTTGAATACAGAATTAAAGGTATTCCAAGACCACAAGGACAGATCAGAGGAAAGGCGGTTAATTTTATGCCTGCGAGCTCAATCCCTAATCAGGTTGTAACAGCTGCATTACCTGATTTTGATTTCCCTGTTTCATTCACTGTTAACAGCTTTATTATGAAGCTTCCGGGTAGAGCAGGTACAATGATTCAAGGCAGTTCTTTATCTTCTGCAGAAGGAGTGTTAAGAAATCTTAGACCTGGTGATGTCGTTCAGATTTACGATATTCAGGCTACGGCTACCGGACTTGGTAATCAAAGACTGAAAGAAATTTCACCGGTTATAATCAATGTTCAATAAGGTTAATTTGTAAAATCATATTATGAAAAAATATATTAGCAGTCTTTTAGTTTTAGCTTCTGGGTTTGCATTTTCACAGACTATTCTAAATGCTTCTTCTCCAGAAGAATTCAGACAGATGAGAGCTGAAAATATGAGAAAAGTGGGAGATACTGTTATTAGCAATAAAGTAAAACCACTTGAGTACGGTTTTGTTGATGATAAAGATATTCTGAAAAGCATGATGGTTTGGGAAATTATCGATATGAATGATAAGATCAATCAGCCATTCTATTACGATAATCCAAATGGGTTGCTTTCAAAAACTACTAGATCTCTATATCAAATTCTTTTAGACGCAGCTCTTAGTCAGCAAATTGAAGAAGTTTACGATGATGAGAACTTTACAACGAAGTTGAGTCCTGAAGGAATTCAGAAAAAACTGGAAAGTGTGAGATTGGATGATGAAGCAATCGAAATCATCAACTCCGGAAGACAACTTACTGAAGCTGAAAAACAACAGTATACTGATTATATCAGAACAACCACTGAAAAAGTGAAGGTCTTGAAGATCATGGGAATGTGGTTCATCGACAAAAGAGACGGTCAGATGAAATACAGACCTCTGGGAATTGCTGCAATGGGTCCGGATCCTTCTTCTATCGGAAGAATCGGTCCTGATGGTCAGCCATTAGCCGGAGCTGATGAATTAGTTGATTTATTCTGGGTATATTATCCGAAAGCAAGAGAGGTTTTAGCGAACAACTATGTTTTCAATAGAAATAATTCATCTGCAGACTTATCTTTTGATGATATTATCAATGCAAGAAGATTTTCTTCAATCATTTATAAGTCTTCAAACGGTTTAGGTGATGGTATAATTAAAGATTATATCCCTAGAAATGCTGATGAGCAACTTGAAGAAAGTGACAGAATCAAAGGACAAATTCTTCAAATGGAGAATGATATGTGGAATTACTAAATTTCACTTGATATTTATAAAAAACCTGAGTATTTTTACTCAGGTTTTTTTTATTACAAATAGGTCTGTTCTATATAGCTATGATTAAAAAATAACTAGTCAGGAAATGGTATAAAGCCTTAATCAAAGAAATTTCTCAGATGAAAAATGTAGATTATATTATTGTAGGGGATGGATACGCAGCCCTTTTTTTTGCACATCAGCTTACAAAAAATAAAAAGTCATTCGTTATCTTTTCTGAAGGCCGTAAAAGCGCATCTCAGATTTCTGCCGGAATCATTAATCCTGTTGTCTTAAAAAAGTTCACAACATTTTGGCTTGCTCAGGAACAGCTGGATTTTTTGAAGTTGTCACTTGACGAAATTAAAGAATATACCGGAATAAATTATCTGATTAATGCATCGATTCACAGAATTTTTCATGATGAGAAAGAAAAAGATCTCTGGGTCAAAAAATCGCAAACCGAAGAACTTAAACAATTTTTAGATGAAAATTTTGATCATTTAGAGGGGGTTAAAAATGACTTTCAGTCAGGAATGGTCAAACAGTCTGCCAGATTAAACGTTAGTGGTTTTTTTAGTGATGTATTGAGGTTTTTTGAAGATCAGGGGCAGTTAATAAAAGAAAAATTTAATTATACGCGGATTGATACTTCGAATTCAGTATATGAAGATATTCATTTTAAAAATATAATATTCTGTGAAGGTATGGGAGTAAAGAATAATCCTTATTTTTCGGATATTCCTGTGATTCCCAATAAAGGTCATCACATCAGAGTAAGACTTTCAGAACCGATTGCTGAAAATACGACGATTAAAAAAAAGCATTTTCTTTTTCCTTTAAACGATGGATTGTATTTCTACGGTGGAACGTATGACAGAGAACAGCTCCATGATCATGTAGATCAATCTGCTGTAGAACAGTTACAAAATGGACTGTCCGAATTTTACCTTAATGATTTCGGTGTTGAAGAGATCCATTTTGGTTTCAGACCAACCGTGAAAGATCGCAGACCTATTGTGGGAAAACATTCTGAACATTCAAATTTCTATGTCTTTAACGGATTGGGTGCAAGAGGTATCCTGAACGGCTGCTATTTTTCGAAAATTCTTTTTGATCATATTGAAGAGGGGAAAGATCTGCCGGTTGAGATTTCTGTCAATAGGTTTTAAAATGATAAAGACGCTTATACAGGATCTTTAAATTATTTTGAGGCTATTTTAGTCTCAGCCTGATGTCTTTTTCCATGAAACAAAACCATATCCATCTCTTTTATAAGAAAGGTTACTTCATTTTTAGTCTCTGTATACAGATATTTATTGTCTTCTGTAGAAAATCCGGGAGTTGATTTGTTTTTTTTGAGTTCGTAGGTTTTTCCGTTAAGGTGAATAGTGACTGTTTCTCTTGTATTGTTGGTAATAACCTCCATTTCGTCACCATGGCGGTCAGAAATTGTTTCTTTGACAATATCGTCTTGAGATGCAGTTTCATTTTTCGTGATCTCAAGTTCCGGATCTTTCGCTGAGTGCGTGCATGCTGACAGTGTGAGAATTACAGATAATCCTAATAAAGTTTTTTTCATTTGTAATTGTGATTTATAAGTTTTCACATTAAATTGGATTGGTTGTGTAAAATTACAATTATTTTTCTTTAAAATTTGTTAAATTTTAATAATTTAAAGAATTTGTCGGCTGATATTGTGTTTTTTATAAAGTTAAATATAATTATTCCTTTCTCTCATTAACTTTTTCAGGTTAATTCAATAAGAGTTAAATTTTGTTAATAGTGAATTAAGTTTTAAAATCAAGGCATACATTTGCATCTGCTAATGAGAAACTATATCGTTTATTTTTTGACCAGCCTTTTTCTGCTATTTGTAGTGGAAAGTAAGCTTAATGTCAAAACTCTGCGAAGTGATTTTTCAGGACATATATCTCATAATTATCCTGAAAAATCTAATCATTCATCTCATAAATTTTCATTTCAGCAGCTTACAGACACTGCAGATAATTTTACGTTAGAACTTGCTGAAGATGATTTTCATTTGGCGGATACCGTACAGGCAATTATTGTTTTCGCAAGTGTATTCGGTCTGATGTATTCATTTGGTTTACTGTTTAAAAAAAGAGTTAAGCCTGCATTTACTGACTTTTTACAGCATTTCAGATCTGTAAAAACATTCATTCTGATCCGTTCTATCAGAATCTAAAATTTTATTTTCCGATCATGTTTCAGTTCCGCAACCGGAGCCTGAACATTGCGTTGTACCAATTTGTGTTTTACAATGCATTTCCCACGAATTATTATTCAATAACATTTAACGATTTATATTACTCTAAATTATGATGAAAAGAGTTGTCCCAGGCGTTGTCTTAAGCGCTGTTCTGTTGCTTTTTAGCTGTAACGGAAAAAAAGAAGAAAAAAAGGAAGATTCAATATATCCGGTTACTTCACCGGTGAAAATGGACACCATTATTAACAAAGATTTTGTAGCTCAGATTCAGTCAGTGAAGAATATTGAAGTTCGGGCACAGGAGAAAGGTTTTCTTGAGAAAATTTATGTTGACGAAGGTCAGTATGTTCATGCCGGGCAGACCTTATTCCGTATCATGCCCCAGATCTATCAGGCGGAATTACTGAAAGCAAGAGCTGAAGTTGAACAGGCTTCTATTGAGCTGAAAAATGCAAGTACACTTGCCAGTAATAATATTGTTTCTAAAAATGAAAGATCAATGGCGAAAGCTAAGCTGGATGCTGCGAATGCCGAAATGAAACTTGCTCAGATCCATCTTTCTTTTACAGATATTAAAGCACCGTTCTCGGGGGTGATTGACAGAATTCCTCTGAAACTGGGAAGTCTTGTTGACGAAGGAGATTTGCTTACAACTCTTTCCGATAACACAAATGTCTACAGTTATTTTAACGTTTCAGAACCGGAATATCTTAATTACCAGACGCACGTTGCAGACCGCGGAAGCCAGAGTGTGAGTTTAATGATGGCCAATGGCGACATGTTTAATCAGCAGGGCGAGATTCAGACGATCGAAGGGCAATTTGATAATGAAACGGGAAATATAGCTTTCAGGGCAAAATTCCCTAATCCTGAAAAATTATTAAGAAACGGAGAGACCGGAAAAATCAGAATGACCCTGCCGTTGAAAAATGCCTTGATTATACCGCAGAAAGCAACGTATGAAATTCAGGATCAGAAATATGTTTTTGTAATTGATCATAATGGAGTCGTACGGTCCAAAAATATAAAAGTTGCTTATGAGCTTCCTGATGTCTACATCGTTGCATCCGGGCTGTCTCAAAGTGATAAAATTCTTTTAGATGGTGTACAGAAGGTGAAAGATGATCAGAAAGTAAAAGTGAAATTTCAGGATCCGAAGAAAGTGCTTCAATCCTTAAAATTAAAAGCAGAGTAAAGAGTCAATGATCATTGATAAGCGTAATTGACCACACAAATTTTTATAAAAAATAGGGGTCATCTACAACTTATCATCAATAATTCAACATTATTTTATGTTTAAAAAATTCATTCGCAGACCTGTTCTGTCAATAGTAATCTCTCTGATTATAGTTTTTATGGGAGTCTTATCTCTAATGAAACTCCCCATTACCCAGTTTCCTGCGATCTCTCCGCCCAAAGTAAATATTACGGCAACCTATCCCGGAGCAAACAACGAATTGCTTATCAAAGCAGTGGTCATTCCTCTGGAACGTTCACTTAATGGTGTTCCCGGAATGAAATACATGACCTCCGATGCCGGAAATGATGGTGAAGCTTCCATTCAGGTAGTTTTTGATCTGGGAACAGATCCCAACGTTGCGGCAGTAAATGTTCAGAACCGTGTATCATCAGCTGTTAATAAACTTCCGCCATTGGTTGTGCGTGAAGGGGTGAAAATTACCCGTGAGGAACCGAATATGCTGATGTATATCAACCTGTACAGTGACGACCCGAAAGCTGATCAGAAATTCCTGTTCAACTACGCTGATATCAATGTAATGTCGGAATTGAGAAGGGTAAGCGGTGTTGGTTTTGCAGATATCCTGGGAACCCGTGAATATGCGATGCGTATCTGGCTGAAGCCTGACCGTTTAACCGCTTATAATATTTCTGCTGATGAAGTGAT
Source organism: Chryseobacterium sp. HNCC26DJ238 (assembly GCF_057180465.1). Lineage (NCBI taxonomy): Bacteria > Pseudomonadati > Bacteroidota > Flavobacteriia > Flavobacteriales > Weeksellaceae > Chryseobacterium > Chryseobacterium sp. HNCC26DJ238. Next base: position 36,724 of record NZ_JBXUGI010000016.1, read on the forward strand.
GGAAGCTTTAAATGAGCAGAGTTTGGAAGCATCACCCGGAAAAACAGGGGAAAGCTCAGGTAAACGTTCACAATCATTCGAATATATTCTGAAATATCCCGGGCGTTTTAATAATGAAAAAGACTACGGAAATATTATTCTCAAAGCTAAATCAGCAGGAGAATTCGTAAGACTGAAAGACGTTGCCGATATAGAATTCGGTAGTTCGATGTATGATATTTATTCTACATTAAACGGGAAACCGTCTGCTGCGATTACCGTGAAGCAATCCTATGGATCCAATGCAAGTGATGTTATCAAAAACGTAAAAGCACTGATGGCAGACCTTGAAAAAACCAATTTTCCTAAGGGAATGCATTACGACATCAGTTATGACGTTTCAAGATTCCTGGATGCATCGATAGAAAAAGTTGTCCATACTTTATTTGAAGCCTTCATTCTCGTGGCGATCGTTGTATTTCTTTTCTTGGGAGACTGGCGTTCAACGCTGATTCCGGCGATTGCAGTTCCTGTTTCCCTGATCGGTACTTTTGCAGTGATGTCCGCATTTGGAATTACGCTGAATATGATTTCTCTTTTCGCACTGGTGATGGCGATCGGTGTCGTCGTCGATGATGCGATTGTTGTGATTGAAGCGGTCCACGCCAAAATGGAAGAGAAAGGATTGTCTGCATTGAAAGCAACGGAAGAAGCGATGCATGAGATCAGCGGGGCTATTATCGCCATTACCCTGGTTATGGCTGCGGTATTCATTCCTGTAGCATTCATGTCAGGGCCTGTAGGGGTTTTCTACCGTCAGTTTTCGATTACCATGGCCTCGTCAATTATTCTTTCAGGAGTTGTAGCGTTAACATTAACTCCGGCATTGTGTGCATTGATTTTAAAAAACAACCACGGAAAAGCTAAAAAGAGAGGTCCGATTACCATTTTCTTAGATAAATTCAATAATTTATTTACAAAAGGAGCGGGAAGATATGAGAAAATGCTTAACAAAACAGTAACGAAGAAGTTTATTACCCTCCCTTTGCTGTTGATTTTCTGTGTATGCACTTTCTTTTTAAGCAACTCACTTCCTTCAGGATTTATTCCTGGGGAAGATCAGGGGATGATTTATGCCATTATTCAGACACCTCCGGGTTCCACTTTAGAACGTACCAATCAGATTGCAAGAGAACTTCTGAAAGAGTCTGAAGATATTGACGGAGTACAGTCTGTTTCTTCACTTGCAGGATACGAAATTCTGACAGAAGGTACAGGTTCAAATTCAGGAACCTGTCTGATCAACTTAAAAAGCTGGGAAGACCGGTCGGAATCAGCTGCCGAAATTATTGAGAAACTTGAAGAAAAGGCTAAAAATATTCCCGGAGCCAACATTGAATTTTTCCAGCCACCTTCCATTCCGGGATATGGCGCAGCAGGTGGATTTGAGCTTAGGCTTTTAGATAAAGCAGGAAGCGGAGATTATCAGAAAATGGAACAGGTAAGTACTGATTTTGTGAAAGAATTGAAGAAACGTCCGGAACTGGGTTCTGCATTTACCTTCTATTCAGCGAGTTTCCCACAGTACATGCTTAAAATCGATAATGATCTTGCCGAACAGAAAGGTGTGAGCATCGAAAAGGCGATGGATAATCTTTCAACTTTGATCGGTTCCAATTATGAAACCAGTTTTATCCGTTTCGACAGACCTTACAAAGTTATTGTACAGGCAGGGCCTCAATATCGAGCCCTCCCTAGTGATCTGCTAAAGCTGTATGTGAAAAATGACAAAGATCAGATGGTTCCGTATTCAGATTTTATGCATTTGGAAAAAGTATATGGGCTTTCTGAGATCACAAGACATAATATGTACAATTCTTCTGAAGTAAGCGGTACACCGGCACCGGGTTACAGTTCCGGACAGGCAATTAAAGCGATTCAGGAAGTGGCTGATAAAACACTGCCGAGAGGTTTCGGAATCGACTGGGCAGGAATTTCAAAAGATGAAGTAAGCCGTGGAAATGAAGCCGTGTTTATTTTCCTGATCTGTTTAGGATTTGTGTATTTAATCCTTTCGGCACAGTATGAAAGTTTCATTCTTCCGCTGCCGGTCATCCTTTCTCTGCCTACAGGTATCTTTGGAGCATTTTTATGCTTAAAACTTTTAGGTCTTGAAAATAACATTTATGCACAGGTTGCTATGGTTATGCTCATCGGACTTTTAGGTAAAAATGCCGTACTAATCATTGAATTTGCTGTACAGAAAAAGGCTGAAGAAGGAATTTCCGTAGCGAAAGCTGCGATTGAAGGGGCAGCAGTCCGTTTCAGACCGATCCTGATGACCTCATTTGCTTTCATTGCGGGATTAATTCCTTTAGTCATGGCAACCGGCCCCGGAGCTGTAGGAAACAGAACTATTGGTACCGCTGCAGCAGGAGGAATGCTTCTCGGGACTATTTTCGGACTGATGATCATTCCCGGACTATATTATATTTTCGGAACCATTGCTGATAGATCCCGATTGGCAAAGTATGAAGAAGAAAACCCTTTGACAGAACAAACAGAACCTTATCAACACGATAATAAACATGAAGATTTATAATAAATACATTGCAGCAGTTGCCTTATCACTCGTTCTTGCAAGCTGTAAAGCACCGATGGCAACCGTTATCAATGATGAAGTGAAAAATAATATTCCTGAAAATTTCATTCAAAATGAACAGCAGGATGTTAATAATAACAGTGGCACGACTCCATGGAGACAGTTTTTTACAGATCCTAATCTGGTAGGCCTGATCGAAACTTCCCTGAAAAACAATCAGGAGCTGATGATTACCCTTCAGGAAATAGAGATTGCAAAAAGCGGTATCATTGCCAAAAAAGGAAGATTGAGCCCATCCGTAAGAGCAGGATTAGGAGCCGGGGTAAGCAAAGTCGGGCGCTACACGAGTGAAGGAGCCGGAGATGCAAGTACTGAAATAGAACCGGGAAAGGAAATGCCGGACCCTCTCGGGAATTTTGAAGGCGGCCTGATGGCCAACTGGGAAATCGACATCTGGAAGAAGCTCAGAACCGAAAAAGATGCTGCGGTTGCCCATTATCTTTCAACAGTAGAAGGAAAGAATTTTGTACTCTCTAATCTTATTGAGGAAGTGGCTGATAATTATTACGAATTACTGGCACTCGACAATCAGCTGGATATTATTCAGCAGTATATCAAGTTACAGACAAGAGCTTTGGAAATTGCAAAAATTCAGAAACAGGCTGCTGCTGCCACCGAGTTGGCAGTGAAAAAGTTTGAAGCTGAACTCGCAAAATCAAAAGCAACAGAGTATACGATCCGTCAGCAGATTACAGAGAAGGAGAATCAGATCAATGCCCTTTGCGGTCGCTATCCGCAACCGATTGTCCGAACAAAGGAAAGTTTTATGTCTATCATTCCACAAACGGTTTATACAGGTATTCCTTCGCAGTTACTGGCCAACCGTCCGGACATCAAGCAGGCAGAATTAGAACTGAAATCAGCAAAATTAGATGTTGAAGCAGCAAGAAAAGAATTTTATCCTTCTCTTGAAATTTCAGCTACTTTAGGTCTGGAAGCCTTTAAACCTTCGTACCTGGTCAAACTTCCCGAATCGATTGCTTCAAGTTTAATCGGTGAACTGGCAGGTCCGCTTATTAATAAAAGTGCGATCAAAGCCAATTTTCAGAATGCAGATGCTAAACAGATCCAGGCTTTGTATGAATATGACAAGACGATTCTGAATGCCTATTTAGATATTTCGAACCTGATGTCAAAAGTGAAAAACATCGATCAGTATTATCAGCTGAAATCTCAGGAAACTCAGGCATTGGATAAGTCTATTGATATTGCCAATCAGCTTTTCAAGAATTCCAGAGCTGATTACCTGGAAGTACTTCTGAATCAAAGAGACGCTTTAGATGCCAAAATGGAATTAATAGAAGCCAAACAGAAACAACTGAGCACCGTCGTAGATATCTATAAAAGTTTAGGCGGAGGCTGGAAATAAAAAAGTTTTCATTCATATATATTTTTCATTAGTTCAGATTCAGCTTCTTCGGGAGCTGAATCTTTTTTTGAATACTTGAATGATTTACGGAATTTTATTTCTATTCATAATCTGTACCTGTTATTCAATGAATAGGAATTATCCCGTAGATTGAACATTGCCGGAGGATGTTTCAGAGTCAGAAAATGTAAAAATATTCAGTAACCTTAATGATTTCTGCTTTATTTAAACCTTAGAACTGCGCTCAATCTGATTATTTAAATTTGTAATTTAAAGGAGATCGTCAATTTCAGCCTGAGATTGTCCGGTAAAAACAAACCCATTTTCTTATATTTGTTCATTATTCAAAATATGGACGCAACACAGGACAAACGACTTTTTCTTATCGATGCTTACGCAATGATATTCAGAGGATATTATGCATTGATCAGAAGCCCGAGAATTACAAGCGGAGGAGTAGATACTTCTGCGATCTTCGGTTTTACCAACTCTCTGATAGAATTGATCAGAAGAGAGCGGCCTACCCATCTTGCAGTCGTTTTTGACGTAGGACAGGCAAGTATAAGAACCAATGATTTTGCAGCATATAAGGCCAACCGAAGTGAAACACCTGAAGCGATAAGGGTCGCTATTCCATACCTGCACAGAATTTTGGATGCCATGCATATCCCTCACATGGGTGTTGAAGGTTATGAAGCAGATGACCTGATAGGAACGCTCGCCTGCAAAGCAGAAAAGGAAGGGTATACGACGTTTATGGTTACTCCCGATAAAGATTTTGCCCAGTTGGTTACGGATAAAATCAAAATATATAAACCAGGCTTAAAAGGTGGTGAGATCGAGATTTTAGGAGTGGAGGAAGTTAAAGCAAAATATGGAATACAGGACCCGAAACAGGTCATTGATTTCCTTGCAATGATGGGTGATGCAGTTGATAACATTCCCGGATTGGATGGAGTAGGTGAAAAGACAGCCATGAAATTCTTACAGGAATACGGAAGTATTGAAAACCTTTTAGCCAATACGCACCAGTTAAAAGGTAAGATCAAAGAAAAAATAGAAGCTTCCGCAGAACGTGGAATTTTATCCAAGAAATTAGCGACGATTATCTGTGATGCCCCTGTCGAATTTCATCAGGAACAGTATGATCTTGAAACACCTGATTTTGAAAAAGTAAAAGAAATTTTTGACGAAATTGAATTCAGAAGACTGTATGAGAATCTTTACCGGGCATTTGCTCCGGCCGGAGCTCCTGCTCCCAGCAAAGAAGAAGTTGTTCCTGACGGATCTGAAGAAACGCTGGCAGAAACTCCACAACAGAAAGTGGCTAAAAATGTTGGTCAGCTGGATCTTTTTGCTACTTTTGAAGAGCTTGATCAGGCAGTTTCAAACAAAGAAACCATTGAGCAGAATGATCATCTGTACCAGTTTGTAGATAATCCAAAGGCCCAGAAAATACTTGTTCAGAATCTTCTGAAACAAAAAGCAGTCTGTTTTGATACGGAGACAACTTCTCTGAATGAACTGGAAGCTGAATTAGTGGGAATGAGTTTTTCCTATAAGAAGGGACTGGCCTATTATATCCCGCTCTCTGAAGATAAAGGGGAAGTTTTACAGACCCTCGAAATTTTCAGGCCTTTCTTTGAAAAGGAAGATCTTATTAAAATAGCACATAACTTAAAATATGATTATAAGGTTCTGAAGCAGTATGATATAACCGTAAAAGGAGCCATGTTCGATACGATGATTGCCCATTACCTTCTGAATCCGGACGGACGGCATGGGATGGATTATCTGTCAGAAGTCTATTTAAATTACAAACCTGTTTCCATTGAAACCATTATCGGAAAAAAAGGAAAAAAACAGGGCAGTTTCAGGGATGCAGATCTGCGGACACAGACTGATTATGCGGCAGAAGATGCAGATGTAACTTTCCAGCTGTATGAATTATTTGCACCGCAACTCAAGATCGAAAGCCTCGAAGATCTTTTTTACAAAATAGAAATGCCTCTGATGGAAGTTTTGGCGAAAATGGAACTGGAGGGAATTTCATTAGACGAAAAATGGCTCGCTCAGGAAAGTATTGATCTTGAAAATGATCTGAGACAGCTGGAATCAAAGATTTTTGAAATTTCGGGAGAAGAATTCAATATGAATTCTCCGAGACAGTTGGGGGATGTTCTGTTTGAAAAGATGCAGCTGGATCCCAAAGCCAAAAAGACAAAAACAGGACAGTATGCTACGTCAGAAGATATTTTACAGAAGTTAGCTACAAAGCATGAGATTATCCAGCATATTTTAGAATACAGGACATATCAGAAACTTAAGTCAACGTATGTAGATGCTTTGCCGTCGCAGATTGATAAAGATGATAACCGTGTTCATACCAATTTCTCACAGACTACTGCTGCAACAGGACGTCTGGCAAGTGTGAATCCGAATTTACAGAATATTCCTATCCGTACGCTGAGAGGCCAGCAGATCCGTGGAGCATTTGTTTCAGGAGAAGGAAATAAGATTATCTCTGCCGATTATTCTCAGATAGAGCTTCGTCTGATTGCAGAGATTTCAGGTGAAGATAATATGATCAAAGCCTTTCAGGATGGCGAAGATATTCATGCTTCTACCGCTGCCAAATTATTTAAAATTCCCTTGGAAGAAGTTTCGAAAACGCAGAGAGGGCAGGCAAAAACCGTTAACTTCGGAATTATTTACGGACAGGGTGCTTTTGCATTGGCAGAACAGACCGGAATGTCAAGAACTGAAGCTAAACAAATGATTGAAGCTTATTTTGAAACCTACCCGAAATTAAAAGCGTACATGGCTGAGCAGGTGAAGAGAGCCCGTGAAATTGGTTATGTTGAAACGATATTGGGAAGAAAACGTCACCTGAAAGACATCAATTCCGGAAATTTTGTTGTGAGAGGCCATGCTGAAAGAAATGCAGTCAATGCTCCTGTGCAGGGAAGCGCAGCGGATGTTGTGAAAATGGCAATGATCAAGATCGACAAAGAACTTCAGCTGCAGAATCTTCAGACCAAAATGCTACTGCAGGTACATGACGAATTGTTGTTTGAGTCACCTGTCGACGAAGTGGAAACTGCGATGAAACTGATCAAAAACGAAATGGAAAACGCCATTGAGACCCAGGTGCCTTTACTGGTTGAGGTTGGGGTAGGAAAGAATTGGCTTGAGGCGCATTAAAAATCAATGAAAAAATTGAAAATCTATTTAAAGAATTATCATAAAACTTCCGCATAGAGCCGGAAGTTTTTTGTTATAGAAAGTAATACTTCTTAGTTTTGGTTTCAGGCTCGATTAAAGTCCGATCTGACCGGGAATGGTGACGTTTACAGTCTGCCGGAAAAATATTATTGCATTTAATACAGATTACTACAAAACTGTATACTATTTGCTAATGGAAATGTATAAACTCTTTCATGATCAGATTTTATTCTTTAGCTTTTGTTTTTTGCATGTCATCAGTGTTTTCTCAGAAACGAGATTCAGCGGTTTTAATCTCCGAAGTACAGATCGATGCTTACAAAAAACCGTCTTCTTTTATTAACTCTACAAAATCCGTTTCGGTGGTCTCTGCAAATTTACTCAATCAGAACCCACCGGAAAGAATGCTTGAATCCATTAACCAGATTGCAGGAGCGAGAATGGAAGAACGTTCTCCCGGAAGTTACCGGATTTCATTACGGGGAAGCACATTACGTTCTCCTTTTGGAGTTCGCAATGTGAAGGTTTATTTAGATGATTTTATTCTGTCCGACGCTTCAGGAAATACCTATTTTAATGTGATCTCACCAGAACTGATCAGCAGGATGGAAATCTTCAAAGGTCCTGAAAGCGGTGATTTCGGAGCGGTAACGGGCGGAACAGTTTTGTTACAGACCGGAAATTCAGAACAGATTTCCAGCAACCTTTCGATCGGGAGCTACGGCACCTTCAATGAAAGCGTAAATGTTGCAAGACAGTCAGGAAAACATTTTTTCAGGATCTTTCAAAATTATTACCGTACGGATTCTTACCGCGAACAGTCTGCTGTTCAGCGAAAACAGATTTTTCTGAAAGATGATTTTCAGTATACAGAAAATGCTCAACTCAAAGCAATGCTTCTTCTGTCTGATCTGGATTATCAGACTCCCGGAGGATTGACTCTTGAACAGATGCAGCTCAACAGAAAACAGGCAAGGCCGAAAACAGCTGCTCTTCCCGGTGCCCGGGAACAGGATGCAGGAATACGGAACAAAATGATTTTAGCAGGCATTGCTCATGAATTTACCCTGATTCCTGATTTTACTCATTTTGTGATGGTTCAGGGATCATATGTTGATTTTGAAAATCCTTTTATTACTAATTTTGAAAACCGCTTCGAGAATAATTTTGCGTTGAGAACCCATCTGAATTATCAGCAGAATTGGCAAAAAATTGCCGCAGAATGGAGAGTGGGTTATGAAGGCGGAACAAATAATATTTTCATTAAAAATTTTGATAACAATAGAGGAGTCGAAGGCAATCCACAAAATTTTGATCACCTTAAAAACAATTCCGGATTTTATTTTGTTTCACAGAAACTGAATTTTAACGAAAAGCTTTTTTCAGATATTTCATTAAGTTTAAATTCCAATTCTTACGAATGGGAAAAGCTCTATCCGACTTCAGAAAACGGAAAAACAAGATTTAAAAACCAGCTTCTCCCTAATTTCGGACTGACGTACCGTATCACAAAAGGTTTTTCTGTACGTGGAAAAATAGGAAAAGGAAATTCAGCCCCAACCAATGAAGAAATCAGGTCTTCAAATCAGGAATTTAATTTAAATCTTGTTCCGGAATATGGATGGAATAAAGAAGTGGGAATACGGAAACAGTTTGGAAATATTTTCTTTGCAGAAGCTAATTATTTTGATTTCCGGATGAAAGATGCTATTGTCAGAAGGCAGAATGAGCAAGGGCAGGAATTGTTTGTCAATCAGGGAAATACGGTCCAGAAAGGATTAGAATTACTTCTGGAGTCTAAAAATTTTAATCTGAAAAATAATTTCTTAAGCAGTCTGAAATTCAGGTTTTCCGGAAGTTTCTATCAGTTTAAATTTCAAAGCTATCAGCAGGGAACTGTGGATTTTTCAGGAAATGACTTAACCGGAGTTCCAAAAACGACCATCAACAGCTTGCTGAATTTTATTTTTTTCAATAAGCTTTCTGTCGACTATTCTCATTTTTATACGTCAAAAATTCCTCTGAATGATGCGAATACGATCTGGTCAGATTCAAATTTAATTGGGAATATACAGTTCAGATATCCTTTAGATCTGAATAAGACAAGAGTGAATGTATTTTTACAGATTCAGAATGTGTACAACACTGATTATGTTTTAGGTTTTGATATCAATGCTTTTGGCAACAGATATTATAATCCTGCTGCCCGACGTAATTTTGTTTTTGGAGTCAGGTTTGATCTGTAATCAGCTTATTGACCGTTGATATAATTAAATGCTTTTTTCAGATAAGTTTCATTGGTTTTCGTTTCGTCTGATGATTTTTCAATTCTGATATCAGGATCAATTCCTTTACCGATGGTAGAGTATTCCTTTCCTGTTCTGTCGACGATATTCCCAATGGTCAGCACGAGGAATGATCCGTCTGACAGTTTATATTCCTGGTTTCCTGATGTTAAACCCTGAGTATTGGTGCCGATTATTTTTACATTTTTCTGACCCACAAATGCAGCGGTTATAAATTCAGCAGAACTTCCGGTGACTTTATTGACCAACAGTGCGATGGGTGCTTTTATCTGTTTAGGCTGTTGCTGGGTAACCTGAAATACCTGGGTTGCTGTAGAACCCTCATAAAACTTCCCTTTTTTATAATTATAATATTCGACTGCGCCCTCAGCATCTTTTGTCCCCACTGCATTTTTACGGTCTATAAAAGGAGCAACAGCAGCATACATCGGATAAAGCATGCCTCCGAAATTCCCTCTGAGATCAATAATCCAGCCTTTTGGATTATGTTTCTGCAATTCATGAACTTTAGAATAAAAAGTATTGATATATTGGTTCCAGTCATCTTTATTAAAAGATCCAATGTCAGGTAAACTGATGTAAGCATAGCTGTTTTCCATGAGTTCACTTTTAATGACAGGAAACTCCTGACCAGTTGCTTTATATCCTAAGGTATAAACCCGTACCACTTCTTCAGGATAAAAATTTGAATGAGAATCATTCAAAGACTGTAAAGCTTTTTTTATACCAGGATAGGTCTCTTTTACCGTTTTGGCTTTTGAGGTCTCCTTAAAAGTTTTATCAAATATCTCTTCCCAGTTCAGTTTTGATTTATTGACTGATTTGCTTTTCATCTTATTCAGTGCTTCGGTAACATAGATCCTGATGCTGTCTGACTGTGCCGAAATATGGATTGAACCGAATAATGTGATCGCTGCAGAGATCATAATGAGTTTTTTCATGTGAAGTATTGAATATTCAAAAATAACTATATTTTATGATGATATTAATTATGAAATAATTATTTTGAAAGAATATTTCGGATAATCATTTCAGCATGAATCCTCGAATTTTCAATAAACCAGAGATGGGTATCTTTTCCGCCACAGACTACCCCTGCGAGATAGAGACCGGGAATATTGCTTTCCATCGTTTCCGGATGATAAACGGGATTCAGGCATTCTCCCTGCAGGTCAATTCCTGAGTTTCTAAGGAAATCAAAATCGGGAAGATAGCCGGTCATAGCGAGAACAAAATCATTTTCTATTTCTCTGACTTCACCCTTTTCGTCTTTAAAGATAACAGCGTTTTCTGTAATCCCGGTAATTTCAGAATTAAAATAAGCGTTGATGCTTCCTTCTGAAATCCTGTTTTCAATATCAGGTTTTACCCAATACTTCACATTTTTCGAAATTTCAGAATGACGGATGATCATGGTCACTTCAGCTCCTTTTCTGTACGTTTCAAGAGCCGCATCAACAGATGAATTGCTGGAGCCTACCACAACGATTTTTTGTTTTGCATAGGGGTAAGGTTCAGTATAATAATGTTTTACCTTTTCTAAACCTTCGCCTGGAATATTCATTAGATTCGGAATATCATAGAATCCGGTAGAGATAATGACACTTTTAGCCAGATATTTTGACTTTGAACTTTCAATTTCAAAATGACTGTCTTTTTTATTGATATCTACAACCTTTTCATACAAATGAATATTCAGATTTTTCTGTCTTGCAATACCCTGGTAATATTCCAGAGCTTCCTGTCTTCCCGGTTTAGGAGCTGTAGAAATAAAAGGAATTTCAGCAATCTCAAGCTTTTCTGCAGTGGAAAAAAACTTCATGTACAGAGGATAATGGTACAGAGAATTGACGATTGTTCCTTTTTCTACAATTACATAGCTGAGGTTATTTTTCTCTGCTTCAAGAGCACAGTTTAAACCGATGGGGCCGGCTCCTATAATCAGAATATCTAAAATTTCCATTTTGCAAATTTACAAAAATAGACTCATCTAAAGTTTTTAATATGAGTAGGAGCAGTAATGTGTTTTGTCGAAGATAGGTATACAGACACGTAGATGTATTAACGAAGTATTGAGATACTGATCTTAGTTTTGAGTGATCATTTTTATAAGTCCGGAAAATTTTTATCTGTGATCCAGACCCAAACGACGATGTTCTCACAACCAAGAATACACTTGCCTGCCGGATCAACTGTGGCATTGGTTTTGGACTTTTTCTGAAAATTTGATATGAAAAAGACGATTGCAGCACTTTTACTTTTTTCTCTACTGTCATGTAATAAGAAGCAGGACAGCAATCCTGCAGTTTCTACTGATAATCTCAAAAGATCAAACCAGAGAAGCGATGCCGGGCATGATGCTTTATCAACAGAAGTTGTTTTGAAAAAAACAAATGACGAACTTCTGCAGGCACTTAAAGTCGGATATTATGATCTGTTTGCTAATTATATTCATCCTGAAAAAGGAGTACGTTTTTCGATGTATGCCTACATCAGCATCAAAGAAGATAAGCACTTTTCAAAATCAGATTTCATCAAGTATTATCCTACCGGCACTGTTTTTACATGGGGAGCACGCGACGGATCGGGAGATTTGTATAAAGCTACAATTGATCAGTATATGAAAAAATGGGTTTTTGTAAAAGACTTTACAAAATCTCAATACGCATTCAATAAATTTCAGGGTAGGGGGAATACACTGAACAATTTAAAAGAAATATATCCCAATACTGACTTCACGGAAAACTTTATAAAAGGTACCGAAGAAAAAAGTGAAATGGACTGGAATGCACTTCGTTTTGTATTTGAAAAGTATGAAGGAAAATATTATGTCATTGCCGTAGTTAATGATTTATGGACAATATAATAGTATGTCTGCTCGTAATGTGGTAAAAAATGATTTATAAAATTTCAGACAACTGCTTCGTGAGATTTTTTCTCGAAAACTGTTCTATATTCTGAATGCTTTTCTGATCAGTTCCATTTTTCCACAAACCGAATTTTTCCAGAATAAAAATTTTAACTGCTTCAGAATCCCGGTAACTGAAATGTCTGCCAGCCTGAGTGTCATCTAAAATTTTTGAGACATCAGCTTCTTCTGGTCCAAATGAAATGATTTGCTTTCCTGTTGCCAGATATTCAAATATTTTTCCGGGGATAATACCTTTAGAGGATTCATTCGGGAAATTGGTAATCAGCAATACAGAAGAATTTTGCATTTCATCGATGGCTTTGTCGTGTGACAGATATCCAAGATTTTCAATATGGTTTTTTAAATTTGAGCTTTCAAGGGAATGCAGGATTTTATCATCAATTCTTCCAACAAATTTTAAAATGAAATTTTCAGCAAAATCAGCATTTGTCTGAACTAAATCATCCAATGCTTTCCAAAGATTTTCAGGATTTCTCAATTGCTCTAAAACTCCGATATAGCTTAGCGTAAATTTATCTTTTGTGAAAATCTGACCGTTTGATAATTTCACCTTCTGAGAAGAATCTGATTCATCAAAACCATTGGTAATGCACACTGCGTTGGCTCCGTTTTTCCTGAAATTTTCAGCATCTGTATAGCTTGTCGCCAATGTAACATCTGCATTTTTAAAAACATCACTTTCCAGCTGACGGTGCTTTTTATCAGATTTACGGGTTAGTTTTAAATGTTTATAGTAGGAAATCTCAGTCCATGGGTCACGGAAGTCGGCAATCCATCTGATATCCGGGAATTTACTTTTAAGTTGTAAACCAATCAAATGTAAAGAATGTGGAGGTCCTGAAGTTACTACCACATCAATGTGGTTAACCTTCAGATACTGTTCTAAAAATTTTACTGAGGGTTTTACCCAAAAAACTCTTGCATCGGGAATAAAAAAATTACCACGTACCCAAATCGACAGTTTTGATTTCCAGCTTTGATTTTCTCCTACATCGAACTGCCCGGCCTTAAATTTTTTATTGCTTTTATTAAGCTTTTCTGCCAGCTGATAAGGTTCCAGGATCTTCGTTTTAATAATTTCCAGGTTTTCAGGAACCTCTTTTATCAGGCTTTCATCCAATAAAGGATAGCTTGGATTTTCCGGAGTGTATATAATCGGTTTCCAGCCAAATTCAGGCAGGTATTTTGCAAACTTCAGCCATCGCTGAACGCCGGGCCCACCTGCAGGAGGCCAGTAATAGGTGATAATAAGGATTTTTTTTGTGCTCATTGTTATTTTTAACCGCAAAAGGGGATAAAGATTTATTTGGATTTTATCGGTTTAAAGGGCAGCAAAATGGTTATTACAAACTTCATAAATGCTCCATTTTTCTAACCGCAAAAGAGACAAAAGATTCTCATCGTTTTTAGCTTTTCAAAAGATTGCAAAATGCATGTAGTTATTTTAATATAGTTGCTGGAGATTTACATTTTGCAGACTTTTGAATTTCTTTAAGATTTATTGTCTTTTGTATCTTTTGCGGTAAAAAGCGCTCGTATCAATCATATTTGTCAAAATATTTATTAATAAAAGTTTCCTGTCCGAAGTGATACAAATTTTTCACATTAAAGTTTACCAATATTCCTTTTGAAACTTTTAATAAATTCATATAATTAATTACCTGACTTTTATGAATATCTAAGATTGTTGCAACAGATTTTATTTCCAGAACAATTAAGTTTTCAATCAAAAAATCACATTTAAAATCGCAATTCAAATATTCGTCTTTATAAATTACAGGAATTTTGAACTCGGATTTATATTCAATATTCCTTAACTTAAACTCTTTTTCTAATGCTTTATGATAAACAATTTCTGCTAATCCAAGTACCCAATATTTTATGAACCTAAATACAGGCTCCATTAACACGGTAGGTAAGATCTGTAATATATTTCTGAGTAATCATGCAAAAGATTTGTCAGCTTTACACTGTTATATATTTAAAGTCTGTATCTTGTCTCTTTTACGGTAAATGAAATAAATTCCCAACGCACTCAAAACAATAAACAGTCCGAAACACAGTAAAGAAATCCATTTGCCGGTAGCAATGACTTCCGGCTCGAAAACCATACTGATGCTGTGGTCGCCGGCAGGAACATGTACTGCACGCAGTAAATAGTCTGCCTTGATGTAAGGTACTTCTTTTTCATCAACAAACATTTTCCATCCGTGAGGATAATAAATCTCTGAGAATACTGCTAATTGAGGAGTTTTTGATTGAGATTTAAACTCAAGTTCGTTGGCCTCATATTTTGTTAAGTTAATGGAGGCAGTTGAATCTGACTGTACGGTTTTTCCGTTAAAATATGCTTTATCAGAAGTATTGATAACCGCAGTTTTCTTGGAATCAATAACGCCAATCGATTTTATTTCTTCATCCGGAGTTGTTACAAATTTTAAATCACCTACAAACCATGCATTTCCGTTCGCATTGGGATTAGGTACGACCTGTGGCTCCTGAGGATTTCCGAAGACCATATATTTAGTATTCAGCAAATTCAGGATTTTAGGCGTTTTGATACTGTCGGCGTTAGAAATGTATTCATTCAGAACATCATCATAACGTCTCAGTTTTACAGCATGGTAACCCCCGATAGAAGATTTAAAATAGGATGTATTTGTTTCACCGGTTACCCCTAACACCTGATTATAGATTCTGTAATGCTTTTTGTCTTTTTCAGTAATCGTTTCCAGTGTTTTGTTGACCGGAATGCTCGCTAAGATAGACTGTAAATTAGGATTGTCTCCCACTTTTTCAGCAAGGTAATCTGAGCCTTCTGTCTGGAAAGGATTTTCAGCAAATATTTTATCTACATAATTTTCGTCATTCAGATACCGTTTGTTAACTGTCCATAAATCAAATAAACTGACAGCACCGATAATCATCAGGGCAACATTCTGATTCAGCTTCTGTTTCAGGCTGAAAAATAAAACAGCTGCCGTAATTCCTACATACAGTAATGCTTTAATCGCATCTGTTCTGAACATTTTAAACCGTTCATCCGTTAAATAATCCAAAAGAAACGGCGGTAAATAGGTTTTCTCATTATCTGTATGGAAGCCTAATAAAGACTTTCCAAAAAGGATGAGAATTAAAGTTAATCCCAGGACTCCACTGCTCACATAGGTCAGTATTTTCTTTTTATAATCTTCTTCTAAAGTCGAATCAGTGTAGAATCTGTACAGTCCAATGATGGCTATCAGCGGGAAAAGTAATTCCACGACAACCAGGATAGAAGACGGAGCTCTGAATTTGCTGTAGAAAGGAACGTAATCGATAAAAAAGTCTGAAAGCGGCATAAAATTACTGCCCCATGCTAAAAGTATCGTCAGAATAGTTGCTCCCAAAATCCAGTAACGGTATTTTTTCCATGCAAAAAAGAAGCCCAGCAAGGCAAGAAAACATACGATTGCTCCCTGATATGCAGGTCCTGAAGTTCCCGGCTGGTCTCCCCAATATGTAATGCTTCCAAAACCTTTTGAAATTCTGTCGTATTCAGCCTGTGAAGTAACATTATCCTGTACCAGCTGCTGCACCTTTTCCATCATTTCCTTTCCTTCGGGTTCCTGGCTTCCGCCTCCCATTAATCTGGGGATAAACAGGTTCAGGGTTTCCAGCTGACCGTAGCTCCACATGAGGATACTTTCTTTATCCATTCCTGAATTTCCTGCAGTATGGTTTTCTGTATTTAAAATCTGTTTTCCTCGTACGGTTTCTTTGATATATTCAGAATTGGCCATAATTCGCTGAGAGTTCATCCCGACACCAATGGCTAATGCCCCTGCAATAATTCCTGATGAGATCAGGAAGTGTTTCATCGGTGTTTTTTTCCGGATGGCTCGGATCAGTTCGGATAAAAATAAAAACCCTAATCCCAAAAACAGATAATAGGTCATCTGTGGGTGGTTTGCAGCGACCTGTAAGCCGAAAAACAGGGTAGTGACAATAAATCCTAGAACATATTTTTTCCGGATGTAAACCAATAAAATCCCTGCCAAAAGAGGCGCAAAATATTCAATAGTATTGACCTTCCCATTATGTCCGGCTGCAATAATAATGTAGAAATAAGTAGAGAGCCCGAAAAATGTAGCTCCCAAAAGTGCATACTTCCAGTTTCTTACAGCAACCATCCCTAAAAGAAAAAATCCTGAAAACAAAAGAAACAGATAATTGACAGGTCTTGGAAGGATATTCAGATAACTGTCTAATTTTTTAATAATATCACCTTCAAAACGGCTTCCCATCTGATATGTCGGCATTCCTCCAAACATAGAATCACTCCAGTACGTTTCTTTATCGTAAGTGTCTCTGTAGTCGATGAGCTCTTTCGCTCCTCCACGATACTGAACGATATCATGCTGGAAAAGTTGCTTTCCTGTAAAAACAGGAGTTGAATATAAAAATGCTAAAACTAAGAATGCGATGATGGAAATCGCAATATAAATCAGGTTTTTATTTTTCGCCATTTTGGTGAGTAAATAGATGTTTAAGTTGAGAAGTTTTTTTAATTGTTTTTTTAACGGAAAAGAAAAAAAGCCTCGCTTATTTTAGATTTTTAAAAGCAAACAGAACTTTAACAGTACAGTTTTTATTTTATGAAATTTCGCAATTCCTGTCTTCAATATTTCCTTTGCGGTAAAAGTTATGCTTTAATGATTCGTACTGTTTTTATCTTTCACTTCCTCATAGTCCACAGTTTCTGCGTCCCATTTAACCTTTTTTTCAATATTCGTGTTTGAGTCTTTAATATCCTGCTGTGGATTATGATTAGGTTTAAATCCGGTGTATTTATAAAAAGATTTAAAGAAGATTCTTTTTAAAATATTCCAGACAAAGAAAATAATAATAGTTCCAAGTATTAACTCAAAAAGGAATTTCATAATAAAATAATTTAATATTCGATGTTTAAAATTAAAGATTCAACGCCTTAAGTTATTTTTAGAACGCTGAGCCTTTCCATCCTTAATTCTATTTCGCTGCAGGGTTTACCATCACAGATGAATTTGATACACTCTTCATCGACTGTGACTGTTTGCCGTCTGAAATGGTTTCTACCTGAGTGGTTTTTACAGTAATATTCTGGTTATTGATCCAACCGGTATTCTGATCAAATTTAATGGTACCGTTTTGCGCCAGTTCACTGCTCATGCTGTGCTTCATTTCACCCTGCGCTTTTTTCTCCTCTTTTTTAGGAATTCCTCCGGTTACAGAAATTTCGGCAATTCCGTTTCCAACGCTTTTTAAAACATAATTTGAAGTTACTTTGATTTTTCCTCCTTCATCTGCGCTCTCACTGGTTGACCATTTTTCACCGATCTTCACTCCTTTTTTAGGAATGATCGTCAGATTTTTTGAAAACTGATCTTTCAGAACTTTTTCGTTAAAACTCTGTTTCAGACTGGCAACGATGCTCGCCTTCTGATTTGCATCTTTTACAAGAGTTCCTATTGCAGCAGCAATTTTTGTATAAATAGCATCAAAACCTGTAATCGAAAGTACATTTCCTTTGCTGTCCATTTTCATATTCAGTTTGTTTCCGGTAAGCGCGCGGTTGACATTCCAGATCATTTTAAGGTTGTCATCCTTCGGGATAGGCTGTTTTGTGTCAACGACAACTGTTTTTCCGTCAGCACTCTGGGAATTTCTTTTACCTATAAGATTGATCGTGATATCATACACCCCATTTTTTACATCATTGACGGTAAAGCTCATCTCATCAGTAGATTCACTGGTTCCGTTAAGTGTTTTGCCCTGAGGATCCGTCATGGTCTTTACATCTCTCTGATAGGTTGTCAGAGGATAGGTTTTCCCCTTTTCCAGCTTGAAAGTCTGTGTGAAAACGCCTAAAGAATCTTTAATGGCAGGATTTTCTTTTACTTCAGCCACAGAATCTGCTGGCACCTCCACTGTTATTGTTTTTCCGGTTTTAGGATCTACTTTTGTAATGGTGGCTGTTTCTTTTTTACAAGAAATAATGGCTAAAGAGATTAATGCTAATGCTGCTATATTTTTCATATGTAATTTTCTGTTTTTGTAAAAAGTCTGATCGCTGACTGTATAGTGTTTAAGATAAAACAGACTAAACATGATTTCAACAATTTCTTTAATGTTTTACTAATTAATTTTTATCAGTTTTTGTCTCATCGCTTCATACAGGATGGCTCCACAGGCCACAGAGACATTAAGGGACTGTGTTTTCCCTTCGATAGGAAGTTTTATTTTTTCGTCAGAATGATGAAGCACTTCTTTAGAAATCCCTGTTTCTTCATTACCCATCACGATAGCGCAGGGTTCAGTGAAGTTAACATCATAAATCAGTTTCTGTGCTTTTTCAGTTGCGGAAAAAACGGAAACTCCACTTTGCTGGAGATAATCTACAACGTGAGCCAGGTTGTTTTCTTTACAGATTTTGATATTGTACATCGCTCCCGCCGAAGTTTTGATTGCATCAGAATTGATTGGTGCTCCTCCTTTCTCAGGAATTACAACAGCGTGGATTCCCACACATTCTGCGGTTCTGCAGATAGCTCCGAAGTTTCTGACATCCGTCAGTCTGTCTAAAATCAGGATAAAAGGTACTTTTCCTTCTTCAAATAATTCAGGAATGATATTTTCTATTTTGTGGAAGGGAACATCCGAAATAAATGCCACCACACCCTGATGGTTTTTTCTGGTGAAGCGGTTAAGTTTCTCTACCGGAACGTAGTTTGGCCGTATTTTATATTTTGCTAAAACTGCTTTCAGTTCAGCATAAATTTCTCCCTGCAAAGCATTCTGCACAAAGATTTTATCGATTGTTTTCCCTGCCTCAATAGCTTCCAGTACAGGACGAAGTCCAAATATAAAATCGTCTTTTTTATTAGGTTCTGAATTTCTGAATTCAGGTTTTGAGTTCTTATGTTGAAAATCTTCCAAAATTTTTATTTTTATCTTTTAAATGAATAAACCCTGTTATTCAATTTTTTGTTTGGTTCTTTTAGCCCTTTTCTCCTAAAATTGCTCTTTTTTGTGCCATTGCATAACCGTAATGCAGGCATTCATGCATATTATTAAAAATAATGGCATCCTGAATACTCTTCAGGTCCATCCCGAAACTTGTAGTATAAGGCGTATAATCTGAAAAGAAATCACTGTCATAATCCTTCATCAGGATTTTTGAAGTTTCAGTTAATAGAAATTCCAGATCTTCTACCTCAGACTTCTGCACATTAAGATTGGGCATGGTTCCTTTTTTATAGGTCTCGATCCAGTATTTATCTATTCTGAACGGATTTCCGCTCAGATAATAATGAAGCAGCTGCTGTGTAGCAACTGTGTGGGCAATATTCCAATACATATTGTTATTAAAACCATCAGGAATTAACAGCAGGTCTTCGTGAGAAGTTTCCTGAAGGATATCCAAAAGGTTTTTTCTAATCTGTCTGTGAGCTTGAAAATGATAATTCATATTTCAAAAATTTAATCACCAAAAATAGTTTAATAAACTGAAAATGACAATTTTTGAGGACGGGTTTAAAGTAAAATTTATGTATTTTTTATGATTTTGCGATTAAAGGAAATGTAACTTATGATAAAAACGATTTCGAATCTCTCATCAGTACAGGAATATTTAACAAATTTTAACTCAAAAATGGCATTTGTTATGTTGATTAATGCAAGTATTTATCAGAAATTTACCACTTATTTTAATTTAAACTATGTCAGATTCATATCAAGCAGAAGATATTCGTCAGCTGACGGAGAGAGTAAGAGAACAGAATTATTTTTTCTCACTTTTGAGGCAGGAAATCAATAAAGTAATTATCGGACAGGAATATATGATCGATCGTTTGTTAGTCGGATTATTGGGTAACGGTCACGTTTTGCTGGAAGGAGTTCCGGGGCTTGCAAAAACTTTGGCGATCAAAACACTTGCAGAAGCGGTACATGGCGATTTTTCCAGAATACAGTTTACTCCGGATCTTCTTCCTGCAGATGTTGTCGGGACCATGATTTATAATATTAAAGAAAACGATTTTTCTATAAAAAGAGGTCCTGTGTTTGCTAATTTTGTACTCGCTGATGAGATTAACCGTGCTCCGGCAAAAGTGCAGTCTGCCCTTCTGGAAGTGATGCAGGAAAAACAGGTGACCATCGGAGACGAGACAATGCATCTTCCCAAACCTTTTTTGGTATTGGCAACGCAGAACCCCATTGATCAGGAAGGAACTTATCTTTTACCTGAAGCACAGAGTGACCGTTTCATGTTGAAATGTACGATTGATTATCCTGAATTTGAGGATGAAAGAAAAGTAATGAGAATGGTTTCCACTTCACATCAGTATGACGTAAAACCTGTAATTTCTTTACAGAATATTGTGGAGGCAAAATCGATCGTTAACCAGATTTATCTGGATGAAAAGATTGAAAAATACATCCTGGATATGGTTTTTGCAACCCGTTTTCCGGAAAGGTACGGTTTGTCGGAACTTAAAAATTATATCAGTTTCGGTGCATCACCGAGAGCTTCTATCAATTTGGCCATTGCATCGCGAGCCTATGCATTTCTGAAAGGAAGAGCTTTTGTAATCCCCGAAGATGTAAAAGAACTGGCAAAAGATGTGCTGAGACACAGAATCGGACTGACCTTTGAAGCAGAGGCAGAAGAAATTACTTCTGAAGAAATCGTCCATAGGATTCTGGCTAAAATACAGGCGCCGTAATGTATAATGTAACAATGTAATAATTTATATAATGTAACAATGGGTAATCTATTTAATGTACTAATGTGATAATCTATATAATGTATCAATGTAATAATGGTGTGGTTTGATCAATGGAGCAGTGTGAAAAAACTGATTGATGTGATAATTTAATCAATGTTATCGGATATAATGTTTATATTTTAAAAGTGTATTTATGATTATTCCGGTGTAGCTTATTAAGCAGCTATTTTAAATTTTCACCTGATGCAGGATCGTTTTACATTACCAAAGTTTTTACATTAAAATATATAGTTCCATTAAAACAGATTGTAAACTGTTACACTAGAGTCCATTGTTCCACTATTAGATTAAATTGCTACATTGAATCAGATTGCCAAATTGTTACATTAGATCAGATTGTTAAATTGCTACATTGAATCAGATTGCTACATTGCATCACATTGTTAAATTGTTACATTAAAATAGTAAAGTCCATTGTTCCACTGTTAGATTATTATCATTGCTACATTTGAATTATGCAGATAAAAGACATTGTAAAAAAAGTAAAGCAGATAGAAATCCGTACCCGAAAGAAAACGGAAGCTTCTTTGATGGGGCAGTATCACAGTGCTTTTAAAGGACAGGGGATGACGTTTTCTGAAGTCCGTCCTTACCAGTTTGGAGATGAGATCCGTAGAATAGACTGGAATAAGACCGCGCGTTTCCGCGAGCCTTTTGTCAAAGTGATGGAAGAGGAGCGTGAACTTACAATGATGATACTTGTTGATATTTCCGCTTCTATGGATTACGGAACCAAAACGCTGCTTAAAAGAGAATATGTTGCTGAGATTGCAGCCAGTTTGGGTTTTTCCGCAGCGGGAAATAACGATAAAGTGGGATTGATTTTGTTTGCAGATAAAGTGTATAAAGTGGTTCCTCCACAGAAAGGGAGAAAGCATATCCTGTCGATAATCAGTACTGTTCTTACAGCAGATTACATACCTGCCGTGTCTAAAATTGATAAAGCATTAGAGTATATGATGGGGATTTTTAAAAGAAAATCACTGGTATTCCTGCTTTCAGATTTTGAAGATGGATACGATTCAAAAATGCTTCGGGTGGCATCAAAGAAACATCAGCTCTTAGGGATGAGAATTTTTGACGAAAAAGATAATGAAATTCCTGATGTGGGCTACACACTTTTCCATGATGCAGAAACCGGAGAGCAGGTTTGGGTGAACACCTCTAATGCCAGATGGAGATATACCTTTGCTGAAGCTCAGAAACAGAAAGTAAAAGCGCTGGAAGAAGATTTTTCCAACAGTTCGGCAAGTTTTATGAATATCAATACAGGAGATGATTATTCAAAGCTGCTGTATCATTATTTTCAGAGGAAATAAAGTAACTGTTAGAGATATCCGTTACGACTACGATGAAGGAACAAAAATAGGCTTATAGCCAAAACTTAGTATTAGAATTGAAAAAAATAGTATTACTCTTATCATTTTTAATCTGTGCAAATGCGTTTTCACAGATACTTTCCTCCAACCTTGAAAAGAAAACCCTGGCATTGGGTGAAGTTAACCGCCTGACTATAAAGATCGATAATCTCAACAGTCAGGAAGTGAAAGCTGCTCCAAAAGATAAGCTGCTTCCTTTTCATTTTGAAGAAATTAAAGACAGTGTAGGAGTTCAGCAGAATACCTATCGGAGAAATATAGAATTTTCCGTTTATGATGAAGGAACGTATACCATTCCTGAACTGAAATTTCAGGTAGGAGATAAGGTTTTAAAGACAATTCCGTATGAGATTGAAGTAGTAAACACAGCACAGAAGGGAGATCCAATAAATGACATCATGAATAATAAAGATGTCAGGCTTGAGGTTGCAGATTATTGGCAGCTTTATAAATGGTATGTTTTGGGAGCTATTGCTTTGATTGCTTTTATCATTGCCGTTTTTATGATTGTGAAATATGGCAGGAAATCAAAAGATGCTCCTGTTGTTGCGACCAATCAGACTCTGAAAGAGCTGGACCTATTAAAAAAGAAAAAATACATCGAAGAAGGAAATTACCGCTCTTTTTATGTGGAGCTCATTGATATTTCAAGAAAATTTATTGCGAAGCAGTATAAAATCCCTGCTGATGTACTTCTGACTGATGATCTGGTTCATCTGATGAAAGAGAACAATACTATTTCACAGGATAATGAGAAAGTAATAGAAGACGTCTTTTTCCGTGGTGATCTTGTAAAATTTGCTAAAACATTTCCCGATCAGCAGATGATGGAAAAAGATTTTTCCGAAATCAGAGACTTTGTGAAAAGATCATCAAAGGATATAGAATTTGAAAACCTGAGAAAAGATGTTTAATTTTGAGTTTTACAGTCCGTGGTTTTTATTTCTTTTTCTGTTGTTTGTTCCTTTGCTGATCAGAGATGTAAAAAGGAAAAAACTGAAAGGGATAAAAGTGCCCACAGTTCAGAATATGAATACAGGCAGCGGAATCCTTCCTGTCCTGTTTTTTCTGAAAATTTCAAAGTACATTATTCTGTCCTGTCTTTTTATCGCAATGGCGAGGCCAAGAACTTTTACCATTTCTCAGGACCGGGATGAAACCAAAGGAGTGGATATCATGTTTGCTGTAGATGTTTCACTGAGTATGCTTTCAAAAGACCTTTCACCGGACCGGCTGACCGCACTGAAAGACATTGCAGTTAAATTTGTAGAAAAGCGTCCTAATGACAGAATAGGGGTAGTAATCTATGCATCTGAAGCCTTTACAAAGGTTCCGGTGACTTCTGATCATCAGGTGGTCATTGATGAACTGAGGAATCTGAATACCGCCGAACTTTATCCCGGTACCGCTATCGGAGAGGGATTGTCTGTTGCAGTAAACCATCTCCGCACCAGCAAAGCAAAAAGTAAGATTATTATCCTGATGACCGATGGAGTAAGCAATGTGCAGAATGCCATTCCACCTCAGATCGCCGCAGAATTGGCCAAAAGTAATGATATCAAGGTGTATTCAATCGGTGTGGGAACCAATGGGATCGCCTTAATGCCGACAGAAGTGGATATTTTTGGAGATTTGGTTTTTACTGAAACACAGGTACAGATAGATGAACCTGTCCTGAGGGAAATTGCACAGGATACAGGAGGAAAATATTTTCGGGCTACATCAAACAGCAGTTTGGAAGAAGTCTACAATGAAATTAATCAGCTGGAAAAATCTGATGTAAAGATTTCCAAGCTTTATAATTATGAAGAATATTTTAAAATATTCCTGTGGATTGCTTTGGACATGTTGTTTTTTGATGCATTATTGAGATGGGTATTATATAAATTTTTAAGCTGATGGAATTGTATTTAGGAAATTATTGGTACCTGTTATTACTGTTGCTCTTACCCCTCTTGTCTTTTTTTCTGATCAGATATTTAAAATGGAAGAAAAAAAGAAGGCAAATTTTTGCAGAGAGTCGCTTTCATGATTCTTTATTTGAAAAAAAATCAGGATTTATTAAAATTTTTCCATCCCTGTATTTTTTAGCAACCCTGTTTTTAATATTTTCTATCATTGATCTGCTGAGCGGGTCGGAAGAGGTAACGACCAATCAGAAATTTAACAATGTTATTTTTATGCTGGATGTTTCTAATTCTATGAATGCTGAGGATATTACCCCTAACCGTTTGACAGAAGGGAAGAATCTGATGATTCAGACCTTGCAGAAACTGAAAAATGATAAAGTGGGAGTTGTTATTTTTGCAGGTCAGGCAACCTCAATTATGCCGTTGACAACTGATTACAATTCTGCAGAAACCTATATTAACGGGATCGAAACGACATCTGTCAAAATTCAGGGAACTGACTTCCTGAAAGCGATGGAAACCGCTGTGGATAAATTTAAAAATATCAGCAAAGGTTCCAGAAAGATCGTTTTACTCAGTGATGGTGAAGATAATGAAGGTAACGATAACGCTGCCATCAAACTGGCTAACAAAGAAGGAATTACAGTGATATCAGTCGGAATTGGTTCAGATGAAGGTGCACCTGTTCCCGAATACGAGTTTGGACAGTTGATGGGATATAAAAGTGATATGAATGGGCAGACTGTTATTTCAAAAAGACAGACTGAAGCGCTTCATAAAATGGCAGAATCAACAGGTGGCTCATATATCGATGGAAATAACATTGATGATGCGGCGGACAGAATCATTGCGGCTTTACAAAAAAAATCCTCCTCTACAGCTACTTTGGTCAAATCTCAAAATGCCAGTCATTATTACCAGTATTTTCTGGCGGTTTCGATTTTTTTCTTTCTGATGATTTTCCTTTTTAACCCAAAAAGAGATTTTAATGTCTAAGTCTTTTTTGTCTTAATTCAATTTTATAGCACCACATTTTTGAGATGATCTGTACTCCTTAGTTTATTAATATATCCTCGTAAATTTGATATTTTAATCGTAACCATGAGATTTAATTTGCATTTATTAAAATCTTAACCGTGTGAATACTTTAACCCAATTTTAACAAATAAAAGACTGTTTCTTAACATATAAAGGAATAATTTTGCAGGTGATGAATACTAAAATTTTATTTTTGTCGTTGATGACTGTTTTCTTGTTCTCAGGCATATTGTCTGGGCAGAAAAGTTATAAAACTTTAGTCTATGAAGGCAATCAGAAATTCAACGGTAAAGATTATGAGGGTGCTTCATCACGATATATGGAAGCCATAAAATCAAGTGAAAAGGAATTTACGGCGCATTATAACCTGGGGAACGCATTGTATAAGAGCAAAAAGTACGAGGAGGCAAAAGCTGAGTTTGAAAAAGCCCAGAGCCTTTCTCAGACGATTCCCGACAAAGCAGCGGCTTTGCACAATCTGGGAAATACTTACATGCAGATGAATCAGCCTGAAAAAGCAACTGATTTCTATAAGCAGTCATTGAAGCAGGATCCCTACAATGAAGCTACCAGAAAGAATTTTGAGATTGCCAAACTGAAGGAAAAAGAAAATCAGAAGAAGAAAAACAAAGAGAACAAATCCGGCAAAGGCGGCGGAGGCGAAGATCAACAGAAAGAAAAAGATCAGAAAGGTGATTCCAAAGATCAGGGTGAGGGTCAGAAAAACGAAGGGAACAGTCCTGAAGGAAATCAGCCGGATCCCAATAAAAACAATCAGGGCAAAATGCCAAAAGATATTGAAAACGCCATTTTGAATAAAGTAGGCGAAAAAGAAAAAGAAACCGCCAGGAGAATTTTAAACAAGAATTCTTATTCGATGCCTCAGAGCAACGAAAAAGATTGGTGATGAAACAAAAATTAATTTACATACTGTTAACTTTTGTCTCCGTAATTGCTTACGGACAGGTAGAACTTAAAATGAAACCTGATAAAAGTGACTATAATGGTAAAGATATCGTCAATCTTACAATTACACTGGAACTGAATGGTGATAATCTTGTGCAGCAGAGCAAAATTCAGCTGCCGGATTTATCTAAATTTAATATAATCGGTAATGGGTCTTTCAGTCAGGGGGTTAGGGATCCGGATTCTAATGTTGCCGTTGAACAGTACGTTACCAGAATTGCCCTCGAACCGAAACAGAAAGGAAAAATAAAAATAGGTTCTGTACTGGTTACTGTTAATAATAAAATATATAAAACAGAACCCTTTGATATTTTCATCCGTGATATAGAGAAAAAACCGATTGCTAAGAATACGGATAATGACGTATATCTGAACATGGAAATAGAAGATAGAGAGGTCTACCAGGATCAGCCTACTGTTGCTGTTCTTAGAGTGTACTCCAGAAATATTGACAATCTTCGAAAAGTAAAGAATGTTCATCTTCCGGAACAGGATAATATCAATGTACATCCTGTAAATTTTCACAAATCAGCTATAGATCCGTCCGGTTACAGTAATATGCCGTCACAGGTTTTGGCCATGTTTATTATATTTCCAAATGAGGCAGGATATGTTGAAGTACCTTCTGTATCTGCTTCTGTTAATTCCTATGCTGCCAAAAATAAGATAGTTTCCAATAAAGTAAAACTGAATGTAAAAAAACTTCCGGAAGGATCTCCGGAATCCTTCAAAAATGCTGTTGGTGATTTCAAGGTTGATATATACAATGAGTCTAAAGCTAAGATCGAAGCAAAAAAACCGGTGAATGTTATTCTGAAAGTTTCAGGAAAAGGCAATTTATCAGATATGGATTTGCCTACAATTGAAAGTTCGCCTGATTATCAGGTTTTCACCCCTAAAATCACTTCAAAAGTGCAGGCTGACGTTGATGGGATGAAAGGGTATATTCTGGCTAATTATGTTTTAATTCCCAATAAGTCAGGAGCCTTAACGATTAAAACACAGGAGTTTGCTTTTTTTAATCCTGACATCAAAGAATATATCAATCTTGGAAGAGAAACTCTTAATCTTAATGCTTTCTCCCATGACGAAGTTTTAGAAGCCCGCACAACCGCTGAAAAGGTAAATGAATACACCAATACTTTTCTTGAAACGGTTAACAGCCCGGTTTTGAAAACAACAACTTTTAAAGTAAAAGAGAAAAGCAGGTTTAACTGGAATACTCTTCTTATCAATGTCGGAATTCTGCTCAGCTTACTGATTGCTTATCTGGTGTTCAGGATTTGGAAGAAAAAGCGTGTTTTACTTAAGGAAAAAACAATTTCACGGCCTCTGGGATCCGTTGCAGAAACTGAAAAAGAAATTAGAGAAAGTCTGAAAACGGATATAGAAGATTATTTTACCTATCTGGAAAATTTAAAGGACAGCCAGGATTTTGACCGATTCTTCATTACAGTTGATGAATTGGACTCAGAAGTCCGGAATCAGTATTTTCAGAGTTCTAAGGATGATTTTAAAGAATTTTTAGAAAAATATAAGGGAAGTGCCGTAGCGGAAGAGTATAGAAATCTTTCTCAAAGAATCCAGATAGAGAAATATACTCCTGTAAAATCTGAAGAGGGTATAGGTGATCTTCTGAAAGATATTATCAATTTGTATTTACAGATTAGTAAATAATCATTTTTTATTCATAATTTTGCGAAATTAATAATTATCAAATGATGGATGTTCTTCAGGATTTTTCTTTTAAAGAAACAGTAACCTGTTTTATGGTACTGTTTGCGGTCATAGACATTATAGGATCTATTCCTATCATCGTGAGTTTAAAACAGAAATTCGGACAGATTGAAGCTAAAAGAGCTTCGATCACTGCCGGATTGATTATGATCATTTTTCTTTTTGTAGGAAACAAGATATTAAAATTTATTGGTGTTGATGTCAATTCATTTGCCATAGCTGGTGCTTTTGTGATCTTTATCATTGCACTGGAGATGATTTTAGGGATCGAAATTAATAAAACCACTGAAGCAAAAGCGGCATCCATTGTTCCCATTGCATTTCCTTTAGTAGCAGGTGCAGGAACTCTTACAACAACGCTCTCCCTTCGTGCGGAATTTCACGATATCAATATTATTCTGGGAATCATTCTCAATACAATTTTCGTATATTTGGTGCTGAAATCAGCGCCCTGGCTGGAAAAGAAAATGGGAGAAGCAACATTGTCTATTCTACAGAAGGTATTCGGGATTATCCTGTTAGCGATTTCAATTAAATTATTTACAGCAAACTTTGCACAGTTGGTGCAGAACTATATTAATTTTTAAATCATGCAGAAGTTTTATAAAGTATTTTTGATCGTTTTTATCGTAGTTATCGCCATTAATATCTATGCGATAGACTGGCATTCAGAGATTTCATCTGAAGACAATATGAAGTTTGTTATTTCAATTATCTGCGGAGTTGTCGGACTTTTTTTACTTTTTATTTTGAATACATGGAGTAAAATAGGAGTAAAGAAATAGCAGAAAATTCTGTTTACATAAAGCAAAAGACATTCTGTGACCTGCAGGATGTCTTTTTGTTATAGATGTATTAAGTGTAAGATAGATTTTTTAAAATAGCTTCAGATTTTAACTCTGTTTCCTGCCATTCTTTTTGAGGATTGCTCTGAGACGTAATTCCACCACCTACAAAAAGGTGTACAGAATCACTGTATAATTTTGCACAACGTAAATTGACAAAATACTGAATGAAATTTTCGGTTTCTATTCTGATAAACCCCGCATACAATTCCCTCGGAAATTTTTCAAATTCCTGAACTTTTTCTTTACAGAAATCTTTTGGAATGCCACATACAGCGGGAGTTGGATGAAGTTCTTCAATGATTGTGTCCAGATTTTCAGGATTTATTTTAAGAGTAAAATCAGTTCTTAAATGTTTTATATTCCCTGAAATATGATCGTAAGTGCCTGATTCGAAGATGTCACTTCCTGTTTTGAATTTTTCTAAAACATTTCGAATATAGGCTGACACCGGTTGTTGTTCTTTAATTTCTTTCTCAGTCCAGTTTTCAGCAACAGGAATAGTTCCTGCAAGACTCATAGTTTCAAACTGATGGGTTGATTTGTTAAATTTTCCAAGAACCTCCGAAAAAGCACCCATCCATGCATTATCATCCTTGATGAAGATATATCGGAATGCGTTCGGATAAGCTTCACATAAATTATTAAAACTTTTCTTTATATCAATTTCACTGAAGTCTTTAAAAATTTTCCTTCTTGAAAGAACCAGTTTAGGAAGTTTATTTTCATCAATGACTTTAATTACCTCATGAAGTTTTTCTATATATTCATCATAGGTCTCTGAAGAAAATCCAGAATCATCCTTTATTAATAACTGATCTGATGAAGTAGGATTCTGATACCTGACCTCAATGATGTTTCCTTTGAACTCTATCTGTTCCGATTGATCAAAAGTCTTAAAAATGACTGTTTTTTGATCTGAATCTTCTACAGGAGAATAAAGTTTTTCATCGAAGGGAAATTTGAAGTAGATCATAGGTTTGAATGCTTACTGAAAGCTTTTATTTAAAAATAATACAGGCAGGTTCCAAGATAAGTTTTCAGTCCGTAAAGGTATTGCTGGTTTTTAAAAATATCAAAATCAAATCTCCTTTTTTTAATATACTGTTAGGCGGATATTGATGATTATTGTGAATAATCAGTTTTGTTAGGAAGATTAATATTAAAGTATTTGATAAAATTATGCTTGTTGTCTGAGTTGAAAATATAGCTTATTCAATAAAGTATTTCAGATAACCTTAATCATGTGATTTTGATCTGATATGGACTGATGATCTTTTCAATCCTGATATTTTAAAGCAGGTTGAAGATTTCATTCCTTTTTAATTCATTGAAAGAAAAGACTCAAAAAAACAGCTTTCTGTATTTTACATTTCACTATTATTTATTAATAATATTATTTGTCATCGTTGTATGATTGATCAGCTGACCTTTTTCATCACGTATTTCTATTTCAGAAACATGCATTGTTTTTCCCTTTCTGATAAATCGTGCAACTGCAGTAACGATGCCATCTTTTTTACTTCGTAAATGGTTGGAATTGATATTGGTTCCAACACCGAAATACTTACTTCCGTCAATGAAAATATTAGACAGGCTTGAGCCCATCGTCTCTGCCAGAACACAGCTTGCACCGCCATGCATGATCCCGAAAGGCTGGTGGATCTTTGGAGAAACAGGCATGGTTGCCGTAAGGGTTTCATTTTCAAGATTGATATCAGTGAAATGGATACCCAGGGTCTTCGCAAAAGTTTCCTCTCCCCAATGATTGATGAATTCTAAAATTTCTTCTTTCGTTTTGCCTGTCGTATACATGATGTGGGTAATAAGTAATAAGTAATGGGTAATAAGTAATGGGTGATTTAGATTTTGGTATCAGCTTCGTTTCCTATAATATTAGGATTCCAGTTGGCTGGTATTTTAGGGCCGATGTCATATTTGAGATAATAATTCTGAATTTCTTCCATCACTTCAAGGAAAGATGCCGAAGCAATTCTTTCATACGGAATCGTGTATCCTAAATACACAATGTTTCTTTTAAAGTCTCCGGCTGCCAAAACAATCGGGACTTTAGCAGCCAGAGCCATATGATAAAAACCTTTTCTCCATTTGGGTACCCAGCTTCTGGTTCCTTCCGGTGTAATCACAAGGCTGAAATCATCCTTTTTAAACTCATTTGCCACAAAATTGATCAGATCATTTTTCTGGGTTCTGTCGATACCGATGCCTCCCAGACCTCTCACGAGTGAGCCGTACCATGCTTTGGTATGAGCATCTTTTATAATAATTTTCAGAGGCTTTCCAAGAGACCAGTAGGCAAGGTTTCCCAATATATATTCCATATTGTGCGTGTGGGGTGCTACAACTAAAATACAACGGTTGAGGCTGTTCACATCGCCTTGCAGAACGACTTTCCAGCCCAGAATTTTTAATATAAGTTTGCCTAGCAGCTTTCTCATGAATGTAATTTTAAAACAAAAAAGTATAACCATATTTTGGTTATACTTTACAAATATATTGAAATATTATTGGTCTTAAAATAATCCGCTGATTAAATCTGCGATTTTTACTGCAATTTCTAAAACTACCTGTACCATGATTTGTTGTTTTTTAGATTAATAAATTTTTTACGAATATAAGATTATTTTGACATATAAACCACTAATTAATGAAATTTTTTACGATTTGTATGAGAGTAGAAGAGTGTGGGTTTCAAACTGTTGCTATTCATCCACACCTTCCGTCACTCTCTCAGGTTTAATTATTTGGTTTTGATGGAAAATTCTTTTTTACCGTCTTTGATCTTTATATCCACGTCTTTCATTTTGTCAATATTCATTTTCATCGTATCCATGATCTTTTTGGCCTCATCTTTCTGATATTTCTTTCCGTTGATGATTACACTGTCTTTCTCGTCATCGTTGTATTCAATCGTAGATCCATTGATGGAAATTTTATTTTTCTCAATTGAGATGTTGCCGTTTTCGTCGTCATTATCCTGATTTTCTTCATTATCATTGATTCCGTTACCGTCTGTATCTCCGTCAAAATTCATCTGGTCTTTTTTCAAAGGGATTACGATGGCTGTTTGAGGGATTACCAATTCATAATCAATGCTGTAATCTCTGAAACGGTGATCATAAGGATATTTGATGTAATTGGGAAGAATTACCTTGTTGTTCACTATTTCTACAGGTACACTTACGTTAAGCGGAATGTTGTATCCTTTAGCCTCTTTTTTAATGATTAAATAAGGTGTTTTGATATTTGCTTTTCTCGTTACATCTATGTGAATCCAGTCTTTCTTAAATACGGATGATTTATCTGAAAACAGATCATCATCATATGCAGTGAAGTTCTGAGGAATCGTAACATTTTTCATATCAACATAAATCGTATCTGAAAGGGTGTTGATTGCAATTTCCTCCGTATCTTCTTTCTGTCCTTTCATGAACATTTCTCTTTTTGCCATGCTTACACCAAAATAAGAGCCCAGTGCAATTACTGAAAGGAAAAGAACTCCAATCACCCACCCGATATTTCTGAGTTTGGTTTTAGGGGAGAAAATCTTGATGCTCAGCAAACTGAAGATAATTGCAGGAATTAATGATCCAAGGATAATAATTGCCGCTAATACTTTATACAACCCGTCGTCGTCGAAGTAAAACTTCATTTCATTCGCACCGGGGAAATTTGAATCCATTCCGAAAAGACCAAATAAAACAAATACACCTATAATGCTTCCAACTGCCATGAAGGCAAAGAAACCGCCGATGATATATTTTAAAATATTCCATATTCCGTTTCCGGCGTTGTTGATGTAAGGTTTGTTTTCTATATAGATTTCACCTGCTCTTGTGGTTGTTTCGTTGGCAAACTGTACAATTTTACCTGATTCCTCTTTCAGATTATCAAAATTCAGCGGTTTACCTTTCATCTTCAGAAAGTCAGAAGCTGTTTCTGCCTTTGGTAAAACTGCCCAAAGAATAAAATATAAAATTATTACAAGAAAAGATGATCCGGGAGCTACCCAAAGAAATATAAATGCTCCTATCCAGATCAGTCTCATCCAGGTAATTTCCATTCCTGAATAAGCTGCAAGACCTGCACATACTCCTGCAATCTTTTGTTTTTCGGGATCACGGAACAGCTGTCTCTTATCAGTCTGTGTTGTTCCTGAAAAATTATTCCGGTTTGCGTTTTTCTCAGAATAATAGGCTTCTTCCTGTTCTTCAATTTTTTCAGGAGAACCGATCTGCGCGATTACTCTTTCTACATCTCCATCATTGATTACCTCGCGTTTTGCTAAAGAATCTCTGAAAATTTCAACCATTCTGATCTCTATATCATGCATTACTTCATCTGCTTCCGAAGCATCCAGTGAGCTTCTCAGAGCGTTAAGGTAATCACTGAGTTTTATATAAGCATGTTCTTCGATTGTGAATGAAAAACCTGCCAGTCCTATTGAGAGTGTCTTGTTCATAGCTTTGTTTTTTTAAATTTTTTGAGTGATTTGGTTGACGGAGTCTGTAAGTTCCTTCCAGGTATTCTGCAGTTCGGCTAAAAAAGTTTTACCTTTTTCCGTGATCTGATAGTATTTTCTTGGTGGGCCTCCGGTAGATTCTTCCCATCGGTAAGAAAGAAATTCACCGTTTTTTAATCTTGTCAAAAGTGGGTAGAGGGTTCCTTCCACCACATCCAGTTTTCCTTTTTTTAGTTCATCGATCAAATCAGAAACATACATTTCGCGATTATTGATAAGACTTAAAATACAGAATTCCAGAATCCCTTTTCGCATTTGCGCTTTGGTATTTTCAGTATTCATCTTTGATAAGTTTTGTTAGTTAGTTATATAAAATCAATTGAAGTTCCCAGCTGGTTAAACTTCTCCGATTCTACATTACAAAGATATGTAATTAAAATGGTAATATGCAATACAAAGTAGTGAATTTATTTAATATTTTATTTTAAAGAATTGATTTTCAGTATAATAAATTTTATCGATTCATTTTAAATTTTAAAAAATAGTTTTTTAAAGTCAATATTTATTAGATTTTTACAGATTTTGATCCGCTTTTGGAATAGAAATAGCTTATTGTGGATACAGAAATATTTTATTTCTCTGATTCCTGGTTAACAATAACAAAAAAAATAATTATCATGCAGTACATTGATTTTATAACAGAAAATTTAACGTATCATCAAAGTGAAAATCATTATTCATTAGAAATACCCAGAGAAACTATAGGGTTTGGGGAAATAAAGGTTCAGAAGAAAGGCGATGACGGGAGCTATGAGGATGCTGATGCTGTGCTGAGCGAATATGATGATAAAGTCGTCATTTTAGTAAGTCATGCTTATGATCTCAGAATAGAATTTTAATTGCATTTTATTAAAATAGTAATCCTGTCTAAAAGTGTTCAGCAGGGTTTAATTTATTATGTAATTTGCTTTGTATTCTCTGTAATTCCTATTTTTGAAATATGAAAATCCAGAAAGAAATTGACTTTATTATAGCAGTCGACGCATTAAAAAATGTACAGCGGAGAAACTTCAATGCTGACGATTCGAGAAGGGAAAATACTGCAGAACATTCCTGGCAGATCATTGTTTTAGCTCAGATTCTTTTTCCTTATGCTAAAAACAGAGCAGATATTGATCTCCTTAGGGTTATAAGAATGTTGTCTATACATGATCTGGTTGAGATCGAAGCTGGTGATACCTTCCTTTTTGACGAAGTAGCTATGGCTGGTAAATTTGAAAGAGAAAAACTGTCTGCTCAAAATATTTTCGGAATCCTGGATGAGCCTGTCCGTACAGAATTTTATCAACTGTGGTTAGAGTTTGAAGAAGAAAAAACACCTGATGCCATTTTTGCATGTGCGATTGACAGAATAATGCCTTTTATCCTCAATTCTTATACTTCGGGAAAAAGCTGGACTGAATCAGCAGTATCGGAGAAGCAGATCAGGCATATGCTTGAAAATGCGATCAGCAGGGCTTCCGATGAAATGGGAGAAGCTTTTCAGCTGTTGATGGATGGTAATCTGAAAAGTGAGAAGGTTCTGAGATAAATTTGAGTTACAGATGATCCATGTTTCAGAATTTTAGAAGGCTTCGTTATTTCTGAATGAGTGGCTTACATTAATCTTATTAATAAAAAAGTCTGTTTAATTTATTCAAAAATTAAACAGACTTTTAAAATTTAAATTAACAGATATCTTTTCTATATCAATTCGGTACAGCTATCTGCTCTTTAGAGGATCTGTATCGGTTTTTTGAATTCATCAATAGCTACGAAAGTAAAATCTCCTACAATTGCTTTTTCCCTCTCATAAGAGTACATCTGCTCGGTATAGATTTCCACATTTACTTTCATACTCGTTTTACCGACATGAATTACTTTTCCAATCAGCTCTACGATGGTTCCTGCAGGAATAGGTTTTTTAAAATCAATTTTATCACTGCTTACTGTGACCACTCTTTTTCTTGCAAAGCGAGTTGCTGTAATAAATGCGGCTTCATCCATCAACTGCATTGCTGTGCCGCCGAAAAGAGTGTCATAATGGTTGGTTGTATTAGGGAAAACCGCTTTAAAGATACGGGTTTCTGAATTTTCAATTCGTTCTTCTGTAGTCATATTCATTATTAATTAAGCGGAAGTGAAGAATATTGAAACAGACAGAAAGGTCAGGAACAGTAAATTCCGGAAATATGCCATGAGATCAACAACTTCAAACCGCGGAAGTTTTTTTTGTCTGAAGGAAGAGGCAGGTCTCCTGACTTGTAACATCTTTATTTCCTTCCCATATTTATTGCTACAGTGGATTTTAATAAAGACCTAAGTTACTTTACAGTTGCGCGACAGTCCGTGATTTGCACACGGTTCCCTTTTCATCTGCACCTAAGCAGAACCAATTCCCTGATAGTATTTGTGTTCAGCAAGGTGCTAAAGGCAAATACTTTCAAATACAAAAATAAAGATAAATAGCTGAATTATTCAGGATTTTTAAAAATAATCTGGCTCATTACCTTTCCTTCCTTAATAGTCCAAAGTGTTGTATATCTGTTTGCACCGGAACCATTAATCATATAGAGGAAAATATGGTCATTATCGATCGAGGTGACTCCAATGTTTTCAAAATTCATTGTAGGCTGGAACATATTTTTTATAGCTTCTCTTACAAAAACAGAACCTCTTCCCGGCTGCTGCACCCTGATTGATTTTATTTCTGTCATTCCCTCTGGTAATTCTTTATCAATTCCCCATGGTTTTACTTTGTCTATCGCAGTAATATTTCCATCTGCATCTTTCACCTGTTTACGAAAGCCTGCGTTGGAAGGATAGATGTCGATAACGACTTTGCTTCTCTGTGAAGTGGGAATTTTTGGATTGTTATTATCGGTAAAAATTAGCGATTTCCCGTTTTTAGATTTAGATGGGGTATATTGCGGCAGTTGATCTATAAATGCAATCCTGCCTTTATTCACCATTCCTTCTTTTGTAAGGCTGTCGTATCTTACAAAAGGTTTTTCGGTTTCGTCCTTTTCCGGGTATTTAATCCATATCCATTCGGTTTCACCGGGTGCCGGCTTTACATAAACGAATACATCCCCTCTTTTCATACGGATTTTGTCTACAATTTTTCGGTAATCTTCTTTATGAACCCGTACCATTGCGTATCCTTCTTCAGCTTTTACAACGCCAAAAGGAACTTTGTTTTGTGCAAAAATAAGTGAAAACGAAAAAATAATAAAAACGGGCAGATAAATTGCTTTGTTGATAAACCTCATTATAAAGAATATTTATAGGTCAAAGATATAAAATTAAATATTTTTTGACAGGTAATTGTATTTTTTCAATTCCGCTAAATCTTTTATTAATTTCAAATGACTATCTGCAAGCAGGTAGAGGTCGTCCGAAATATCAAGTATATCCTGGTACTGGTGACCGGAAATGATGAAACCTTTATATTTTGACTGCTCAAGAATTATTTTTTTTACCTCAGAGACGGTTTTTGGTGAGAGACTGTGAAAAGGTTCGTCAAGTAATACAAATTCTGCTGAAGAAAATATGATCAGCATTGTCTCCAGGAGTCTTACTTCACCACCTGATAACTGATGAGAAGTTTTGTTTATAAAAGATTTTGTTAGATCTGATTTTTTAATTACTTCAGAATTTTCAGGATTGCAGAAAAGATGTACTAAATTTTTAACCTTCACATTCTTGGGTAAAAAAGGATATTGTGGCAGATAAACAATTCTGCTATTTCTGTCAAATTGATTTTTAAGAACAGTATCATTGAATTTTATATACTTATTATTTCCTCTGGTTGTACCGAAAATGATCTGTAACAAAGTAGATTTGCCGCATCCGTTTCTACCGATAAGACCTGCAGTTTTCCCTGTTTCAAGAGACAGATAGATGTCCTGCAGAATTTTTCTCTGTCCAAATGATTTCGTAATGCTGTCAATATGAAGTCTGCTCATATGAATAGTGTTGTTATTTTTACAGTCAATGCAATGAACAAGGTTGTCAGCCATAGAAATAATCTTGAGAATCCAAAGTTTGCATAAAAAGTATACTCATTTCTCAATCTTAATTCATAGAGTAAATAATGCATTACAGGTAAAATGACAAAAAAGCATAATCCGAAATTTTTAAATGTAAGTCCGGTGATCGGACAAAGCAACAAAGAAAATGAAACTGCCGGAATTAACAATTTTATGTAAAATATGAACAATATTTTAATCATTTTCTGCAAGATGAATTCCGGATCGAATTCCGGTGTTTTAATATACACAGTAAACTCATTATGAAAAAAAGCAAAACTAATATTAGTTTTGCTTTTTTCTATATATAAATGTTTGGTGTCGTATGGGATGTTACTGACTATTCGCTTTTTCAGTGCGTACTGTTTTTTGGCGGGTTATAATCATTATTCACTGGCCTGATAGAATCATTTTTCCAGTGCGTTCCGTTTTTCGGAGGATCAATACCATTCAATATAATATAAATGGAATCTCTGGATGTTACAGAGCTTTCATTTTCCGGACTGACCTCCTTTTTTAAAAAAACAGTATCTTCGTTTGTCTTTTCATCGATTTCATCATCCTGGCGGCAAGACACTGTCAAAATACTTGCTATAAACAGAGTGCTTAAAAGATATCTGTGAACCATTTTAATATTGTTTAATTTTGTTAACTTAATTTCTGATACAAATATATTGATGTATCAACATTAATCCAATTTATTGGGATGTTATTATAAGTATAGCTGTAATAATTTATAAATATTTACATGACTGTAAGTTTTAAATATCTTTTATTCAGTTGTTTATGGTTTTTTTATTTTAACAGATTTTATTTCTGTATCAGGTTGTGATACTAGATGAATTTGCTTATTTTTGGCTATGATTTTTAAATGTACATATCCCGTGATCAAGAGAATATTTGCGCTTTGCTTTTGTTTTTTCGTGTCATTTTTGTTCTCTCAGGATATTTATTCTGGCTTACGAAAAAAATATTGGGGGTACGAAGAAAATGACGGAAGAGCTTTTATTTATTTAAATCAATATATCAAAAAAGCTAAATCAGAGAAAAATTATTCTGAACTTTTTCAGGGATATAAAGATGCTATTTTATTTTCGAAAGATCAGAAGATAGAATATTCTGACAGTGCGATTTCTGCAGCTAAACAATCTGGAAATCATGATCTGATAGGAGATGCATATGTTAGTAAAGGTGCAATTTACTACTTTAATCACAGGAAGTTTCAATCAGCATTAAATGAATATTTGAAAGCGTATGAGTATCTTAAGGATTCCAAGAATGATTTTTTAAAAT
Source organism: Chryseobacterium sp. HNCC26DJ238 (assembly GCF_057180465.1). Lineage (NCBI taxonomy): Bacteria > Pseudomonadati > Bacteroidota > Flavobacteriia > Flavobacteriales > Weeksellaceae > Chryseobacterium > Chryseobacterium sp. HNCC26DJ238. The sequence goes on from NZ_JBXUGI010000016.1 coordinate 75,725, forward strand.
ATCAGAATCTCTATCATATTGGTGTTGTTAAAAGTTATCTGGGTTATTATGAGGAGTCACTGGTAATCTTTAAAGAATGTATTGCTTACTTTGAGACCAATGCTCAGGGTGATTTTCATGAAAATCTCATCTACAATAATAAAAAAGGATATCTTAACTCGCTTCATCAGGCAATCATCTGTTATCAGGCTTTGGGGAATCTTGGTGAAGTACAGAAGCTGTTAAAACTTGCTGAAGCTTCTACGCCTCAAACAAAAGATTTCAGTCTTGAAAACAGTTATTTTAAGAAGAGTTTAGGGGTTTTGCATTTTTCAAATAAAAGGTATGCTGAAGCTATAAAAGATTTTGATCAGTCACTCCCCGGTCTTTTAAAAGTGAATGATTTTACCTGGGCATCCTACGTATATTTTTACAAAGGAAAAAACTATACTGACCTCGGTCAAAAAGAGCTGGGTGTTGAGAATTATAAAAAAGTAGATTCGATATTCAATAAACATCAGTTTATACTTCCTGAACTGCGCAGTAATTATGAGGAGCTCATTAATTATTATAAAAAACAGAATAATCCGGAAAATGAATTGTATTATACCAATCAGCTTTTAAAAGTGGACAGTGTGATCTCTTCGGATTTCAAATATTTGTCTACACGTATTTATAAAGATTATGATACTAAACAGCTCCTGGAAGTTAAAGAAAATTTGGAAAAAACAAATTCGTTCGGAATCGGGCTGCTGATCATCTGTGGAATCGTTATTGTACTTTTGGGGTGTATCATGTTTTACAGGAACAGAAAGCAAAAACAGATTCAGCAAAAATACAATGAGCTGCTGGTTAAAATTGAAGAAGAGAAATTTGCTGATCCAGTAGCAGTCAGTGAGCCTTTAAAATTCGATGTCAGTAAAAATATAAAGCTCGATCAGAATATCGTTGAAAAGTTGCTTAAGGATATCAGTGTCTTTGAGACTGAGGAAGGTTTTCTGGAGAGAGGATTAACCCTGAAAAAACTGGCAGAGCATTTTAAGACCAATACTTCTTATCTGTCGCAGGTGATTAATGAATATAAGGGCAGTAATTTCAGTGTTTATATTAATGTTTTGAGAATTAATTATGCAACTCAAAAAATTTATCACGATAAAGAGTGGAGAAAGTATTCTATTGAGCATGTAGCTTCAGCTTCAGGTTTCAGCAACCGACAGAGTTTTTCTAATATTTTTCTGGAAATTAACGGAATCCGTCCTGTGGACTTTATCAAAAAAAGGATCAAGGAACTGGAGAATGGTGAGTAAATCTAAATAATTTTGTGGATATAAAAGTAGATGCCAGGATTTTGCAATCCTGGCATACTACTAATAGAAACTAAGTGATGAAACAATATATTTTATTGTGATAATGATGAATGTTTAATTTTAATTTGAAAGCTGATTTATGTTTTTTGGCTTTCTGCTTAATTATTATAGTGCTAAAGTATAAACTTCTGCAATGCACCGCAAGATGATGCCGGTCGCATTTATAAATATTTACGTAGTAATTTATAAATTCTGACGGTCTGATTAATTATTAATTCATTGATTTACAGTTTATTGTGATGATGATTTATGCTGATTTGGGATATTTATAAACCGAGTGAAAATTATTTTTAATAAAGACATAAATATTTAATTATGTATTCAATTATGGTTGTATAATATGTATTTTGTTGTTTTAATTTGATTTTTAATAAAATGATTTCTAAGGGGATTTTCTTAAATTTACCTAACTTTAATGAAAATAAATTTATGCAGATAGATACTCGTACCCTGAATATTGATGATTATGATGAACTTGTTTCGGCAATGCGCCGGGCTTATCCTAAAATGTCCGAATATGTCTGGTCTAAAAAAAGTATTTTAAAACTCACTAAAATTTTTGAAGCTGGTCAGATATGTATTACAGTAGACGGGAAAATTGCTGCTGTTGCCCTCTCTATTGTCGTTAACTATGAAGAATTTGATGATGAGCACACTTACAGTGATATAACAGGGAATTACACCTTCAATACCCATTCTACGACCGGAAATGTACTTTATGGAATAGAGATATTTGTAGATCCGATATATCGGGAATTGAGATTGGGCAGACGACTTTATGACGCGAGAAAAGAATTGTGCGAGCAATTGAATTTAAAATCAATTATTCTTGGAGGAAGAATTCCGGATTATCACAAGTACAGCCACGAAATTTCCCCTAGGGAATATATCAGGAGAGTGAGGGACAAAGAAATTTATGATCCCGTACTTTCTTTTCAGCTTTCCAATAATTTTTTACCGATCAGAGTCCTGAAAAAATATCTTCCCGAAGATGAAGCTTCACGGGAAAACGCTGTTTTGCTGCAGTGGAATAATATCTATTACAGCAAAAAACCGAATACCATGCAGGATAGCACAATTCGTTTAGGTCTTGTACAGTGGCAGATGAGACATTTCAGAGATATTAATGCGTTCTATGAGCAGGTAGAGTTTTTCGTTAATGTAATGGGGGATTACAAGTCAGATTTTGTTCTTTTCCCGGAATTGTTCAATACTCCTCTGCTGGCACCGTTCAATAATCTTTCCGAACGTGACAGTATGATTGAACTTGCTAAGATTACCGATCAGATTAAAACTAAAATTTCTGAACTGGCAATCAGCTACAATGTTAATATCATTTCAGGAAGTATGCCTGTTTTTGAAAACAATGATCTTTATAATGTAAGTTATCTTCTGCATAGGGACGGTCGTATCGATGAATACCGAAAAATCCACATTACCCCGAATGAAAGAAAATATTATGGAATGAAGGGAGGGAGTGAGATCAGGGTTTTTGATACAGACTGTGGAAAAATAGGTCTTGTCATCTGTTATGATGTTGAATTTCCGGAATTGCCGAGACTTCTGGCTGACCAGGGAATGAAAATACTCTTCGTACCATACCTAACCGATACTCAAAATGCTTACATGCGAGTGCGTCACTGCGCAGCAGCAAGAGCAATTGAAAATGAGTGTTACGTTGCAATTGCAGGATGTGTAGGAAACTTACCGGGTGTGAATAATATGGATATTCAGTTTGGGCAGGCTGCTGTATTTACCCCTTCGGATTTTGCTTTTCCGTCCAATGCAGTAAAAGGAGAAGCAACTCCCAATACCGAAATGACATTGATTGTCGATGTTGATCTGAACTTACTGAAAGATCTTCATTATCACGGTTCCGTACAGATTCTCAATGACAGGAGAAAAGATTTGTATGAGACTAATCTTAAGGAAAAAAATCCTCTGATTTAAAATAAAATAATCCCCATTTTTTTAAAAATGGGGATTATTATTAATCTAAGATAAGTCTTCCTTCAATTGGGTGATCCGTCACAATAAAGATGCTTTCATTATGTCTTTTTATAGGGATCTGAATTACTGAATAAGTTCCGTCTGAACTTTTCTCTTCTATAATGATGTTGCTTCCCTCTCCGATTTCCGATTTTGAATACTCCAGCTGATAATTGCCTTCTTCGGTTTTTACGAAATCTTCTTCTGTAAAATCTTTATGTGCCATAATGTTGTTTTTTGCTTGAACTAATGTAGAAATAAAATCTAACTGTAAAAAATTAAATATAAAGTCATTTACTGAAAATCCCCAAACGTTAAGTTCGGGGATTTTTTCTGTATTAATTATAATGTGAGTGTGGTGCGTTTAAATATCATTTGATAATAACAATAGCTCAAATATCGTGCCTGAATTTTATCTTCTAAATAGATTAATTAACTTTTTATTGTGATTTATGGGCATAGTACTTGCCAATCTATTAATACACTATAAACATATATTATTATGAGTCAAGAAAAAACAGTATCAGTCCTTAATGATCTTTTACAAATTACAAATGACAGAATTGAAGGATTTTCAAAAGTTGAAGATAAAGTATGGGAAACGTATTCCGGGCTGAAGTCAGATTATGATGAAATGGTAGCTAACTCTCAGAAAATGAAATCTGACCTTACCGGTCTGATCACAGAGCGAGGAGGACAGCCAGATGACACAACGACTGCCGCCGGAGCTGTTCACAGAGCATGGATCGATGTAAAAAGCACTTTTTCAGGCAACAAGGATGAAGCAACGCTTGAAAATGTAGTATTTGGTGAAAAAGCTGCAATTAAAGCGTATGACAATGCATTGGATAGCGGAGACTTATGTCCCGAAAGTTCAAGAGTTGTTCAGGATCAGCTTCATCATTTGAAAGCTTCGTACGCTAAGTTTGAAAGTTTAGAGCAAAGCAGATCTTAAAAGAATTATAGAATAATTGGCTGTCTTATTTTTTAATAAGGCAGCTTTTTTGTTATCATCACAGCAATGAGCAGTGTTCTTCTCGGGATCAAATTACCTGATGAATAATTTCATGTGATTCAGATCATAAACAACTGCAGTAATAAGTTTATACATTTGATACACACCAAATAACAAAATGTATGAAAGCAATCACAGGGTCATTTCCCTCTTACAGGATTTTTTTGTAAGCTATAAAAAAAAATGTCAGAATACGAATGTGAATTCAGATTCGGTAACAATTTCCGATATGCTGAATAGACTTACTGTTCATGTCCTGTGAATACTTCAGTGGCAGCATCCGGATTTGACAAGTCATCAATAAAAAAGAAACTTTCAGAATAAAAGTACGGTATAAGAATAGGTTATGGTTCTTCACTTATTACGTTCTCAGTTTTAACAGCAGGTAGTTTATAAAGTGATCCGATACTCAATCAATACTTAAATTGCACCTAAAATAATTATTACAAGGGCTATTGACCATATTTAACATCAGGCCTTTCATCATCAAATATTTAAAAATGGCTTTGTGTCATTATCATCGTTCAGAAATCAGTTTTCGGTACTCAGCATTAAGGATTATCTTAATAAATAAAATACAAGAAGACTCGCCATTTAACTAAGGTGCTCTTACGCATCAATCCATTCTAAAATTTATGAAGTATAAAATAGATGTTCAGCATTTGCTGCCTGTCAATATCATTGGCTCTGAGAACAACGCAGTTTCTTTCATTGATTGTAATTCAGAAACAGAGGCTTTCGAACGATTTCGGAAATTCTCACAAAAACTTTTAGATGTGAATGGCTGGAATCAGTTTGCAGGTAAAAATCCTACTGAATTTTATCTCCATAGCAAAGAAAATAGTGAAGGTACGGCTGTTCAGCTGAACGATTTGGTTAAAATCAAGATGCCTGCTCCCAAAAATAAGTTGGGAAACGGCTTTGACTGGGTTATGGTCAATAAAATAGAGGTCATTGATCAGACTGAGGAAAAGGTTTTTCTGCTGCAGATGAGACCTCATTCCTGTGCAGAGAGCGGTAGCGGAAACATCGCACACTTTTATACGGAAGATGCGTCAAATACCTTTATTCTTTCAAAAAAAAATAAAGTGATACAATTCAGCATTCACGGAAGAAACGAATTAGCCAATACCTCTAAAGTCGGATGGATTAATTCGCTCAGGAACTTTTTTGTAGCAAGTGGCGGGATTTTTGGTGGAAGTAAAGTGCAGTGGCAGGATTTCACAGAAGAATTCTTAAAAATAAATCATAATCAATCATAAAACTATAAATAATATGGATAATATGGACTCTAATAAGCCTAATGAAAAATTAAATCAGCTTCAGGATCACACAACGGATAATCAGGATACAAAACTGACGACCAATCAGGGACTGAAAATCAGTAATAATCAGGATTCCCTGAAAACCGACCAACGAGGTGCTACTTTGCTGGAGGACTTTATCCTGAGAGAAAAGATCACCCATTTTGACCATGAGAGAATTCCTGAAAGAATTGTTCATGCAAGAGGCTCTGGCGCTCATGGTGTTTTTAAACTGAATAAAAGTTTAGAAAAATACACAAAGGCAAAATTCCTGAACGAAGTAGGAAAAGAAACGCCTGTATTTGTAAGATTTTCTACGGTTGCAGGAAGTGCAGGCAGTACTGATCTTGCAAGAGATGTAAGGGGTTTTGCCGTGAAATTCTATACAGAGGAAGGTAATTATGACCTTGTGGGTAATAATATTCCTGTGTTTTTTATTCAGGATGCGATGAAATTCCCTGATTTGGTTCATGCTGTGAAACCGGAACCGGATAATGCAATTCCTCAGGCAGCTTCGGCGCATGATACATTTTGGGATTTTATTTCGTTGATGCCGGAAAGTATGCACATGATTATGTGGGCAATGAGTGACCGTGCTATTCCGAGAAGTTTCCGAATGATGGAAGGATTCGGTGTGCATTCATTTAAATTCGTTAACAGTGAAGGTTCAGTGCATTTTGTTAAGTTTCATTTTAAACCGAAATTAGGAGTACACTCGGTTGCATGGAGTGAAGCTCAGAAAATTTCCGGTACAGATCCTGATTTTCACAGAAGGGATCTTTGGGAATCTATTGAAAATGGAGCGTTCCCGGAATGGGATTTCGGGGTACAGGTTATTCCGGAAGAAAACGAGCATGATTTTGATTTTGATCTTTTGGATCCTACCAAGCTGGTCCCTGAAGAATTGGTCCCTGTAGAAATTGTGGGAACTTTAACGTTAAACAGAAACCCGGATAACTATTTTGCAGAAACAGAGCAGATTGCATTCCATCCGGGGCATTTGGTTCCGGGAATTGATTTCTCTAATGATCCGCTTTTACAGGGAAGGCTGTTTTCTTATACCGATACACAGCTGTCAAGATTAGGATCTCCGAATTTCCACGAAATCCCTATTAACAGATCAATAAATACAGTCCATAACAATCAGCGTGACGGTCATATGAGACAGCAGATCGTGAAAGGGAAAGTAAGCTATGAACCAAATTCCATGGGGGGAGGCTGTCCGTTTCAGGCAATGATGAAAGAGGGTGGATTTACCACCAGCAATGAAAGAGTGGACGGTCATAAGATCAGAGCAAGAAGTGACAGTTTTGTTGATCACTATTCTCAGGCAAAAATGTTTCTTAACAGTCAGACAAAACCCGAAAAAACACACCTACAGGATGCATTGATATTTGAATTATCTAAAGTTACCATTAAGCAGATCAGAGAGCGTGTAGTGGGCCAGCTTGCTTTTATCGATGCCGAGCTCGCTGCCAATGTTGCTGAAAAAGTAGGAGTAGAGGTTGTTAAACTGGATATGCCTAATCAGAGTATTCCCGCAGATGCGGATGCAGCAAGTCTACAGAGTGAAGAAAGAGAACCTGAAACTAAAAGTTCAGATGCTTTGAGCATGAAAAACACCGTTAAAGATACGATTGAAAGCCGTGTGATCGGTTTTATCATGGCAGACGGAGTTAATACCCAGGCTGTAAAATCATTAAAAGCAAAATTGGAAAGTGAGGGAGCGGTTGTTCAGATCATTGCACCAAGTGTTGCGCCCGTAAAAGCAGATGACGGAAGCAAATTTGAACCTAAACATTCTATTACCAGTACAGCCAGTGTATGTTTCGATGCGCTATATATCTGTTCCGGTGAAAAATCAGTTAAAGAACTGATGCATCCGGAAAGAAAACCAATCATTACAGAATTTATCAATGAAGCTTACAAACACTGTAAAGCGATTTATTTTGGAAAGGATATGGATGAGATTTATAATGCTACGAGAATCAGTTCTAAAAATCATGATGATCCTGCAATTATTCAGACGGGAGGAGACGATTCTGATCAGAAGTTTATTTCAGCGATTGCGAAACACAGGGTTTGGGATCTTGAGAAAGACCGTAACTCAATGGCATAACTTAGGATCATATTTTAATTACCACCAAACCAGATATATTTATGAAAGCAGCTGTTTTTCATGCACCAGGCAAGATTACTTGCGATACGATAGACGATCCCAGAATCGAAGATCAGAATGATATTATTTTAAGAGTTACTTCCACAGCAATCTGTGGGAGTGACCTTCATATGTACTCAGGAGGAATTCCTCAGGCCCGTCCCATGGTAATGGGGCATGAGTTCATGGGAATTATTGAAGATGTGGGTAGGAATATTACCCATCTAAATGTTGGTGACAGGGTCGTTGTTCCATTTCCAATTGCCTGCGGAGGCTGCTATTTCTGTGACCATGATCTTCCGGGAGGTTGTGAGAATTCAAATCCTGATCATTATGGTCCTGAAGGAGGTATTCTGACACAGAAAGGAGGAGGCATGTTTGGTTACAGTGATCTTTATGGAGGTTACAACGGCGGGCAGGCGCAGTACGTACGTGTGCCTTACGCTAATTTTGGACCCAGAAAAGTTTCTGACAGTCTTACAGATGATCAGGCTTTATTCTTGACGGATATTTTTCCGACAGGATATACCGGTGTTATGTGGGCTGACCTTAAAGGTGGAGAAACAGTAGCGATCTTTGGTGCAGGGCCGGTTGGATCCATGGCTGCAAAAAGTGCAATTCTTTACAATGCTAAAAAAGTAATTGTTATTGATACACTGCAGTACCGTTTAGATCAGATCAAAAAACTGACCGGATGTGACACGATTCTATGGAAAGATGCGGAACAGACTGTAGAAGAAATCAGATCAATGACCAATGGCAGGGGTGCAGATGTATGCATTGACGCAGTCGGTTTTGAGCCTGACCGAAATTTACTCGACAAGGCGAAAGCAGTCGTGAATTTTGAAAAAGGTTCAATCAAGGTGTTAGATGCATGTATGAGCGGTGTAAGACGTGGCGGTTTTGTTTCTATTCTGGGGGTTTATCCCATGAATTATGATAATTTCAGAGTTGGGCAGATGTTCGATAAAGGAATCACCTTGAAAGCAGGGCAGTCACCTGTACATGCGATTATAGACAAATTGATGAAATATGTTGAAACAGGACAAGTCAAACTTGATGATATTATTACCCACCGGTTTTCTTTAGATGAAGTTTCAAAAGGATATGAGATTTTCGACAAAAAAGAAGATGGCTGTGTAAAGGTTGTATTAGATCCCTGGAAATAATACTTTTTGTAAAAGCTAAAATTTAATCAGACTAAAATTTTACTATTATGGAATTTCAAAAAAAAATATTAGAATACATCAGTGAATGTATGATTACTACCGGTGAAACCATTGCTGTAGCTGAAAGTGTGACTTCAGGAATGCTTCAGCTGGCTTTTTCACAAATGCCTAATGCATCAATGTTTTATAAAGGTGGTATGACCGCTTTTGCGTTACCGGAAAAGGTAAGATTGCTGAATGTTGACAGCAAAGAAGCTGAAAATTGTGATTGTGTGTCACAGAATGTTGCGGAATCAATGGCGTTAAATGTTGCCGGATTATTTGAGAGTGACTGGTCGATAGCCACAACCGGATACTCTACTCCGGTACGACATTCAACGTACGGCGTATATGCACATTATTCGATTGCTTACAAAGGTGAAATTATTGTATCTAAAAAATTAGAGCTTCACCCAAAAACTCAGGCTTTGAATGCTCAGCTGTATTATGCAGAATTCATTCTGGGATGTTTTAAAAGTGAGCTTAATAATCTGTTGATACTGAATAATTAAATCTAAAATTATTCAGTATCTTTATAAAATAAGGCTGTCCCGAAAAGGGCAGCCTTATTTTTTGCGCAGTTTTATAATGAATCTGACTTTGATTAAACTTTCTGTTCCGGTTTTCAATAACTTCAAAAGCATCAATTCCTATTCTGTTAGCCAATATAACAAGACAGGTGGTCTTTACTTTTCGGATAGGCTGTTATTTATTTGTTGACGTTTATTGAGTTTTCTCGTTATTTATTATCTGTACACAAAACCCTTTCAGCGTTTCAAACACTCGAAAAAGTTTTACAACATCTAAAGATAAACTGTTTCACGAAAAACCGCTTTCAACAATTCCGCTAAAAAGGAAAACTGATAACTCTTAGCTGATGACTCATGTCAAACTAGACTTAAAGTTTTAATGAAAACCTGATATCGGCCTGTTATGGAAATTGCATACAAGCTCAACAACTAAAAAGTTCTACTTTTGTATAAAACTTGGCTGACTTGGATTAAAAAGCTTGTTTAAAAAAGTGAAAAGGCTATCCTTATTTAGGATAGCCTCTTTATTGTAAATGTTACGTAAACTACTTTGCTCTGCTGTTCAATGCCGTATCTGCAATGGTTGTCAAAAGTTTATCGCAATTTTTTTCCTCTTTAAGGGTTGCCAGAAAATTACTCAGGCATTTCTTTTCGTTTAAAACTTTAGCATATGCTGCAAGGCTTCCATAAGTGGCAATTTCATAATGTTCTACTTTTTGAGAAGCGGCAATGATTCCTACATCACGGATTGCACCGGCTTTGGTTTCTTCCATGATTCCTTTTCCTTCATCCAGCAATCCCTGCATAGCATCACATTTTTTTGCTTCAGGTTTTAATCCTAATGATTTAAAACATTCCTCCAGTCTTACGATATGATTTTCAGTTTCTACAAGGTGTGAAGAAATAGCCTGTTTCAAATCCGGATGTGTAGCATTTTTCTCCATCTTTGGAAGCGCTTTTGAAAGTGCCTTCTCAGCCCAGTAAATATCTTTCAGGGCATCTTCAAAGAAATCTCTAAGATCGGATGCTGCATCACTTTTTGCAGGAGATTTAGCGGTTGATTTTGCTGCGGTTGGTTTTGATGCTGTCTTTTTTGCTGCAGCCGTTTTTTTAGGAGCTGCTGCTTTTTTAGGTGTTGCAGTTTTAGTTGCCATATTGTTTTATTTTAGTGATTTTTATGTTGTATCTTATTATTCAATTTTAAGACCAATTAGGATCAGATTACTAAAAAAAAAGAAAACTTTTAAAATCATTGTAATGGCAAGTGTTTTGTTTAATTATCACAAAATGAATCACATGAACAATAAGGTAAAAATAGCATTGGCTTTGATTGCAGGAGGAACTGCAATACTACTTAATCAGAGGAGAAAAAAATTAAGTCAAAAGATAAAAATGTTTACGGCTCCCGACGGTACTGCTTATCAGGAAAATCATATATACCGTAATGCTGAAGGAAAAGCTTACAGGAATGGAAAAGTGGTTCATTTCGATCATTTAGAATTTGAGAACGAAATTCATCCTTCAAACTCACAACACCTGCATGACGACAGGTCTTCAAAAAACTACCAGGCAAAACCTAAGAATGTTGATTATCATCAAAGAGGTAAGAGGCATCGTTAATTTATTTTAACTGCATAATAAAAAAACAGCAGGGCGGTTTTGATTAGAATCATAACCGCTTCTTTATTAAATAGGTATTTTTACGGTATGGATGTAAATATTTTAGGAATTATTGCGGGATTTCTCACTTCAGTATCAATGATTCCCCAGCTCATTAAAGTGGTTAAAGAGAAAAATGTAGAAGATCTTTCATGGGTCATGATCTTAGTTTTAATCAGTGGACTGTCATTATGGGTATGGTACGGAATTATTCAGAAGGAGTGGCCCATTATCCTTTCCAATGCCTTTGCTGTACTGGTTAACATAACTTTATTGTCGCTTTATCTTAAGTTCAGAAAAAAGACATAGTCTTTCATTCCAGCATTTAATACCCGTTACAAAGAATTATTCTAATTTATCTGGTTTTAATTTAAATAAAACTGATAAATATCAGGAAAAGTTTGAGATTTATGTAAAAATCATAATGTTAAGTTAATAATACATCAATTTTTATTGTTGAGGTTTAATTGATGCATGAAAATTTGTATCTTAGTCGCAAATTTATGAAGCCGGTCATTCAGACTGTTAACTGTGCCATTTGCTTCATATCATAATCCGGTTGTAATAATGGCATACAACACATATTTTTTATTTGTATGACTGAATCTTCAAACAAGTTATCCGGGACACCGTATCCTGAATTTCTTGATCATTTCAAAACTTCACTCCATCATCTTTTTCAAAGAGAAAACATCGACCAGCTAAGTCTTTCAAGAGGTCTTCCGCCAAGTGTATGGAAAGAAATCATGAATCTGAAACCGCTGTCTGTGGCTGTTCCTTCTGAATTCGGAGGTCGTGGACTGAAAGTGAAAGAATGTCTGGGGATTTTATCTGCTGCATCTTATGAATCTCTTCCTCTGTCATTGACTTTCGGGATTAACATTGCTCTTTTCTTAGAGCCATTGGCTAAATATGGTAACGAATCAATCAAAGAAAATATTTTCAGACATTTCTTAGACTATGGTGCCATGGGGGGCCTGATGATTACAGAGCCTGATTTCGGTAGTGATGCTTTAAATATGAGAACCCAGAACGAGTTGAAAGGAGATGCGTACGAAATTAAAGGAACAAAACACTGGCAGGGTCTTACGGGATTGGCTAACTACTGGCTGATTACCTCCAGAAATGCGAATGCTGAGGGAAACCTTTCCAGAGACGTAGATTTTTTCATCGCAGATACGCACCAGAGAGAACAGAATATTGAAGTGTTGGAATATTATGATAATCCGGGATTATATATGATTCCCTACGGTCTTAATAAAGTGGACATTAAGGTTCCTGAGGCTAATAAACTTATTCCTGAATCCACGGGACTAAAAATGATGCTTGACATTCTTCACAGAAGCAGGTTTCAGTTTCCGGGAATGGGAATGGGATTCCTGAAAAGAATGCTGGATGAGGCTTTAGACCATACCAGAAACAGAATGGTAGGGAATTCAAATTTATATGCCCTTGATCAGGTACAGTATCAGTTGACGAGATTAGAATCATTTTTCACGCTATGCTCGGCAATGTGTGCAAAAAGTTCAAAGATCAGTGGTATTGATTATAATCTTTCATCGGAGGGAGTACATGCGAACTCAATGAAAGCCCTTGTTACAGATATGATGCAGGAAGCTGCGCAGATTCTTGTTCAGCTTTCAGGCGGGAAAGGATACAGAATCAGCCATATCGGTGGAAGAGGAATTATGGACAGCCGTCCGTTCCAAATCTTTGAAGGTTCTAATGAAATGCTGTATACACAGATTTCAGAAGGGATTTTAAAAGATATGAAGAAAAAGAAACTCGAAAATGTAGGGGAATATCTTCAGCAGAATGTACTAAGTGAAAATGCAGCTAAATTATATACTCAAAATTTAGATTTTACAATCAACACCGCAATTTCCCAGAGAAAAATGATTGACCTGGGTAAGGTGGTTGCAAGAATTATTACAGTCAACGATCTTCTTGAATTAAGCAATGCAGGATTTAACCAGAAACTGGTTGACAATTCTGTGGAAATGACCAGACAGGAAATTGTTTCCCTCTTGGCTTCCATGAATCATCATCAGGATCTTAAGCCATTAGATGATTATTCTGAAAACAGCAATTGGATATCTTTGGTTTAATCTGAAGTATTTATCACATATCATTCTCTGCAGATTTTCTGCAGAGATTTTTTTGTCAAAATCTATGATAAATCTTAAATGATTAAAGCACTTCGCCGTAGCTGAGTGGGATGCCTTTGCGACCGAAACATATTTTCTGGACTTAAAAAAAATCTTTGCGCCTGTAGCGTTAAAAATCCAGTAAAATCACTAGAATTTTCAGTCTAGATCAAAAGTTCTCGATACGGTTTTCTTCAAAAACCTACTCGAACTGACGATATTAGATATAATTTAAAAGTTTAAAGACCTTGTCTTTCAAAGATAAGTTTACGGCTTTGTTTATCTTAAAAACACAGTGCTCTTAAAAACAATCTTTGTCTAACCTTGCGATAAATTTAAAAATAATTAAAAACCACATCAATCCTCACCCTAAAAGTTTGCATTAGGATTTTCACCCGATAATTTTTAACTTTACTTTTCGTACGGTTATCAGAAGGCTGTATCTTTATCGCTCAGAAAAATAAAACACATGGAACAGAAAGTACATCAGGGACGCAACGTTAAAAGATTCAGGGAAATGCTGGGAATTAAGCAGGAAGCTTTAGCTTTTGACCTCGGTGATGAATGGAATCAAAAGAAAGTCTCCCTTCTCGAACAGAAAGAAACCATCGACGATACCTTACTCGAAAAAATTTCCGAAATCCTGAAAATCCCCGTAGAAGCGTTTCAGAATTTTAATGAAGAAAATGCGGTGAATGTGATTGCGAACACATTTCACGAAAGTGCTGTTGCCAATACGTTTAAAGATGAGTCACAAGTTAATTTTAATTGTTCTTTTAATCCATTAGATAAAATGGTAGAGCTATACGAAAGAATGCTTGAACAGCAGAAGAGTATGATTGATAAGCTTGAGAAATTGTTGCAAGATAAATAGAGTAAGTCTGAGAAGATTCTCAGGCTTTGTTATTTTTAAATTTTCAAAATATTATTTTGCTGAAACACCTACTTGGTAAATGAAATTATCCCAAATTTCTTCTGCATATTATTATAAAGTTAATTCGGTAGTTTAATGCTTGGTATAATTCTTTCATTTTTTTCTAATATGACTGAATTGATGCTACTATAACAACTCCGTCAGACCGAGTAAAATTCTGAAAAAATTTGTGCCGCGAACTAGTGAGCTTAAAACAAAACTTCTTAATCAATTCAAAAAGTTCTCGATACAGTTTTCTTCAAAAACCTACTCGAACTGACGATATAAGATATAATTTAAAAGTTTAAAGTTCTTGTCTTTCAAGAATAAGTTTACGGCTTTGTTTATCTTAAAAACACAATGCTCTTAAAAATAACCTTTGTCTAACCTTGCGATAAATTTAAAAATAATTAAAAAGCTTTGCCGTAGCTGAGTTGAACGCCTTGGCGACCGAAAAATATTTTCTGGATTTTTAAAAAAACCTTGCGCCCGTAGCGTTAAAAACCTCACCAATCCTCAACCTAAAAGTTTGCATTAGGATTTTCACCCGATAATTTTTAACTTTACTTTTCGTACGGTTATTAGAATGACTGTATCTTTATCGCTCAGAAAAATAAAACACATGGAACAGAAAGTACATCAGGGACGCAACGTTAAAAGATTCAGGGAAATGCTGGGAATTAAGCAGGAAGCTTTGGCATTTGACCTGGGTGATGAATGGAATCAAAAGAAAGTCTCCCTTCTCGAACAGAAAGAAACCATCGACGATCCGTTACTCCAAAAAATTTCCAAAATCCTGAAAATCCCCGTAGAAGCTTTTCAGAATTTTAATGAAGAAAATGCGGTGAATGTGATTGCGAATACATTTAATAATCACGATCATTCGAATCCACAATTTGCCAGCCTTATTACTAATTCTCCTTCGTTCAATCCTATTGATAGAGTGGTTGAGTTGTATGAGCGGATGATTGAACAGCAGAAAGATATGATTGATAAGCTTGAGAAGTTGTTGCAAGATAAATAGAGTAAGCCTGAGAAAATTCTCAGGCTTTGTTATTTTTAAATTTTTCAAAATACTATTTTGCTGAAACACCAACTTGGTAAATGAAATTATCCCAAATTTCTACTGCGCATTATTATAAATTGATTGATTAGTAAAATTCTTTCATTGATGATTTTACGCCTTTGTTTTTCTAATATGACTGAAGTGATGCTACTATAACAACTCCGTCAGGTCGAGTAAAATTCTGAAAAAATTTGTATCGGGAACCAGTGAGCTTAAAACAAAACTTCTTAATCAATTCAAAAAGTTCTCGATACAGTTTTCTTCAAAAACCTACTCGAACTGACGATATAAGATATCATTTAAAAGTTTAAAGTCCTTGTCTTTCAAGGATAAGTTTACGGCTCTGTTTATCTTAAAAACACAATGCTCTTAAAAATAACCTTTGTCTAACCTTGCGATAAATTTAAAATAATTAAAAAACTTCGCCGTAGCTGAGTGGAATGCCCCTGCGACCGAAAAATATTTTCAATAATAATCAAATAATCTTTGCGATCATAGCGTTAAAAATCTCCAAACTGAAATTAATATGTTATAAAAGATGTAACTTACTCATCTGTATCCGGTGCCTATTTTTTAATTTGAATAAAAAATGATTCAGATCGCTGGAAATTACCAAACTGTATGAGGGTTTACATAAAATACATGGTCAGTCTGCGATGTAAGATGATGGTTCAGGATGAAATAGATCAGCTGGGTTTAAAAAATGCGGTCGTGAACTTAGGAACTGTTGATTTTCCGGACGGAATTTCTGATGACCAGTTGGAAACCTTCAGATTAAAATTAGCACATTTGGGACTTGAGCTTTTGGATGATAAGAAAAGTATTCTGATTGAAAAAATCAAAAATACCATTACAGAGATGATCCATAATGCTGATGAGCAGCCGAAAGAGAATTACTCAGAATACTTAAGTGAAAAATTAGGGTATGATTATACCTATCTTTCCAATGTCTTTACGGAAGTGAATGGGTATACGATACAGCATTTCATCATTATTAATAAAATCGAAAAGGTGAAAGAACTTCTGTTGTATAACGAACTGAATCTTACTGAAATTGCCTATAAACTTAATTACAGCAGTGGAGCACATCTTTCTTACCAATTTAAAAAGATAACCGGTCTGGCGCCATCTTTCTATAAAAACTTAAAACTCAAGAGGATGAAAAATCTTGAAGACTTATAATAATGTGGGATTTATGTAAATTGAATATTTATTTATGTAAGCTTTTCGCTCTGTTATTTTCTCATCTTTGTTCTGTGAAATAACTACAGAATAAGTAATTGCGTCACATCAGAGTTATCATTTTAGAATAGCTCAGTTATAAAGTAATATCCAGAAAATATTCTTCGAAAAGAAATTCCGGTTTCTATATTGAGTTCTCCAAAATTATAATTCCCAATACCAACAATTAAGTTTCCGAATGTTATTTTGACAGAGGAGAGCCGCCACTCGGCAAAGAGATCCTATGAGTTTTAAGAATTTAAACTTAATCAACCCCATCATTCGTGCCGCTACAGAAGCAGGATGTCCGATGCCTACAGAACTGCAGACCAGAATTATTCCGCAGATCTTAAGCGGCAAAGATATATTGTGCTGCCTGCCACGTGGAACAGAAAGGATGACCTCTTTTACAATGCCCGTTCTTCAGGCTCTGAAAAAGAACAATCCTGATCACAGTGATATCCGGGTTTTAGTGTTGACACCCACGAAAGAAACGGTGTTGCAGATCGAGGAGAATTTTGAGATCTATACCAAGTATCTTCCGTTGTCACAGCTGTCTGTGTACGAAGGTATTTCAAATGGGACTCAGCTTTCATCACTTAGAAAAAGGCTGGATGTACTGATTGCTACTCCGGAAAAACTTTTGGAGCTTGATGATCAGAGACACATCAGTCTGTCCAAGATTGAAGTTCTGATTTTAGATGATATAGAGATTTTATTAAAGAACAACACTGATGAGGTTAAAAAACTGATAGGTAAACTTCCTTTAAAACGACAAAATATTCTTTTTACATCGATTATCTCGCCAGAAGTCACTACCTTCGCCGACAAGATTATAGATCGGGGGATGGATTTGAAGAAAGCAACAGTTTATTCTGCTGTTTCCTAAACAATAAAATAAAGGTTTAATCGAGAGTTAGACACCAAACATAATAAAACAATTTTTAATACCAATACAATGCAACAAGGCACAGTAAAATTTTTTAACGAAACAAAAGGTTTCGGATTTATTTCTCCATCAGAAGGTGGACAAGACATTTTTGTACATTCTTCAGGATTGAACACTAAAATGATTCGTGAGAATGATAAAGTAGTTTTTGACGTAGAAAAAAGCGAAAAAGGATTAAATGCAGTTAATGTAAGACTTGCATAATCGATATATATCGTAAAAGAGAAGCTGTCCTGAAAAGGACAGCTTTTTTTATGTATATCAGTTTAGATTACAAAGTTTAGGTTACAAAGTGTATTTTTGGTTTAATGATCAATCGTACAGAATATTGCCAATTATTTAAGTTCTCAATAATAAGCATTTAACATAACCTTTTAGAGTGCAAACAGTATTTTTTGCAAAAACACAAAAACACAAAAACACAAAATTACTCAATTACTATTATTGCTCTTTATGCAAAGGCAGGGTAAACCAGAAGCTGCTGCCTTCCCCTAACGTACTGTCCACACCGATTTCTCCACCGTGACGCTTAATAATTTCGGAGGAAATATACAGTCCTAAACCTAAACCTGAGTAGGTTTTGCTTTCATGATTGGCCCTGAAATAACGGTCGAACAGCTGCGGCTGTATTTTAGGATCAATTCCGTCCCCAAAATCTTTTACTGTAATCTTTACATGATTATCGAATCTTTCAATTATCAGATGGATCTCCTGCGAAAAAGGTGCGTATTTGACTGCATTATTGACAAAATTAACAACAACCTGGTCGATTCGGTGCTCATCGGCAAAAACTTTTGCTTCGAGATCTCCTTCCAGGATCAGGCGGTGTTTTCCTGATATTCTGATGTCATCACAACATGAATCCAGCATTTTTGATACGGTAAAAACTTCTTTTTTTAATTCCATATTACCACCGCTGAGACGGTTGATATTCAACAGGTCATCTACCAGTGTACTGAGTTTATCAAGACTTCTGGATGACTGGTCAATTAACCTGGGAACCATTTCGTGGGATGGTTTATCTTTGAGCCTGGTGAGAAGTTGGATGCTCGCTTTTAAACTTGTGATCGGTGTTTTCAGTTCGTGACTGGCAATAGACAGGAAATCATCCTTTTGCGTTTCATAATTTTTTCTTTTGGTAATATCTACCGTCACTCCGATCATACTGATGGGGTTACCTTCAGTATCGTAACTGGGCAAGCCTGAAGCATTCATCCAGTGTAGGGACCCATCCGGCCATTTAACGAGGTATTCTGCGTTATATGCAGAATGACTCTCGATTGCCTGTGTTACTCTGCTGTTCACCAGTTCCCGATATTCAGGAACAATGGCATTCATTAGATCTTCAAAATCAAATCTGTCATTTTTGGTGAGACCAAAATTAGCTTTACAGATATCAGAGCAGCTCATTTTACCCGTTCTGATATCTAGATTGTAGGAGCCTAAATGTCCGGCATGCAGGGCAATTTCAAGCTGTTGGTTCAGTTTCTCCAGTTCCTGTTTCTTGTTGATCCGGTCAGTGACCTCATTAGCGATAACAATAATGGCCATGGTGCAACCGTCTTCATCTTTCAGCGGTTCGTAAATAAAATCAAAGTAGCAGTCTTTAATAGTTCCTTCAGATTCCAGTTTTACATGAGCAGTGTCTCCGATATAAGTAGTACCGGTTTCATATACATCTGCAAGAATATCCAGGTAAGGCTGTCCTTTAAGTTCGGGGAGGGCATCAGCCAGTGGTTGACCAATGACTTTGTGATTTTTCCCCCATACTTTCAGGATCATGTCATTGGCAACTTCGATTGTCAGTTCTCTACCTGTAAGAATACCGAAAGCAATCGGAGCTTTACTGATAAACGATTTCAGCCTCAGTTCGCTGTTCTGAAGGTTTTTATTCAGCTTTACTGTTAAATCGTAAGATCTGCTTACATTTTCATTGGCGGTATTCAGTTCTTCATTGGTGGCTTCCATCTCTTCATTGATGGCGGCAAGTTCCTCCACGGCTGATTCAAGATTGAGCTGTGTACTGTTTAAATGGATGTTGGATTGTTTTAATTCGTCTATAGTATCGAGAGATGATCTTCTCAGCTCAATCTGATCCATGGCTGTTTTAGCCAGACCTTCAAGGATATTTCTGTCTGACTGAGTGAATTCCCTGGTTTTCTGGTCAATAATGCATAGAGTTCCAATCAAAAATCCGTCATGAGTAATCAGTGGAGCGCCGGCATAGAATCTCAAACCAAAGTCCCCAATGACATTGGGATTAGCAATAAGGCAGGGTTCTTTCAGTGCATCTTCAAAAACTGTTACCTCCTTATCTAAGACAGCCAGTGCACAGAGGCTTTTTCCTCTGTTTGCTTCTTTAGCTTTTCCCATGCCCATATTGGCCTTGAAAAATACAGATTCGGCGTCTACCAGTGACAGAAGTGAGATCGGAACATTGAATATCTGTGTTGCCAGCCTGGCGATACCATCAAAGCTATCCTCTGAAGGCGTGTCGGTTATCCGATATCTAGCCAGCACTTTCAGGCGTTCAGCTTCATTGTCAGGAATTATATTAATCCCAAAAGTATTTTCGATCATTCCGTAAAAACAGTTTTTAGTAAAGATACTCTATAAACCGGAAGGAAGCAATGGTTTTTTTTCTGAAATTTTTTTTAGCTGACTTTAGGAAAATGATATTTTTAAATGTAAATAATAAATAGAGAAGTGGTAATGGTCAATTTGTTTTCCGGTCAGTTTTTAGAGTGATTCTAAAATTTACAATTCACTTTCAAAGCAGAATCCTTGACTGAAAGTCTCACTGTAAACCCCTTTTTTTCCGTTCGTTCCATTATATCTGAAAAAGATCACAGGTTTTTGTGGTATGGGCATACTTTTTGGTTGTCGATAGTTACTGCATTATTAAAAATGGCTGATTATTTTCTCATCTGTCGTAATATAATGCCACAAATTGTTATTAAAACAGCAACAAATTGGAAACACCGAAGAAATCTCATTCTGACACCATAAGGAACTTAGGAAATAATATAGATATTTACCTGTTAGCGTTAAATTCTGCAAATTCAGGTATCATCATCACAGATAATACACAGCGGGATAATCCTATTATCTACTGTAATAAGGCGTTTGAAACCATTACAGGATATAAGCATAATGAAATCATCGGTCACAACTGCCGTTTTTTGCAGGCTCAGGACAGGTCTCAGCCAGAAAGAGATGAAATCAAAAAAAATATTAATGCAGGTGAGGAATGCAGGGTAGAGATCAGAAATTATCAGAAAAACGGTAAACTTTTCTGGAATGAACTGTTTGTTTCTCCTGTAAAAAATGAGAATGGTGAGGTGACTAATTTTATCGGTGTACAGAATGATATCACTGACCGTAAGAAAGCTGAACATGAACTGAGAGAAGAAAAAGCATCCGTTGAAAAAAGGATTCACGAAAGAACCAAGCAGCTTCAGGATAACGAAATATTTCTTTCCAGTATCATTCAGACTGTTCGTGAAAGCCTTTTGGTTCTGGACGCTGAATATAAAGTTCTGAGTGCCAACAGTCATTTTCTCAATACGTTTAAAGTTACTTCTGAAGATACCGTAGGATCGTTACTTTTTGAACTTGGAAACCATCAGTGGGATATTGAGCAGCTTCGTGAACTTTTGCTGAAGATTCTTCCGACTAACAATCCGGTTATTGATTTTGAGGTGGAACATGATTTCCCGCATATCGGCAAAAAGATTATGCTTCTGAATGCTTACCGTATAGAATTTGAAGGTCAGTACAAAGACCGTATCCTGATTGCTATTGAAGATATTACAGAGAAACGAGAAATGGACCGACGTAAGGATGATTTCCTTTCGATTGCAAGCCACGAGTTAAAAACACCGCTGACAACCATTAAAGGGCTTGTACAGCTTTTACAGAGAATGCCTCCGGAGGGGTCTTCCACAAAATATTTATCTACCCTGGATAAAGTGGGTACCTACGTAGACCGGCTCAATAACTTAATTACTGAACTTTTAGACACCTCAAAAATTCAGTCAGGGAATATTGAACTGCATAATGAACCTTTTGATGTTAATAAAACCATCAGGGATACCGTTGAAAATCTTTCCTTAGCAACCCCCGACTATAAAATATCACTGCATGATCATACTGAAGCATTGATTTTAGGTGATGAGCTACAGATTTCGCAGGTGATTAATAACCTGATATCAAATGCTATTAAATATTCACCTGGTTCAGATAAGGTTGATGTTTATGTCAATAAGGTGGGGAATTTTGTTAAAGTTTCAGTGACTGATTTTGGAATGGGCATCAGTGCACCGGATAAAGTGAAAATATTCGAAAGATTTTTTAGAGCGAGAGATATTCAGAAAAAATTTCCGGGATTGGGAATCGGACTGTATATCTCACACGAAATTATAGCCAACCACAAAGGGACCCTGTGGGTGGAGAGTGAAATAGGCAAAGGATCTACCTTTAGCTTTACCTTACCAATTATGAAAGTTGATGATAATGGATAATAGTAAAATAATGGTCTGTGATGACGACCAGGGTATATTGGATGTTTTGCAGATGCTGCTTGAATCAGAGGGCTTTGATGTATATACCGAGATCAACAGCACCAATCTGATCAAAGAAATGAAGAGCCAGTCGCCGGATCTTCTTTTGTTAGATTTATGGATGCCTGTACTGTCAGGAGATCAGGTTCTTAAAGCACTGCGTTCCACGGAAGAATTTGAGAACCTTCCGGTGATCGTACTTTCTGCAAGTGTTGACGGCAGTAATATTGCCGGAAATGCAGGAGCAACAGATTTTATGCCTAAGCCGTTTGATATGGACGACCTGATTGTTAAAATTAGACAGTTGCTTCCACATACGGGAGGAGTAGGATCCAAGCTCGATTTTACGGTATAGATAACGAACTGAATTGAAGTATGACAACATATTGATCATCTGAAAATATATCCTTTTCCTTTATGGGAAAGGTTTTTTAATGGAACAAAATAATGCCGGATGATATTTCATCTATAGATTAAGGTAGACTTCTCAAAGTCTGTCCCTATTTTCTATGAGATGAAAATTCATTTTATATCATCACAAAGTTATTGCTTCAAATTAAAACAACTTTTTTAAGGTTTAAAGAAAGTTATCTGTGATAAACTTTGTTAATGATATGGTATAATTATGACTGCCATTTAATATAGAATAACGGAACTCAGGATTCACTGATCCTCTGTATCCTGAAGTTTCAAATATTAATATTTTTAAAATAAAACATATGCAGAAGAGAATAATTAAAAACACAGATTTAGAAATAGCCCCTGTCAATTTCGGCGGTAATGTTTTTGGCTGGACTTTGGATGAGAAACAGTCCTTTGATATTCTTGATAAATTTACAGGTGGAGGTTTTAATTTCATCGATACGGCAGATACGTATTCATGGTGGGTGAATGGAAAAGGCGGACAGTCTGAAGAGATCATCGGAAAGTGGATGAAACAGCGTGCAAACCGGAATGACCTGGTCATCGCTACCAAGGTCGGCTCGGAAACAAAAGAACATGGTTTTGAGATCAGTAAAAGACATATCCTGAAATCTGTAGATGAATCCCTTGCAAGACTTCAGACAGATCGTATAGACTTGTATTATACTCATTTTGACGATAAGAAAACTCCGGTTGAAGAAACACTGCAAGCCTATGATGAGGTGATTAAAGCCGGAAAAGTGAGATATATCGCAGCATCAAATGTGTCTCCTGACCGTCTGAAAGCTTCATTTGAAGCCGCAGAAAAAAATAATCTTCCTAAATATGTCGCTTTACAGCCGCATTATAATCTTCTTGAAAGAGAAAAATTTGAAACAGAATATGCCGATCTGGTCAAAGAATATGACCTGAGTGTGTTTACTTACTGGTCATTGGCTGCCGGTTTTTTAACAGGTAAATACCGTACGGAAGAGGACCTTTCTAAAAGTGCAAGAGGAGAAGGGGTAAGAAAATATCTTAATGAAAAAGGTACAGATGTACTGAAAGCGCTGGATCAGATCAGCGAAAGGCATAAAACGACTCAGGCATCAGTAGCCTTGGCCTGGCTGTTAGCCAATCCTTTGGTGACTGCTCCTATCGTAAGTGCCACAAGTGAATCACAGCTTGCCACTTTATTCCAGGCTCCTGAATTACAGTTGAGTACCGAAGATATAGAACTATTGAATGCAGTGAGTCATTAGACTTCGTGCACATGATATATAAAAATCCCCGGCTTTTGATATTTTCAATAAGAAAGGGGATTTTTTTTCTGTTTATCAGTAAAACAGAAGAGTTTTGATGCGATAGACGTAAGAGGCTTTCAATTTTTGTGTAAGTATAATAATCATAAGAAAATAAACTAGATCATATCCATGTACAGATATCGTTACGTATTTTACTTTTTTTTGATTCTCGTTATCTTCACGACAGCAGCCTTGATTTATGCGCTTATGTCTGACCGTGAAAACTCGTTTGATTTTGATCAGCATGATATAGAACTGAACGGTATCTTCTCTACTTATAACGGAAATGTCTATGCTCAGGTACCAAGCAATGGATATTATGAAGTAAAAGGCGCTGACCTGTCCACATTTAAAACAATTCCAGACCGAATGGATTCCCACATCGCTTCTGATTCAAAAAATGTCTACGCAGGAAATATCATTCTGAAAGGGTTAGATCCCAAAAAACTTACCGTTCTGGGAAATAATTATTATACGGACGGTACTATTACCTATTATGTTGATCCTATTACAGAAGCCAATGAATCACTGAGTGGTCTGGGATATATGATTCAGCTGCTGGGATATCAGCTGAATATTGCAGACAAGCCCCAAAATTATTGGTATCGGTTTACAGAACTTCCCAAAGGGCGAAAGTATCGTTCAGGGCAAGGATTTGGAATAGCCGTCAGCGATCAGCAGGTATTTTACAGAGGGATGCCTCTTCCTGAAGCAGATCCTCACAGTATCCGTCCGTTATTCATTCGTGAGGAAGAAAGGGAGGGATATGAGAGTAACGATTATTTTACGGATGGCAAGCGTGTTTATTTTCAGAATCAACGGCTGCCGTTACCTTACAATACTTCACTGTATGAAATTCATATAGACGGCGATCTTCCTTCAAGGAATGCTTATCTAATCGATGGGAAAGGCGGAATGGTCTATGTTGACGGAAAATCTTTTGACCGCAAAAAAGCACCGTATCAATTGCTGAGTAGCCATCTGATCCACGCCAATCAGGCAATATTCACTTCAAAAGACGGGATGTATTTCTATAATACCGATACAGAGGAAGTGGAACGTGCGGGTGAAAACCCTTTTTCGAATAACTCTTATAAAGAAATAAGTCCGGATGTTTTTATCAGCGGTAATAAGATGTATTACCTGGAAGAAACAGAAAACCGAAGCCGCAAATCGGGTCTGCAGGGCAGGAGTACCCATCTTCTCGAATTGGAAGACGTGCCCGCATCAAGCCTCCGTCAGGTAGATTTCGGAAATTCAGATAATGGAAGTATATGGCAGTCCGGAAACCGTTATTTTTACTTTGATGATATGGGAGGTTCTCAGCTGATGCCTTCTGCCGTCTATCAGATCAAAAATCAGGAGACCACAAAACAAATGGCTGCTTCTCAGAACCTGAGCAGTGAAGAGATCAGAAATCTCGACCGTTCAGGTGAATTACTGGAGGCAGAGAGTAAAAAAGTGTGGACCGCCACTACTGATTTCCCGGATAACGGGAGTAACCTCATCTTTTGGATCATGGGCAGTGTTTTCGGATTGCTTTTCCTGATCCTGTTTTTATTCAGAAATAAAAAGATTGCTCCGTTTTTCTTCAGGGAAGACTTTTTGATCATCAATACATTCACTTTCAATAAGTATAAAATATCTGACATTCGGAAAGTCGTTTTTAGCACGGTTAAATCCGGAGCCCGCAACGGCGGCTACCAGGGAAGATTTTTTATCATGATGAAGAAAGGGGCAACCAGCAGGTTTTTTACATTTGCTTCAGGAGTTTCACTGTTCCCGGAATCTGAACGTAAAATCCGTCTTTACACCAAAGAGCTGCAGACTCAGTTGAAGGAGAAAGGAATTGAAAGTGAGTTTGATCGGTGAGGAGTCGACAGGGGAGGGTAATTTTATGAAAGATTTTTGTAAGAATGAATAATAAAAGCTTTACAACATCGCAGGGTGTAACGATGCAGGTAAAGAAAGAAGGTATGTCAGAGCAATCAAAACCTGTTTGAAATTTATCTTCCAAATTTTGATACTGTTTTAATCTTTCATAATTCTGAGGGACAACACGAATTTTTAGCTGATAAAGGGTTCTTCCTTAAATATTGTAAATACTGAAAAATTTAATCTTTTAAAAATTACTATGACAACAACTGAAAAGCAGCTTTGCCATCTTTCTCTGCTCCTTCAGTAGCGCATCATATAACTAAATCTTTGCGTTAAAAATAAATTAAATACCTTCTCTTACTGCAACCTATTCGTTTTCTTGTTCTTAAAAGAAAAGTAATTCACACCTTATTGCCTCATCATAATCAGAAAAGATCAAAAATGTGGATTCCCATAATTGGGGAAATGTTTTTTTCGTTACATTTGACAAAACTTTAACCCCGAAAATGAAATTTACGTCTGTTGACTTTGAGAAGGCAAACAATGACTCGTGTTCTGTTTGCAGTATTGGTATTTCAGTATTTGAAAATGGCTGCCTGTTATTTTCAGAAAACTATCTCGTACAGCCTCCCGGGAATGAATACCTTCCGCTTCATACCTCTATTCACAGAATCACCTCACAGGATACCTGCACAGCTCCTCATTTTCCTGTGGTCTGGAATAGCATCCGCGAACATATTGAAAATCAATTGGTCATTGCCCACAACGGATGTACGGTAGAATTTCCGATTCTGGAAAGCCTGTTTAACTTTTATGAAATGGACAGACCTGATTTCAAATCAATTTGTACCTTACAACTGTCGCAACAGCTTTTTCCTTATCTGAACAATCATAAATTATCGACTCTTGCAGAACTTTTTAATCTGGAGTTCAGTGAAAATCTTCATCACAATTCTCAGTATGATGCTGAGGTCTGTGGATTGATCTTCCTGAAAATGAATCAGTTTTTTAAACTGAACAGTTCATTCTCTCCTGATTCTAAAATAAAAAAAGATACTGCAAAGACAGATTTCTTAGCCGAAAGTTTTGCTTCAAAGAAAATTGATTCTTCCCTGATATATCCCACTGAAAAACCGAAGTACGAAAATCATTATTTCTATTCTAAAAAAGTAGTCATCACCGGAGAGTTCTCTGCTTTCCCGAAACAGAGAAACAGACTAGCCCGGATTCTCTTCGACTGCGGTGCAGATATCAACACCAGTATTTCAAAAAATACAGATCTGGTGCTGGTAGGAACCGGAGCCGGACCAAAGAAGATGGAAAAAATTACTGCTTTAAGTATTGCAGTGATGGGTGAGGAGGAGTTGCTGGGGTTGATTGGGGAGTTTTTAATTGGTTAACAATCAATTTATAAAGGGTTTTTGATAATTAGGAGATCATGATAATTAGATGTGTTGATAGTAGTTTTGTAATGGTTAAAAGTTTAGTAAGAAAATGAGGGTGAGTTGAGAAGAAACAAAACTAATTAATAGTATGAAAGAAAATATATTAAAACCAATTGCTGTCGGAGAGCTGCTTAAACAAAATAGTGAAGGCGCACCACTATATAATTTTTATATACCATCTTATCAAAGAGGATATAGATGGAGCAATGATGAAGTCAATGATTTGTTGGAAGATTTATTTGAATTTGTTTATCAGGATGCCCAGCAAAAATATTGTCTTCAGCCAATAGTTGTGAAGGAGATGAGTGATGGTAAATTTGAAGTTTTGGATGGACAACAAAGATTGACCACCATTTTCATAATTTTAAAAAGTTTAAAAAAATATCTCCCTAAATTACAGTCCTTTACGCTTAGCTATCAAACTAGACCAAACAGCGAATATTTCTTAAACAATTTAGGTGAAGAAAATCAAGTGATTCTTAATAATCCAGATTACTACTTTATAGATAAAGCATTTGACCTAGTTACAAAATGGATTGATTCTAAATCATCAACTCATCTTGATTTATATTCTGTCTTATATACTTCGTTTATACAAAAGATAGAATTCATATGGTATCAGATTATTGAGGACACTGATGCTATTGAAGTTTTTACCAGAATTAATGTAGGTAAGATACCTTTAACTAATGCTGAATTAGTCAAAGCACTTTTTTTAAGTAAAAATAACCTGCTAGTTGGTTCGAAAGAAATTAACATCAATTATCTGAATTTACAGCAAAACAAAATAGCTATAGAATGGGATGAACTACAAGATAAATTGCAGGACAAGAACTTTTGGAGTTTTATATATAGTGGAAGCAAACAATATGAAACAAGAATTGATTACATCTTAGAGTTAATTTGTGATACGACTTCAGAAAATAAATATGCTTCATTTAGAGAGTTTTACAGCGTAATCAAGAAAAACAAGGCTGATGATGCATATTTATCAAGTTTGCAGTCAAAAAATCTCTCACTTATTGAACAAAAGTGGGGAGACATAAAATTTATAGTTCAGATAATGGAAGAATGGTACTCAAATCATTACTATTATCATTTTCTTGGTTTTTTAATAAATCAAAAATTGTCTATTAGAACATTAAAGAAAAAATATCTGGAATTGGATCGAGATAAATTTTCTTCATTTATAGATGATGAAATTAATTCATTATTGAATATGCCTACCCTTACTAATCTCAGGTATGGTAAAAATTCAGATTTGCTAAACAAAATACTTTTACTATATAATGTTCTCAGCACTTACAATATTAAGGATGAAGATATTAAATTTCCATTTAGATTATATTCTGAGAGCAAATGGAGTTTAGAACACATCTATGCACAAAATTCAGCTGATCTGAAATCAGATGATTATGAATTGTGGTTGATAGAAAACTATGATACACTAAAAAATTATAATAGTTCAGAAGCTGGTCACTTAGCTTTAAAAATGAAAAATCTCATAACAAATATTTCTGAAGTGAAGTTAGATAGTACTTCTTTTATTGATGTGTTTAATGAGGTTTCAAGTTTTTATCTGAAAAATATTGAAACCATAGATAGTATTTCTTCAAATGAAGATGATGATGTAAATGTTATCAGCGAGCATCTGGAATTATTAGATGAAGATTCTATTACAAACTTAACATTGCTTGACGGGAAATCTAATTCAGCACTTAACAATTCCTTATTTGATGTAAAGCGTATGAAGATAATTGAACGCGACAAGCAAGGTCATTTTATTCCGAATGAGACCAAGAGAATTTTTTTTAAATATCACACTATTTTCCCTAAACATATTTCTTATTGGACAAAAGATGATAAGATCGCATATCTAGCTGATATTAAAAAAGTATTGAAAAGCTATTTAAATTAATATGAAAACAACATTATATAATATATTATCAAATAAGATAGAGGGATTAGACATTTCTAAAGGTATCGAGATTCCAATGATACAAAGAGATTATGTACAGGGTAGATTAAACCCAGATTCAGATGAGATTAGAAAACAATTTTTAGAAAATATTAAAGAAACTATTGAAATAGGCTCAAATGACGATAAAAATCTTCAATTAGATTTTGTTTATGGTTATATAGAAAATAATTCATTCATACCTTTGGACGGACAACAAAGGCTCACAACTCTCTATTTAGTCTACTGGTATTTTGCATTAAAGGAAAATAAAATGCACGACTATGTAGTACAATTTAATAGGTTTAAGTATCAGACCCGCCAGTCAACTAATAGTTTTTTAATAAAATTAATTAATGATTTTACATACGAAGACTTTGTGCAAAAAGACAAAAATTTAATAAGTAAAATCGAGAATAAAAAATGGTTTTTCAGTAATTGGGCATTAGATAATTCTATTACTTCAATGATTAATATGGTCAATGAAATAGAATTAGTTTTTAAGGATGTTACCGTTGATTTTGATAAACTAATTCAATCGCAAACTTTAATTACCTTTAATTTTCTTAATATAAATCAGCTGGGATTAACAGATGATTTATATATTAAAATGAATGCGCGGGGAAAACCATTAACAAGATTTGAAAACTTAAAGGCAGAGCTTGGCAAGTTTATAAAATCACATTCATATAATGACAATTATAATTACACATTAAAACATAGTGAAGGAATTAAAAATGTTGATGTCGAAACCTATTTCATCACGAGAATTGACACAATTTGGACTGACTTTTTCTGGGATAAAAGAGATGTTACTACTGACCTCTTCGATGATAAGTTGTTAAATATCATTTCATTTATAGCCATCAACAATATGGCACTGGATGAGAACAAAAATTTTGATGAGATAAGAAATAATTTCCAAAAAGGAATCTATCAGCCTTCTTTTTATCAACTGAAAAGTCTTGGACTACTAACTGAAAAAACCATTATAGACTTTATAAATTTTTTAGATATTTTAGTTAGTGAAGACGGGTTAGTAAATGATTATTTAGCTAAAAAGTATTTTTTTGATAAAGAAAAATTAATTAATAGTAGCGTATTTGAGAAAAACTTTCGTCAAATTTACATTGAACGTTTACGATTTTATGGAATTATTAAATTTATAGAATTAGTTGATGAAGATGATAATCGTTTGGACGAATTAATAAATTTTGAACGTCTTTTAAATAATTTGACGATTGCTCCATTTTATTTTAATGATTCAGAAGATTTTACTAAAAGTGTCAAAGGCTTAAATATTTTATTTGAAAATTATAAGACTGATATTCATAAAACATTTATAGAATCAGAAATTATGGGGTTTGATGGTAATCAAATAATTGAAGAAAAAATAAAGATACTGCTTATTGATAAAAGTCTTAAGTGGAAAAATTTAATTTCTAAAATAGAATCTCACGGTTATTTGAATAATCAAATAAATTTTTTGCTAACTTTTTCGGGAATCCAAAATTATTTCAGTCAACATAGGAATTTAGATTGGAGTGATTCTGAGAATGATCATTTTACCAATTTATTAAATAACTATTTTGAAAAATTTTTAATGTATTTTGATAATAACGGTCTAATTGAATTTGAAGAGCAGCAATTCAGAGCAGCATTTCTTTCTATCGGAGATTTTTTAGTACATTCTACAAATGATTGTTTTTTATTGAGTAATAATGATAGGGATGTAAGTTGGAAGAGATACTTTAGAGAAGTATTTTCAAATCGTCCAGATTGGCACAATAAAATAAATTATTTAAAAACCTTGCTTGATTCAACAAATGTCGAAATAACTCCTATTGATAACTTAAAGAGAATAAAAAAGGATTATCCCGTTTCAAAAAATGATTGGCGATCTAACTTCATTAATAATCCTGATTTAATTGGATATAGAAATAATTATTACATTAGATTTTGGGATGAAGGAAATGATATTCATTTACTAAATCAGACAAAATTTAGTAATAAAGCAATTGAATTACAAACCTTACTTTTACAAAGGGAGTTACAAAATAATAATTACAATTCTGAAATTAAATTTGTAGAACAGTATGGTAGAAGTGGAATTGTTTCTATTGGGAAGAAAAAGATAAAGGTGTTTTATAATATTGGATATACCAGAGAATTTCTTGCCTTAGTTTATGGTAAGGAAAAATTTTACTCTAAAAAAAGGAGTGAAGTACTAAAGTATATATTAGAAAATCTATAATTAGATATACAATTTATACAAAAAAAGTGGATCTCCGAAATTTTGATAAAGCTTAGAAAGATATAAGAAACTAATTAACAATTTTCTATAAGATATATGCTTAAGATATATAGAACTTTATAAGATCAAAGCCTGAGAATTTTCTCAGGCTTACTCTATTTATTTTGCAACAATTTCTCAAGCTTATCAATCATACTCTTCTGCTGTTCAAGCATCCGCTCATATAACTCTACTACTTTGTCGACAGGATTGAATGATGGCTGATAATTAAATCCTGAAGCAACGGCGTTGTCACTAAAGTCCTGGAAAGAATAGGTATTCGCAATCACATTCACCGCATTTTCTTCATCGAAATTCTGAAAGGCTTCTACGGGTATTTTCAGGATTTCAGAGATTTTTTGGAGTAAGGGATCGTCGATGGTTTCTTTTTGTTCAAGAAGGGAGACTTTCTTTTGATTCCATTCATCACCGAGGTCAAAAGCCAAAGCTTCCTGCTTAATTCCCAGCATTTCCCTGAATCTTTTGACGTTGCGTCCCTGATGTACTTTCTGTTCCATGTGTTTTATTTTTCTGAGCGATAAAGATACAGCCTTATGATAACCGTACGAAAAGTAAAGTTAAAAATTATCGGGTGAAAATCCTAATGCAAACTTTTGGGTAAGGATTAATGTTGTTTTTAACGTTACGGGGGGGCAAAGTTTTTTTAAAAATCCTGAAAATATTTTTCGTTCGCAAGGGTATTCAACTCAGCTACGGCGAAGCTTTTAATTATTTTTAAATTTATCGCAAGGTTAGACAAAGATTATTTTCAAAAATATTGTGTTTTTAAGATAAACAAAGCCGTAAACTTATCGATAAAAGACAAGGGTTCTAAATTTAAGAAAACCGTATCGAGAACTTTTTGAATTGATTAAGAAGTTTTGTTTTAAATTCACTTGTTCTCGAGACAAATTCTTTCAGAATTCTACTCGAACAGATGGATTTGTTATTGTAGCATACCTTCAGCCATATCAGAAAAAAAACTTCACGAGTGAATGGTAGGGATTGACTGCAATATGCCTTTTGTAGGGATAGGATATTCTTCGATACAATACTTATAGTTTCGGTGTTTTTTAGAAAAAAACTGAAATATTCTCGTGAGAAAAATTTACATTTTTTAAGTACCAAATCCCAGTCAGATTACCTAAAAAAGAAACCGTCAATGTATAGAATAGGCATTCGGTTACTTTCATAACCGTACAACCATTCACAAATTTGTATCACGATTTTAAAAACACAAATGATGAAAAAAGAAAAGAAATTAAGCGTTCCTTTAAAAGATGAGGTGCTCAGAAATCAGATTCATCAGGCAGTACATGAATTTTCGGTTATTCAGCTATACGTGTTCCCCACCAAAACGTCAGGATACACTGACCTGTTCATTCTGATGCAGGATTGGGAAGATGCCGAAACCCTCCGTCAGAGAAAATGGATCACTGCATCAGTAACAAGGTATAATGTACGGATCTTTATTTCATATGTTGACCGCGTACGTCTTCAGTTGAAGCTGGGAAATCCTTTTTACGTGTATTATACACAGCCATCTGCACTGATCTGGCAGAGGAATGCAGATGCAACTCCCATTTCTGAATCTGCTGACCGGGAAACGTTCATCAGGAATATGCAGCTCTTCAGAAAAAGATTTGACCATGACCACCAGCTCCTGATGAAAGAAACTGCACAGCTGGATCTGCGTCACCTGTATGCCAGTGCATTCCTGAGCTATCTGTCGGTTTTTCAACATCACATCGAATATCTCGAACATCTATTCACCGGAAGTATTTCTGTAAATCAGGATCTTCAATTCAGGCTTTCCCGCCTCAGTATCTATATTCCTGAAATCCGGGAGATCTTCAGGATGAAAAACGGGAACATCTCCCAACTCATCCGCAACATGAATGCTTCCATCAAAGCTGCTGCGAGAGGGAAGGATGAATCTGCTGAAAGCTCAGAATGGTATGAAACGGTAAAATCAGCAGAACTTCAATTATACAGAATGACCGTTGCCCGTTTTTCTGAATTCAGTAAAATCCTCCGTTTTATCCCATCCCGGAAAAATGTGGCTTCGATTCACAGAAAGCCGGTGGGGAGAAAGGTTTCTCCTTCAGCAGGTGTACGGCAACCTGATGAAATCTGCATGATGTATAAAACAGTTATTTACACTTATAATAAAAACGGTGATACAAGTAACAATGCCTTCATTATCAATGAATCCGGCAGTGATTAAAATTAGTTGGGAACAGAGATGAAATGATGCTTCACCGAAACAAAAATCCCCGGTAACTGACAGGTTAGAGAACCGGGGATTGTTATGAAATATAGTATTGGTGTTACTGTAAAGTGAACTTCACTTTGGTTTTGATGGCATCGGATGAGTTTCCGATCTGTGCTTCAAAGTCACCGGGTTCGGCCACCCATTGATGCTGATCAGCATCGAAGAAGCTCAGCGCAGTCTTATCTACCGTGATGCTTACTTCTTTCTGCTCTCCGGGATTTAAAAATACCTTTTCAAAACCCTTCAGTTCTTTTGCCGGGCGCGGAACAGAAGATTTCAGGTCACTGATGTACAGCTGTACTACTTCGGCTCCTGCTTTTTTACCGGTATTTTTGACGGTCACGGTGAAAGTGATGGTATCGTTTTGTCCTATAGTCTTTTTGTCGGCTTGGGCTTTTCCAAATTCAAAAGTGGTATAGCTTAGCCCATGTCCGAAACTGAATAATGGTTTGATCTTTTTTGTGTCATGCCAACGGTATCCTACGAAGATTCCTTCATTGTAGGTAATGTTAATCGGGTTTTTCTGGTCTTTTCCTTTTCCGGCAGCAAGTTCTTCCTTATTTCCAGGATATTCTCCAAGTCTGTGCGCTGAATTATCTTCCAGTTTTACAGGAAAAGTGAAAGGCAGCTTCCCGGAAGGATTGGCATCCCCTGAAAGAACAGATGCAATTGAATTTCCTGCTTCGGATCCCAGATACCAGGACTGTAAAATGGCAGGAACATCCTTGATCCAGGGCATTGCCACTGCATTTCCTGAAACCAGAACGACTGCAAAGTTTTTATTGGCTTTGGCCAGGGCAGCTATTACGTTGTCCTGATTATAGGGTAAACCGTAACTTTTTCTGTCATTGCCTTCACTGTCCTGAAAGTCAGACTTGTTCAGTCCACCTACAAAGATCACATAATCTGACTTTTTTGCCAGCTCTACCGCTTCGTTGAGTAAGGTTTCTGCGGAACGGTCGTCTTTCAGATCCTGCCCGGATTTTACCCCGTTGTATTCTCCGCCGATATCTCCTACATATCCTCTTGCATACCGCACATCAGCCTGCTTTCCGAATTTTAATTTGATCCCTTCTAACGGTAACGTTTCATATTTCACTTTCAGGGAAGACGAACCGCCGCCGACCGTCATGATCTTAATGGCGTTTTCACCGATTACGGCTATCTTTTTAGCTTTGCTCACTTCAACAGGAAGGATATTCCCCTGGTTTTTAAGCAGGACAATTCCTTCTTCTCCGATTTCTTTTGCAATTGCTTTGTGTTCTTCAGAAGCCACGTTTCCAAAAGGCTTCTTGGTATTCATCGTTGTTTTATAGGCCAGATTGAGGAGTCTTGTCACTTTGTCATCCAGCTCTTTTGTCCCTGCTTTACCGGATTTGATAAGATTCAGGTAAGGTTGTGCCAGGTAATAATTGTCGTAGGCGTTTTTGGTTCCTGCAGAAAGTCCGTTGGTCCAGCTTCCGAATTCCAGGTCCAGTCCGTTATGAATGGCCTGTTCGGTATTGTTCACTGCGCCCCAGTCGGAAACTACCACTCCTTTGTAGCCCCATTCTTTTTTAAGGATGTCATTCAGCAGGTACTGATTCTGGCTTGCGTACTGACCTTTGTACATATCATAAGCACCCATGATCGTCCAGGAGTCCCCTTCGGTCACAGCAGCTTTAAATGGTGGGAGATAAATTTCATACAGGGTCCGGTCATCTACAGTGACGTTGCTCGTATGACGGAACATTTCCTGATTGTTGAGGGCATAGTGTTTAACCGAAGTTGCCACGCCATTGGACTGTACACCTTTGATGTAGGGAACGACCATCTTGGAGGTTAAAAAAGGATCTTCTCCCATATATTCGAAATTTCTTCCGTTCAGGGGTGTTCTGTAAATATTGACTCCCGGTCCGAGAAGGATATCTTTTTTTCTGTATCTCGCTTCTTCACCTAATGCTTTACCATAGTTCCATGACATCTTTTTGTTCCAAGTAGCAGATAAGGCGGTGAGGGCAGGGTAGGCGATAATGGAGTCGTTCGTCCAGCCTGCCTGATCCCATTCGTCCCACATTACTTCCGGTCTTACCCCGTGAGGTCCGTCGGTGGTCCAGAATTCAGGAATTCCCAGTCGTGGAACTCCGGGCGAACTGAATTTTGACTGCGCATGCAGCATGGCTACTTTTTCTTCCAGCGTCATTCTTGATAGTGCATCCTGAACCCTTTGGGCTACGGGTTTTGATTCATCCAGGTAAACGGGAACTTCGGTATTTTGAGCCATAGTTGAGGCTGATAGTAAGGTGAATAAACTTAGAAAGATCGTTTTTTTGAGCATAAAAATCTTTTTTGATAAGTAACAAAAATAAGCAAAATTTTATTATCTCAATTTGAGAAAATAAAATTTTGGTTATTAAATGGTTATTTGGATGAGATAGGATGGTTTTCAATCGTGAAACTGGATTTTTATTTCCTGATTTTTGAGTGGAAGGGTATGTTGCTTTCTGTAAATGCAAAGATTTCAATTTCAAACTGCTTTATTAAAAGAGCAAAGAAATACTAAAGGGTCGCTTACGAAATAAGCTTTATAAGAATCAATTTCATTGATTCCTCTCTTGGCTTCAATCCTCAGCATTTGGATAAAACTTTGCGTTGAAAATAGTAGAACCGGATTCTATTAAAAAAAATATCATTTTTAAACGCAAAGATTTCAATTTTATACCGCTTTATTAAAGGAGCAAAGAAAGGCGACAGAGTCGCTTATGAAGCTAGCTATAAGAATCAATTTCATTGATTCCTTTCTTTCTCCTTCAATCTTCCGGATTTGGATAAAACTTTGCGTTGAAAATAGTAGAACAGGATTCTATTAAAAAAATATCATTTTTAAACGCAAAGATTTCAATTTCATACCGTTTATTAAAGGAGCAGAGAAATGCGACAGAGTCGTTTATGAAGCTAGCTTTATAAGAATCAATTTCATTGATTCCTCTCTTTGCTCCTTTCATCTTCGGCATTTGGATAAAACTTTGCGTTGAAAATAGTAGAACTGTATTCTATTAAAAAAATATCATCTTTAAACGCAAAGATTTCAATTTCATACCGTTTTATTAAAGGAGCAAAGAAATGCGACAGAGTCGCTTATGAAGCGAGTTTTATAAGAATCAATTTCATTGATTCCTCTCTTTGCTCCTTTCATCTTCGGCATTTGGATAAAACTTTGCGTTGAAAATAGTAGAACTGTATTCTATTAAAAAAATATCATTTTAAACGCAAAGATTTTCAATTTCATACTGTTTATTAAAGGAGCAAAGAAAGGCGACAGGGTCGCTTATGAAGCGAGCTTTATAAGAATCAATTTCATTGATTCCTATTTTTGTTCCCTTAAAATATCCATTATTCTAAATAAAACTTTGCTTTGGAATAAAACCGGTATTAAATCTATGCGATCAGGGGGATTAATTTCATTAACAGAGACGTTTTGAAAATTAGATATCTTGTTTTGAATGAATGAAAAAAATATTTCTTTGCAGATTGAACCTGTTTATTTTTAAGTTTCAGAGTTTTTGATTTTTTCTAAAATGATCACTTCACCGACCTGAAAAGTACCTGTTCACCGCTGATACAGAATGATAAGAATAATGGCTGTAATACACTTTTGAGTGATAATATAATGATTCTGACTTTTGGATTAACTTGCTCATTATCGTAGAATTACGACAGTAAATCGTAGAACTACTACAAAATTTAAAATAATCATACTAATTTCTGTTTCGTATTAAATCCCTTTTTATCTTTGAAATACAAACAAACAATCACAATTCATTAACTGTTTAAAATTTACAAATCATGGCAGCAAATTCAAGAGGAATCTTAAAATTCAACGGAAGCGAAGGTCAAAAATTACTAAAGCTGAACTATAGCGTATCAAGATCCACAGACGTATCCGGAAGGGTAGCCTCAGATCCGTCCAACGCACTGATCAAATTAACGATCGAAGCAACAGAGAAATCCGACATTCTGGAATCTTTACTGAACGGAAAATACAAACCGACCTCAGGTGAAATCACGTTCAACAAATCTCATGAAGAAGGGACACTGATCACTTTAAACTGGGAAAACGGGTACGTTATTCAGCACGAAGTTGATTTTGATGCAGTGGATGAAAATTCTATGCTGATCAGCTTTGTGGTAAGCGCAGAAAAAATCAACTACGGTAATTCTGCTTACGAAGGAATCTGGCCAACGGTATAAGATCGTACGATTCATCAATCCATAATAGTGTAACAGAATAGCGTGCTTGAATAAGGTAGGCTATTCTGTGTTTGAATAAAACAGGATCAACCACAACTGTGATAGATCATCCCTGATCGAAATCTGTTACTACCATTTACTCAGGAAGATTCCGAATGTTAGCACAGATTTGAAAACAGACATTCATTAACTGAAAAATAATAAGCTATGTTCCAGGATAATAAACCTTTACAACCTGAGATTCCCCCAAAGGTCAAAACACCTGCAGTGGGAGAAAACCTTAAGCAGGCTGCAACAACAGAAACAATTGAACCGGCAGATGAAAAACTGCAGAAAGCGGGAGGAAAAGTTCAGGAGGTCAGTCAGAAAGCGTCTGCAGTTCAGTCAGCGGCAACTGAGGCAGGAAATACTTCAGGGATGTTTATGAATCAGAATATGCAGGCGAATGAGCCGCTTACGGCCGAGGGAAAAGTATGGACAAAACAGCCGACCTCAAAAATTCATAATGCGCCCGCCATTCCGACCAGCCAGATCCTGGGGATCAACCGGGTTGTGAAGCTTGACGTGATTGTTGAGGGAAAAGTAATTCAGCATTTTAAACATTTTAAACTCAACCAGAGTGCAGTCAGGCATCATCAGTTCAGCTTGACCCTGGCCCATGATTCTCTGGGAAATGCTGAAAACCATAATCTGGAAGAGGCACAAAACTTCCTTGGAAAAAGACTCACTGTTGTTTTCAAATATAAAGATGTGATTGATGGTCCTGAAAGAAATTTTGTTGGCGTTATTACGGAAGTAGGTTTCAGCCAGGAGAAAGGAAGTCTTGGAAACATTGTTCTTACGGGTTACAGTCCCACCGTTCTTTTAGATGCCGCTCCTCATATTCAGAGTTTCGGAGGAGCACAGGAAATCAGTTTAAACAGCATTGCCGACCAGGTGATCAAAGAAGGCCTGGGCGAAAGCAAATTTGATTTCAGGGTTGATGCCCAGCACGGAAACGTCTCTTACAGTTCCCAATACGAAGAAACCCATTATAATTATTTAGCCAGAATGGCTGAAGCCTATGGTGAACAGTTTTTCTATGATGGTGAAGTGCTACACTTCGGAAAGTTGCCCCCTTCAGAGCAACCCGTAAAGCTTACTTATGGTAGTAATGTGAATGACGTCAGGATTACCATGAAGGCACAGCATGTCAACCCAACCTTCTATGGCTACAACAGCAGTAAGAATGAAAAGCTGACAACAGGAAGCTCAAAAATCAGTCACAGTTCTGATATTGCCAAAAGAGCCTACGAAATTTCAGAAAAAACATTTACAACCCCTTCACTGAGGGTTGCACCTATCAAGGCTTCTTCTTTTATGGATGTTGATGCATCGCAGAAAGGTACGGCAGGAAGTAAAGCTTCGGAAGTTTTTGTTACTTCAGGAACCACTACGGTTCCGTTCTTATATCCCGGATGCCCTGCTGATGTTGAGATGCGCCAGGCAGAAACCAATCAGACTTCCTATTTCACCAAACTGATGATGATTGAAGTAACTCATGAAGTTGATGCCAGAGGATATTATACCGGAAATTTTGAAGCAATTGCTGCAGACTGCGGATATATTCCGCGGCCTGAATTTGAAAGCCCGAGAGCAGATGCCCAGTTTGCCAAAGTGATTTCCAATACCGATCCCCTGAATCAGGGCCGTGTGCAGGTACAGTTTGACTGGCAGAGTGGCCAGGATACTTCGGAATTCATCAGGGTAATGACCCCTGATGCAGGAGGAAGTGATAAAGTGAGTAAAAACCGTGGTTTTATGGCCATTCCGGAAGTCGGAGACCAGGTGGTCGTCAACTTTGCGCACCAGCACCCGGACCGGCCTTTTGTTATGGGAGGAATGTTCCACGGACAGGTAGGCGGTGGTGGAGGTACCGGAAATAATATCAAAAGTTTAAGCAGCCGGAGCGGAAATAAGCTGGAACTGGACGACGGAGCAGGCTCTGTATTTTTAACCGATCAGGGCGGTGCTCACATGAAATTTGACGGAGCCGGAAACGCTGTGACAAATGCCAATAATGATAAAACAGTAACGGTTGGGAATAATAATTCTGTACATGTTGCTAATGACAATACTGTAAAAGCAGGAAATACAAGCATGATCAACGTCGGTGAAGCCTCAATTCTTCAGATGGATAAATCGGGTAAAGTGTCTCTTACCGCAACGGCTGAATTTAAAATTATTGTCGGTGCGAGTACCATTGTCATTGATAAAGAAGGAAAAATCACAATCAATGGGAAGGAAATTAAAGTGGATGCGACACAATCGTTTCATGTATCCGCAACCAATGAAACGGTGGTCGGAGGAAAAAATGTAAAAGTCACCGGAAGTACTGAAGTGCAGATCAACGGAAGTAAAGTCAACATAAACAAGTAAATTCTGATGGAAGCAGGTAAGGAATATTTATATAATACAGATATTATCGGAAAGACTAAAGTTCACAGTTTAGACAGTAATTATAAAATTAATATTAAAACCTCAGTCACTTACAAAGGAAAAGATCCGGATGAAGATTTTCACATTTTTGAAATTACGGAAACGGAATACAATCTGGAAATGTATGAAGATCCACTGATCGTACAGATTACCGAAATGACAAATAAAGTCTGCAGTATTTACAGCACCCTTGAGGTCGGGGTCAACAAAAAAGGTGAGATCGCCAAGATCTACAATGGTGAGATGATCCGTGATAAATGGAAAGAGGTTAAAGACTGGCTGACCAACGCCCATCCCATCGAGGCTTATGAAATAATCCGTGCCAAAGAATATGAATTAACCAATGAAGAAATGGAGATCAAAAGCATACGATACATCCATTTTCTATATCAGTTCTTCTACATTTTCGGAAAAGAGCCACTTGCTGAAGGAAGTAAAAGTTACCAGAAAAGGGAAGATATGGATAGATTCGGAGCCGGCGTAGTTATTCCGGTAAACATTTCAGTAAATGAAAAACTGAATGAGCCGCAGTTGAGTGAATGGAATGTTGAAGGAATGATGATCAGAGATGATAAAATGATCCGAAGGTTACGGGAGTTTGCAAAAGATAATTACATGCATCCCGATTACAAAGTAAAAGGAAAGTACTTATATGATGACAGAATTCTGCTGAGGTCTGATTTTACGATCACCGAGCAGCTTGGCGAGTTCTTTTATTATCATTGTTATATGGATACGCACTTAGAATTCTAACAGTATGGCAGACGAACAGTATCTTACCGAAAAGCACTATGTTGTTTGTAATAAAGGCATGTCGCCTAAAAAGATGAAGGTCACAAGCCAGGATTTTGTAACCTTCAGTGGGGATAAGGCTGCAACAGCGCTTGATACTTTGAAAGGTAATAATTTTATCTGCCTGGGCAAAACGGCATTTATTGCCGGAGCAGTTGCAGGAATAGCGGTTGGGATCTGTGCAATGATTCCCGGACCGGGATGGCTGGTTGCGGCCATTATTGCAGCAGCCATCTTAGCGGCAGTAGCCATAGGAGCACTAAAATGTAAGGCTGCAGCGGCTACCAGAAAATGGACGAGTACTGCACAGAAATTCTCTATTGAAAACCACAAAGCGCTTACCCTGTCGTCCATTATGGTATGTCCTGCCGAAGGGGGAACAATTACGCCAAAAGAAACCGCATGGGAAGCCTGGGGAAGTGCTGCACTGACCAATCTCGGGCATGTCGCCAATTTTGCTTTCGGATTTCTTGCGGGTCGTGGTGCTGTGGGAATGGTAGGAGGTGCTGCCGGAGCAACCACAGCTGCCGGAGTTACCGGAGCGAGGCAGACTGCAGCTACCTTCGGGCGTGAATTTGGGAAACAGTTTGTGAGTACGGCACGAAAAGAATTAATCGAACAGTTTACCTTTAAAGGTTTTAAAAATGCCTCACTCTTCTGTAAAACCATGCGTGGACTGGGAATTGGCGGAGCCTATTATGAACAGTATAACATCTGGAGCAGCGACAAAAGTGCAGTTGAAAAGTTACAGGAAAGTGGTGTAAGTCTTATATTGGGGATTTTTGCGGCGAAGGGGGCAACATTGGTCTGTTTTCCTGCCGGCACAAAAGTTCACACTCCGGATGGGCTGATAAATATTGAAGATTTAGATGAAGGAGATCTGGTACTCACCTTTAATGAAGAAACAAAGCAGCAGGAATACAAATCTATCCTTGTGAAATATGAAAGATTTACCCAGCAGATGCTTTCTCTGGAACTGCCAACAGGAGAATTTGTACGGGTTACTCCTGAGCACCGTTTTTTCTGTAATGATGAATGGATAGAAGCAGGCAACCTGAAAGCCGGAGACTTGCTGCATTTAAAAGGTGGTGATTACACCACGATCATCAGTACCGAAACTTTGCCTCATTACGAAAAAGTTTATAATTTTGATATTGAGGATAATGAAAACTATTATGTCACTGAGGATGGGATTCTGGTGCATAATGGTCGATATAGAGCAATTGACAAAGCGCAAGAATATGAAGATGCTATTCAGGATTTATATGGAGGTGCTGCAAATTTTAATTCGCGACAATATTCTGCAATAGTTGATGGGCAATTAGTAAATGGTGTTGCTGATAATGTTGTGAATATAAATGGAAGAACTGTTGCTATTGAAGCAAAATTTGTCGAAGACTGGAATAAGTCTCTCAGAAATCCTCTTGATAAAAAGCCTTGGGCTATTGCGGAACAAAACAAAATGCTTAGTCAGGCAAAAAAATATTCTAATGCATTCGATGAAGTAGTATACCATACAAATAGTCAGGAATTAGCTGAACATTATTCTCAGATTTTTAATCAAAATGGTATCACTAATGTTAGATTTGAAATAACACCATAAAATATGAAAATAAAAAAAATATATCTTCCTGGAAAAGAAGAATTTGAATTTAGAGAATATAGGTATATCCACATAAAAAATGGTAATGGAAAAATTAACAAGGATAATTTTGTTACTATACTTGCTGCTGCTAATAAACCTTTGATACCGCAAATTGGTGGTGTTCTAAATGAAAATTTTATCATAATTACACCAAATGAACAGCGGTTTTACGGGCTATCATATTCAAAAGATATAGTTGGATGGAGACAGCAGATTCAAAAAGGTGCAACTATACTTCAATTGGAAACTGGCGACATCAGAAATGGAGAGTATCTGTTTGTCAGCAATGGAGAAAATTATAAATTAGAAGATTGTAAATTTGAGCGGTATAATTTCTATGATGATAAAGGTAATATGGTAAAAATAAATACCGCTGTAGAAAGCGATCAAATTTTGTAGAAAAGCGTCCGTCTCACAACTTATGAAGACGGAATTTTTTGTGATTTTTTTCTATCTACTCTGTCAGAAAATGATTTTGAACTAAATGATTCTCAACCCACATGATTGGGATCTGTGCAATGATTCCTGGACCGGGATGGCTGGTTGCGGCCATTATTGCAGCAGCCTAAGACTTCCGAAGTTATTGTGGACGGTCAAAAAGTAAATAGAGTATTTCCTTTGTTTGATTCTAAATTTACAACTACACTACCTGATAACTTATTAGTGGCTGGTGATCCTAACAGTTTGGACATTGTACAGAACAGTTAGCATTTGCAATTAGGAAAAATGGTGATTTAGTAGAGGTAGAGAATAATTTAGATGAGGTAATTTGGGAAGATTTTTTATCAGAAGAAAAGTTAAAAGAATTTGATGATGAAACTCTAGCTCAGGTCAATATGCGATTGTCAAAAAAAGGTTAACCTCCGATCGAAAAATAAAGCATACTGTCTTTAAAAGTACGTACACTAAAAATTTTAGCTCGGATTATTCATCTGAGCCTTTTTGATATTATCAACCGGTTAAGAAGTTTTCTGGTATTCCGGAGATACACAAACATTCCGTAATTGGGTTAAGAGAGTAGTGGCAATAGTAAATGCTCAGGGTAATAGTATATTCAGAAATACCGTAAGCTGAAAAATTCAGATGATGAAAACAGAAAGTCATTCTGATTGCTTCAGGGATGACCGAATGTAAGATGAAAGATGTAAACAATGCCAAAAAGTACCGGAAGAAAGCTGCTGAATCGGGTAATGTGACCAGTTTAAATAATCTAAGGGAACTTGACAAAAAATAGCCTTAGCAACAGCCGAAACGGATACTGAATTTTTTTTATTATTATAGACTTTCAACCTGATGATAATCTGCTGCCAGTTCATTAATTTTGCCTGTATATGAACAGGTATCTTTGAAAAATATGAGCAATCCATTTTCCGTCAACAGCCAGATTAAAACAGTTTCCACTTTTTCCGAACTTATTAATACCCGGTTTCAGGGAGATACCAATGCGATCTGCTGGGAAAGAAATCTGAAAGGGGATTTTAAAGAAATCGTATCTAAGCTTGAGCTAAAAGAGAATATTACCGAAGTCTATCCTGAAGATCTTATATCACTCAAACTTTCAGAAAATGGTAATGTTGCGAGAGAAATTATTTTAACTGATCTGAAAATACTGAC
Organism: Chryseobacterium sp. HNCC26DJ238; assembly: GCF_057180465.1. NCBI lineage: Bacteria > Pseudomonadati > Bacteroidota > Flavobacteriia > Flavobacteriales > Weeksellaceae > Chryseobacterium > Chryseobacterium sp. HNCC26DJ238. Next base: position 120,105 of record NZ_JBXUGI010000016.1, read on the forward strand.
GGATTTCGGAGCATCCCCTTCACTTAATTTACTGAAAAATTACGAAAGGGATGAAGAGTTCGACTTTATCTCCACGGATGTCTATTCATTTCATGTCGACCGCTCTCCGCTGGGCACCGATACTTTCTTATGCACCTATTACGGGGCTTCCAGTGATATTTTATCCAATAATCAGGCAACCCAGAAAATCCTGATTCCTGAAATCCGGGAAAAGCTTAAAGCATTACACGATGGTCAGGAAGAAGAGTTTGACTCTTTTTTACAGGAAAATTACTTTGATTTACATTACGAACCCGCTACCGACGCCCAGCCTGTTAATCTGGGATCAGGACATCTCTGGAGACTCGCCGTTGATCATCCTGAGCAACAGGTTTTACCCTGTATTCACCGTGCTCCTGTAGAAAATGATGGTGAGTACCGGCTGCTTTTGATTTGCTGAAAAAGTCTTGAGGTTGATGATTTATCCTTAAAAAATATAGTTATTGAAGATCCTGGAGTCAAAAATTTTGAGATTTATTATTATTGTACCATAAAAGGTGAGAGTAGTTAGTGTAAAATACCTTATCATTAATACTATACTGCAGTGACCATACTAACCAGATAAAAACACAGCAAGTTCTGTCGTTACATGCTCTTATTTTTATCCTATCCATATTAAAATTGGATGAAATATCCCCACAAGTACTGTCATATTCGTTAAAAAAAAGTTAAATTCGCGCCAAATAATTAAAAACCCAAACTATGAAAAAACTTTACATTACTTTTTGCGTCGTTCTTTGCAGCACTTTACCGGCTCAGGATAAAAAATTCGATGTCACGTTAAAATCACCGGATGCCGCCCAGATCTCCAAGTTTACGGATATACCTGCTTCTACATATACCGGAATCGTCAGCTCTTCTATTCCTATTTATGATATTAAAATCGATAAAGAAACTTTTCCTGTTACTATCAATTATCACGGATCAGGTGTCAAAGTAAAAGAAGCAGCTTCGAGAGTCGGTCTAGGATGGTCTTTATCAACAGGCAATACCTCTCTTTCAAAACAGATTTTTGGTGCAGAAGATACCGGATGGATTCCTAATATACCGATGGATGAAAATTATTTCACACCTAACGACCAACAGTCAACGAGCTATACGTTAGCTATAACTGCTACAGGATTTAATGAGATTACAGGAGTTCAGGATATGACTACAAAAAGAGATACCCAGCCTGATATCTTTTCATACTCTGTAAATGGTATTTCCGGAGAATTTCACTACGACCATACCGGAAAGATCCTACAGATTCCTTATCAGAAAGTGAAAATTGAGGACATCTTTAAAATTACTGATGACAAAGGGATTATTTACAACTTTACGGCCGGAAATTCTGTAAGAAATTTGGGAGGTAGAATTGCTGATGTTCAGGATATACAGACAACAGAATATAATATTCAAAGCATTATCTATCCTTCCGGCAAGAAAATACTCTTTGAATATGATCCTGTTTCTTACGGTTACCTAAGTAATTATACCAAAAGATTTTCTTATCCACTTTATGGATGTGAGTCTGTAAGCGGTGATGGTGCTATGAATGAGTATGATGAATATGCAACGTATTCGGAAATCATGAGAGAGTCTGTTTTGAGAAAAATCACCTTTCCTGAAGGAGAGATCAGTTTCAATTATGATACCAGGGAAGATATTATCGACGGAAAGAGACTCAGCAGCATAACTGTCAGAGATATGAATCAGAAAATCATTCAGAATTATCAGTTCAATCAAAGTTATTTCATTTCTACGGAGCAGATTGATGTGCTGAATTACGGCAACCATACTGCTTCATTAATGAAGAGGCTGAAATTGAATGAATTGGTAGAAACGGTTGAAAATAAGAAATATCAGTTCGAATACTATGAAGACGCTCCTCTTCCCAACCGGTTTTCCAATGCAGTGGATTATCTGGGATATTATAACGGTGAATTATTAAATACAGGTATCGAATATATTGAGTATGACGGTCAGATCTATGGATTGGGTGATAAAAAAGACCCTCATATCAATTTTGCCAAACTCGGAAGCTTAAAAAAAATCAAATATCCTACAGGAGGCTCCATGGATTTTGAATATGAAAGCGACAGCTTTCATTTTAACGGGTATGAGAAAAAGATTACCAGAAACGACCTTTTTGTGCAGAATTCCGATCCGGTGCAGACCATCAGTACTCCCTCTTCATTATCCCAGGTTAATTTTAAAATAAAGTTCTCCTCAACAGTGAATCCTGTAGATGACGGCTCAGGAAGTCTTCCTACGGGTCCGCATTTTATCGGAGAAATTCTCAACGCCGGCAATACCGTGGTCAAGACTTTTCTGGTTGTAAAAGATTATGACTTCATGCTGCCAGCACAGACTTCCTATAAAGTAAGAATCAGAAAGTCAGGCAGTGTTCCGCCTTCGGAGTATGCTTCTTTAAAACTGGAATGGTTTGAGATTCAGAATCCGCTTAAAGACTATGATAAGAGTGTCGGCGGAATCAGGATTAAAAGAATCGTTAAAAGAAATTCTGACAATAATGTGGTACTGGCTCAGAATTATAAATACACCCTTGAGAACAACAGAACATCCGGTGAATATTTTGGAGATAAAATCGATTCCTATTATTTTTCTAAAAGCCCGTACGGAACTCTCGGAGCATCATGTGAGAAATTAATTGTTACCAATTCAGGAAACGCCAATGTTACGACTGTTAACGGTAAACCTGTTGCTTACAAGAGAGTAATTACAGAGGTGGAAAACACGACAGGTACAGAAAAATATAAGACCATTGACTATTTCACCAATTATCCTTCTACGAATTTCAGCACGGGGAGGCAATCTTTTTTCCAGTATGCTAATAATCAGTATGCAAGAGGGATTCTCAACAAAAAAGAATTTTACAGTTCTTCTGACAGGCTGTTGGAAAGGCAGGAATTCGACTACGCATTTGATTATAAGCTTAATGACCAGTCAAGCGATTATATGGCAAATACCCCTGAACTTACCGTACAGCCCTATGTACTTAATCTCATAGGAATTTACTGCGATCTGTGCTACACGGTTTCACAGCATTATATCCCCACCTTTGAGTATTCACGGTATTCCGTCAACTCAAGCTGGGTAAAACTGACAACACAGAAAAGCATCCGCTTTTTTGACAATAATCAAAGCACCACAGAAACTTCCGGTTACCAGTATGACACTACATATAAGCATCTTAATCCTACTTCCCTTATGGTTGACTTTCCGGATAACTCCAGTCAGGTTACGACTTTTCAATATGCCCACGAAAAAGCCATTCAGAAACTCATCGATGCCCACATTACCGGTGTGCCTTTGGAAACCAGTGTTACCAAAAAGGAAAATCCTGCAGATACAGGAAGCCTGATCTCAAAAACAGAGGCTCAATACAACGATCCTTCCCATGTTTTCCCCACTTCAATAATCGCTTATAATGTTCTTGACGGAACTTCTACCGCTGCCGTCACCTTCAATAAATATGATAATAAAGGAAATGTACTTCAGTATACCACAAAAGAAGGCATACCTGTGACTGTTATCTGGGGATATGATCAGAACCGGCCCATTGTCAGGATCGAGGGTGCACAGTATGAAAATATCAAAAACAATCCTCTGGTAAATGCTGTTATTGATGCCTCGCAGTCTGATATGCAAAACCCGGCCAGTGAGCCGGCTTTACTCACGGCACTGAATAATTTAAGGAATGATCATGCTTTTAAAGATTTTCAGATCACTTCTGTTACTTACGACCAGCTGATCGGGATTACCAGTCTCACAGCTCCTTCAGGAATCCGCGAATCCTATAAATATGACCCAGCAAACAGGCTTGAAAAAGTGGCCGATGAGCAGGGTAAAAGCTTGAAAGAGTTTAAATACAACTACAAACAGTAATAATGGATAATGGATAACCGTATTAAACAATTTACTATTAATATGCCTGGATCCATCAGAAGTCATCCCTATAATTAAAGATCTCATGATAAAAAATACAATATACTTTATTTCCCTGCTTGCAGCAATGTTATTTCATGCGCAGAGCACTACGGAAAACTTTGTACAGTTGAAAGAATGCCTGGATGCGGACTGTATCAAAAGGATTGAAACCGTACAGTATTTTGACGGCCTGGGAAGGCCAAAGCAGGTGGTTGGCGTAAAATCATCCCCTCTTGGAAGAGACACTGCCGGATACATCGAATATGACGGTTTCGGAAGACAGGTAAAGGATTTTCTTTCTGTACCCCAGTCAAATACTTTAAACGGAGACATTGTACCAGATCCTCTGACCAATGCTCCCAACACACCCTACGGACAGGAAAAGATCTATGCTGAAAAAATAATCGAAAGCTCTCCTTTGAACAGGGTGCTTCAGCAGGTACAGCCGGGGACAGCATGGACAGATAAACCCGTGAATTTTGCATATTCACTCAATACGGACGGCGAGGTCAGAAAATATACCGCTCCAACCACCACCGTGGAGAGCAGAACAAGTTCCCTGTTAAGAACGGCCGATGATTCAGGAGCTTTAAATGGCTATTATAAAATCAGCCAGCTGTACAGAAACTCCATAAAGGATGAAGACGGTAATGAGACCGTGGAATTTAAAAACGCCAGGGATCAGACTGTTCTGATAAGGAAAATCATCAGTGCTTCGGAAAAGGCGGATACCTATTATGTGTATAATAAATACGATCAGCTGGCATTTGTAATGCCGCCGAATGCTTCGCAGGCTGTTCAGGCTCTGCCTCCGGGTACAGCCATTCCTGATGCTGTCTTAAACGACCTCTGTTATCAGTACCGCTATGATGGTGACGGAAGGCTTGTCGAAAAAAAGCTCCCCGGAAAAGGCTGGGAATATAGGGTCTATGACAGGGCAGACCGGCTCATCCTGACTCAGGATGCCAATATGAAAGCACAAAATAACTGGCTCATGACCAAATATGATCAGTTTGGAAGAGTGGTGTATACCGGAATAATCCATTCGCTGGAAAGCCGGATCACCTTGCAGAATATGATTCATCCTGCAGTGATTACAGAGTTGAGAGATTCTGCGGGATTTACAAAAAATGGGATGATTGTTTATTATTCGAATACTTCTTTTGCCTCAGACATGACGAGTATTTTAAGCGTTAATTACTATGATACCTATCCTCCCGGCACCCCCTTCTCGCCTTCGCAGATCATCGGGCAGGATGTTCTGAAACAGGCAGATCAAAGCGCGATCTCCAAAAATACAAGAAGCCTCTCCCTGGCTGTCTACGTCAAAAATATAGAAGATGACCAATGGACAAGGAATTACACCTGGTATGATCTGAAAGGGAGACCTATAGCCACGCATTCTGTTAATTACCTGGGAGGCTACACCAGAACGGAATCGGAACTTGATTTCTCAGGAACCCCGAAACAGGTGATCACCCGTCACAAGAGGTTGAATACCGATACGGAAAGAGTCATTACCGAGAACTTTACCTATGACCATCAGAACAGATTACTGGTACATACACATAAAGTAGACAATAATCCCACAGAGTATCTTGCACAGAATAAATATAATGAACTCTCACAGCTTGAAACTAAAAAAGTCGGCGGTAACAATACATCCACTCCTCTTCAGACGGTGGATTATCAGTATAATATCCGGGGATGGATGACGAAGATCAATGATCCGGCGAATTTGGGAAGTGATCTGTTTGGCTATAAAATCAAATACAACCAGGTGGAGGGAGAAGAAAATCCCAACACTGATTTTATGGATCTTAAAGTCAAACCCGGATTTAACGGAAACATCGCTGAAGTGGACTGGAAAACCAACACAGCAGCAGGTGACAACCTCAGAAGGTATGGATATGTTTACGACAGCCTCAACAGGCTCCTGGCAGGTTTTTACCAGAAAGATGTCAATCCTTCAGCTAAAGAATATTTTGAAAAAACATCATATGATCTCAACGGGAATATCACCAACCTGAAAAGATCAGAAGGGGTATTACAGGGAAGCGCGACGGCTATGAGGATTGATGACCTTAATTACAGTTACACCGGAAACAGATTAAACAGCGTCACGGATATTTCAGGTCAGTATTCAGGATATCCCGAAGCTTCGGGAAATCCCATTTCGTATGATCTCAATGGAAACATGGAAGATCAGAAAGATAAGGGGATCTTAAAAATAAATTACAACATCCTGAATCTTCCGGATTATTATAAATTTGACATAGAATACATCGTCAGAAACAAAGATGGAGAAAATGAAATTCGGAATGTAAGGTTAGATTACCTGTACCGTGCAGACGGCACAAAGCTGAGAAAGAAATACACTTATTTTTTCAATAAGGGTAAAGCAGAGCGATACAACAGTACAGACTATCTCGACGGTTTCCAGTATTCCGGAAGCCAGGGAATGATGACCTTGGATTTTCTTCCCACGTCAGAAGGATATTATGATTTCAAAAATAATAGTTATATTTACAGCTATACTGATCATTTAGGCAATGTAAGGCTGAGTTATCAGAAAGATGAATCAGGAAATGCAAATCCTGTTGATGAAAATAATTATTATCCTTTTGGATTGAAGCATGAAGGATATAATTATCTAAGTGGAAGCCCAGCCTATCAATACAAGTATAACAATAAAGAATTACAGACTGAGACGGGCATGTATGATTATGGAGCAAGGTTTTATATGCCGGATATTGGAAGATGGGGTGTGGTGGATCCGCTTACAGAGAAGATGAGACGGTGGTCTCCCTATAATTATGCATTTGATAACCCAATTAGATTCATCGATCCGGACGGAAGAGCACCTCTTGATGACCATTTTAATAAAAATGGAAGATTTATGTACAGAGATAATAAAAAAACAAATAATATCATAGTGCATACTGACCAAGGAAACGCTAAACTTTCCCAATTAGATTATAGTAAAAAAGGGACTATCAAAGCTGTAAGTAATATAATTGCTCATTACGCTGGACAAAAAGGACTTTCAGGATATTATGGTGTAAGCGGTAAAATAAAAAGCGAAGATACTGGAGCTATTACCTCCAGAGCTACTGGAACTGTATTTTATAACACTAAACAACTTGCAAAAGGAAACTATAATGATTTATATGATCTCAGAAATACCTTGGATCATGAAGCTGGAGCAAATGGGCATAAAAGTGAAAATCCAAATGTAAAATATACATTCCTAGATCATGCAAAAGTTTATCTAGGACAATCTAAAACTTCAGACTACGGATATTCTACTGAAGGAAATCAAAATTCTGTTGCTTTCGGCTTTGCACAAAGGTTATGGAACTCTTATAAAAATAAAGAAATTTCATGGCAAGGTATGGATCCATATATATCAGATTTTAATAACAATAATAAAGGTGGTGCTTATATTTCTACTATTGGAGGATATGAGGGAGAACCAATGGAAATAGTTATACAAAATGGAACAAAACAGTCTAAGCCACAACCTGTAGAAATAATGAAAAATCCAAATGATTAAGATTATAAAATTTATACTTGTTATAATATTTTTGACAAGTTGTTCAAGTGCAAGTGATAAAATAAAAAATGTTATTTTATATAACGATAGTATTGGCTATTGGAACTACGAATGGCCAAGAGATAGGGCTGAATTCTACGGCTTTACTTTAAAGCTTTCTAAAGACGGTAAACTTTCAAAATATTCTTTTGACAAAGTTGAAAAGAAAAGAAGACTATTTGTAGATGATGGTATTGATCAAAGATTAGAATGGGGTATTGCTAATGATTCTATATTCACCTTGATGAACTACAATTCTCAAATTAAAGTAACAAAATACAATAAAGATACAATTTGGCTTTATGATAAAAAAGATAGTGAAAGGTCTATGCTCATTAAAGTTAAAGATGACTTGAACATAGAAAGGTAATATTCTTGTCTAAAAATTATTAACCACTCAGAATGCATATCAGTACAAGTACAACAATAAAGAATTACAGACTGAGACCGGAATGTATGATTACGGGGCGAGGTTTTACATGCCCGATATTGGAAGATGGAGCGTAGTTGACGAACTCGCAGAAAAATCCAGAAGATTTTCTACCTACACTTACGCTTTAGACAATCCGATAATATTTGTTGATCCTGATGGCAGAGAAGCTCAACAGTGTTGTGGGATATGGAATCTTACAAAAGCATATTATTCGGGTTTATATGAGGGTGGAAAAAGTCTCGTTCAAGGAACGGTTAATTTTGTGAAACACCCTATAAATACTCTGAATGCACAGAGTAAGGCAATGGCGAAAGACCCTGTTGGGGCAATGAATAGTCAGTTTAAGAGTGTTGCTAAAACATTCGTGCCAATAACTAATGTATATAGCTTAGGATATACAGCAGCAACAAAAGGCGTGAATGCAGCAGGCAAAGAAGCGGGAGCTGATTTGACACAAAAAGTAATTGAATTAGCTGTTGCGGGGACGGCAAAAGGTGTTGGAAATGTTTTGACTAAGACAAAAGCAACCCCAAGTATATTTGAACAGGTTACATCAGAAGCAAAAAGAGTTCATCCGTCAGTAAATACTGCTACTTTAGAACCTGGTCCTTATGCAGGACAATCTATACCTGCAAGGAGTACAAGTCAAACTTTTAATGCAGCAGAAAGGGAAGCTATTAATCAGATAGGTAGTACAGAAGGTTGTCATACTTGCGGTGTAACAGAGTCCGGGAGAAGTTCGGGTAATTTCACGCCCGACCACCAACCAATAAGTGGATTGGTTCCAGAGGGAACACCTCAAAATTTGTTTCCGCATTGTGCTGGATGTTCTGCTTCACAAGGAGGAACTACTTCTGCTTTAAAAAGGAAAGGTTATGATATCAGTAATTTAAATCAATAAAGAATAGAGAATAAAGATGTTATATAATATATTAGAAAATGATTTTTTTTTCATAACGAAAGGGTTTGAATCAATTATTAACAAAGAGTTTAAAATTAAAAAAGGAAATTACAATGAAGTAGAAGTAAAATATGTTATTGATTATATTTTAAAATATATAATTACAGAAGATAAAATTTTCAAAGATAAAGAAACGTTTGAGCTTGGATCGTGGATGTTACAATTTGTTTTTAACGAAACTTATATTGAAATATATGAGTTGGTCAGTGTTTTGGATGGGAAAAATATCTATAAACAGGGAATTAATATAGCTACCGAAATATATAGAATACAATTAAGTCTAGTAAAAGAAGGAGTATCTCCTTTGATTCCTAAATTTAGTCAAAAAATAGCATTGTCAGAAGAGATTTATAATGGTAGTGAGATTAATGGTGTGAGATATCCTGCTCCATCACATATGACGGGATGGTATTTAACTTCAAATTCCTATAAAGGAGATGCAAACACATTAGTAGTAGATTATTTATATTTTATAATCAATAAACGTTTTGATATAATTAAATTTTTAGCATTACCACCAGGATATAGGTTTTATAAGGATAGTCAAGAAGAAGGTTTTTGGTTTGACAACCAAATAAAATAAATACTATTTGTGAGTATTGAAAAATAACTACCGTAATTACGGTGGTTTTTTATGTGTTTTATAGCGATACATTTTGTTTTACAAACCGCTTTCACAGTTAAAAACAAAGAAAGTTGGCGGGGTAAGTTCATCAACTCCTCTTCAGACCGTAGATTATCAGTATAATATACGGGGATGGATGACGTAGATCAATGCTCGGTAAATTTGGGAAGTGATCTGTTCGGCTATAAAATCAAATACAACCAAGTGGAGGAAGAAGAAAATCCCAATACTGATTTAATGGATCTTAAAGTCAAAACCAGATTTAACGGAAATATCGGTAAAATGTACTGGAAAACCAACACGGCAGCAGGTGACAACCTCAGAAGGTATGGATATGTTTACGACAGACTCAACAGACTCCTGGCAGGTTTCTACTAGAAAGATGTCAATACTTCAGCTAAAGAATATTTTGAAAAAACAATATATGATCTCAACAGGAATATTACCAACCTAAAAGATCAGAAGGGGTATTACAGGGAAGTGGATTAACGATACCGCATTGACTCCACAAGAACATAGACTATACAATACGTTTTGGAAAAAACTTCAAAAATCAGCTAAATAATAATAATATGGATAATAATATTGATTTACTATTAAGTAATTTTACAAAAAATGAGCTTCCAAGTCATTCTCTATATACGCATTTTATAAAAACAATTGACTTCAATATAGATAAGGAATACTTAAGCTTTATCTCCAAATACAACGGAGCGGAAGGAAATATTGGAAAAGATGGACATCTCTTTTTATGGGATATTGAAAACGTACTTTCTTGTAATCCTTACTATGCTGACGTAGAAGACTCTTTTAATCTTTTTTTTATTGGAACAGACGGAGCTAATCATGGATATGCTTTTGATAAAACTTCTGGGAAGATTGTAGGGATTGATTTTTTATATATTGGAGAAGTTAAGCCGCAATCCCTTGCAGATTCATTTTTTAATTTTCTAAGTATATTGAATGGTAGATGATTTATGAAAATGAATTTTACATATCCAAAAGATTATTTGGATTACATTAATGGCACTCAAGAATATGAAATATATTCTGATTCCGGATTTATTGAATTATTTCCTTTTGATGATTTAAATGAAATAAATGATGATTACGAAACACAAAAGTTTGTTCCTAATTTTATAGCTATTGGCTCAAACGGAGGTGGTGTTGGGATATTTATAAAAAAAGAAAACAAAAAATTCTATTCTATTCCCTTTATTGGAATGGAAGAAAAGGATGCTGTTTTTTTAGCAGAAACTTTCACTCAATTTTTAAATGCTTTTAAAGCAGATGAGATAGAAATAATATAATTCTAAACATTAAAATAGCTCCACTGCAATCGCAGAGGGGTATGTGTTTAGTCAATTTGTTTATCCATGAGGTCGAGGAAACCCTGCACCAGTTCATCGAGGATGAGAGAAATGTTCTTATTAAGGTTAAGAAAGTTCCTGTAGAGGTCTTCTGCGGATTAAACTCAAAAAATCGAATAGCAGTTTTTGGTTAAGGTAGCAAAAGTCCTTGACTTTTTGGGGGCTGCATACTCGCAGACCTTCCAGAGGATGCGGATGTTAATGTAGTTCGAACGGTAACCAAGAGTTGCCTAAAGAAATACACCGCATTTAAATTTAAATTTTTAGGATCAATTAAGAATATTACAAATAATTTATTCAGTTGATAATTTTAAAATAATCTTTGATTATTCTGAATAAAAAATTGCTTTTAACCGCTCTGCGAAGTTTGTAACTTCGTAGCCCATTATATCGTGTGGCATATAAATAAAAAACCTCTCAGAAAGTGAGGTTTTTTTTGTATTATAAAGCTACTGCATTTTTAGCAAAAAAATCTTTAAA
>NZ_JBXUGI010000017.1:0-128192 GCF_057180465.1 Chryseobacterium sp. HNCC26DJ238
TAGGAATCTTAATATCACAAATAACTTTGCAGAGATTCCGACGGAATGATAAACAGTATGAAGATTTTTAAAATAAGATCTTTATCAAAAAATCTAAGCTTTTCTATATTTTTTCTTCTTTTTCCATGGCGCATTCTTCTGAACATCTCCAGCCATGATACATCCGTAAGGCATCACCTCATCCAATACCTCACACAATCCGTATTCTTCAATCTGCGCTCTAACGTTTTTGGCGCTTTTATAAGCAGTTGGCAATTCAGAAATATCAATATCGTTCGTAAAGAATCGGATATCTAATCCTTTGGTTTCTTCTTCAAAAACTTCTTCGATTGTTTTATGAGCCAATGATCTTTTATGCTGACTTCTGCTGAAATTTCTTCCCGCTCCATGGGGTGCAAAACCAAGATTTCTCTCATTCGTTTTCCCCTGAACAATTAAAACCGGCTCTGCCATATTTAAAGGAATTAATCTCGGTCCTGTAATATCCGGCATAAACTTATCATCCAGCGGCGTTGCTCCTTTTGCGTGGTAGAATAAGTCTCCGTCTTTGAAAACGAAATTATGTTCGTTCCAGTATCGGTCCTGCTTTTCGATCTGTAATTTCTCCAGTACCGCATTATGAATCGCTTCATGGTTTTCTTTTGTCCATGCTCTGACCAACTGCAATGCTTCCCAATATGATTTTCCTTCTTCTGTATCAAATGGGATCCATGCATTTTCCTTCAGTGTTTCAGGAGAAATTTCCTGTCTGAAACGGTTGGCAATATGCATTCCTTTATCATAGAGCATTGCTCCCGGAGCTCTTGAGCCGTGGTGGGTCACCATCATGGTGTTTCCGGTATTCTTTGATGTTCCTACAAATAAGAAATGGTTTCCATCACCTTGGGTCCCCATATGGGAACGGGCAATACTGATCAGCCTTTCATCTTTTAAAAAGAAATTATCCCTGAAAGCGTCCATTAATTCCTGAGACATTTCCATTTGTTCACCTCTTGGTCTTCCTCCGTATCCGAAATGCGTAATCGAATGGGCTGCATCCAGCACTTTCTTAGGATCAGCTTTTCCAAAGTCTGTCAGCATCACCGAACAGCAGATATCTGCAGAATGAAATCCGGGATGAATGGCATTTTTAGCCACGACAACCCCACCTACAGGAATCTGACCTTCAGGACCTGTCGGACAGGCATCCGGCATGATCGCACCAGAAACCAAAGTCGGGGTTTTCATCAGGACTTTCATCGTGTTGATGACTTTTTCCACGTTGTCATTTTCGCTTTCATGTTCTGCTCTGATGTTGATGATGAAATCTTTTGGTGCTGCATGAAGCGGAATCGGATCGGGTGATCTGAACTGTTCAAGATAAGATGTCATACTGTTTTCATCAAGTTGATTTTCATTGATATATTGTAAAGCTTCGTTAAACCATTTTCCCGGTCTGAAACCTAATTCGATTAAATCGTTTCCGTTGATTGTGTTGAATGTGTTCATGTTTATGTTATTTGATAGTGCAAAGTAATTGCTAAAGTGTGCAATGTTTTTGCGTAGATGAATTTTTTTTGATTATTTTTGAAATGTTTACCAGTAAGGGGCATATTAGTTTTTTGACACATTAGTCACATTAGTTTTTTTTAATGATTGAGGTTATTTTAGAGCATATTAGCTTTTTAAAAAACCGAAGATTTTTTTTGATGTGTTCTGAAATGTTTTCAAAGTATTTAACTTTAAAATTCTAATGTGACTAATGTGTTAAAAGAAATTGGTGACTTTTTCAATTTACTTTTAAATGATTGACGATATTTTAGGGAACATTAGTTTTTTGACACATTAGTTACATTAGTTTTTTTTTAATGATTGAGGATATTTTAGAGAACATTAGTTTTTTAAAAACCGAAGATTTTTTTTGATGTGTTCTGAAATGTTTTCAAAGTATTTAACTTTAAAATTCTAATGTGACTAATGTGTTAAAAGAAATTGGTGACTTTTTCAATTTACTTTTAAATGATTGAGGATATGTTAGGGCACATTAGTTTTTTGACACATTAGTTACATTAGTTTTTTTTAATGATTGAGGTTATTTTAGAGCACATTAGCTTTTTAAAAAACCGAAGATTTTTTTTGATGTGTTCTGAAATGTTTTCAAAGTATTTAACTTTAAAATTCTAATGTGACTAATGTGTTAAAAGAAATTGGTGACTTTTTTCAATTTAATAATAAAAAAAAAAATAAAAAATATGTTATTCGAACAATTAGGAAAATCAGCGGAAGGAATTCAGTTTAATGAGGTCATTTCATTTGTAGATGAGCATTACGATTTTACTCCGACTAAATTCACGAACGGAAATACCGTCAATGAGGCAAATCAGAACAATGGTTCATGTAAAGTGTTCAGCCTGGCGAAGCTGAATGATTTGTCAAAAGAAGATACCTTAGCTCTTTTCGGGGCGTTTTACAGAGAAGATGTACTGCAGAATCCGGAAGGGACGGATCACCAGAATATCAGAAATTTTATTGAATATGGCTGGGACGGAGTTTCTTTCGAAGGTGAGGCTCTGAAAAAGAAGTAACCTGCAAGAATGACGGAATCTTACTAACTCCGTCAAAAATTCTTTGAATTATCATCACTGAGTCAAAGAAATGGAATTCTATATGTTTTATTCTTAAACTAAACCTAAGTCTATGTCATCCAATAAAAATGCACTCATCCGGTACAAGACTTTAGATAAATGTCTGAAAAACAAATACAGACAGTACACCTTGGAAGATCTGATTGATGAATGTTCCGAGGCGCTGTTTGAATTTGAAGGCAAGGAATCTTTTGTAAGCAAAAGGACCATTCAGCTCGACCTGCAGAATATGCGTAGTGAGAAATTCGGTTATGAAGCACCGATCGAGGTTTATGAAAGGAAATATTACCGTTACAGTGATCCCGGTTACAGCATTCATCAGATCTCGGTCAATGAAAATGATCTGAAAACAATGAATAATGCCATCCAGATCTTAAAGCAGTTTAAAGATTTTTCGATGTTCAAGGAAATGAATGGGGTCATTCAGAAACTGGAAGACTCGATCCATTCAACGAATCAGAAATCGATTATACATTTAGATAAAAATGAACGGCTCAGGGGTTTGGAGCATATTGATGTTCTGTACGAAAGTATTTTGCATAAAAAGGTTTTAAAGATCTGTTATAAGAGTTTTAAAGCAAAGGAATCCAATATCATCACCGTTCATCCTCAGTTGTTAAAAGAATACAATAACCGCTGGTTTCTGATCTGCTGGCACAAGAAGGCAATTTATAACCTGGCCTTAGACAGAATGGAGGAAATTGAAATTGATAATGTTACAGAATATATCGACCGGGATTTTGATGCGGACCGTTATTTTGGAGAAGTCATCGGAGCTACAGTTTCAGAAACGCAGCGTCCGCAAAATGTTATTTTTGTGGTCACTTCGAAGCATGCACCTTATGTGAAAACCAAACCTTTTCATCATTCACAGGAAATAATCAGTGAGGATGAAAACGGAACGACTTTTAAGATCTGTGTACAGCTCAATTTTGAATTGGAACGGATGATTTTGGGGATGGGAGAGTTCCTGACAGTTCTCGCACCGAGGAAACTGAAACAGAGAATTGCCAGAAGCATACGGATAGCCAATGAAAATTACCGTGAAGATTCTGCAAACTGAGGGATTGTATAAACTTGTTTGACACCATCTAAACTAAAGAACAATTTTAAATTGAATATCCATCATCTATTTCCCATCACCTATTACCCATTACTAATTACCAATTACTCATTACCCATTACCTATCATTCATCATCCATCTTGGCCAGAGTTGAGCGTTTTGGCGCAGAAATTGTAATTATTCTGAAAAATAAATAGTATGAGATCAAGACTTTTCAGAACCATATTAACATTGGTTACGCCGATTATAATAGAATTTATAATCAAAAAATTAACAGTAAAAAAAGAGGTGAAAGATGTGAATAAGCAGATTCCCTCACCCCACTAATAATTAACGTTATGTCCTAAGCCTTGCAATTTGATTTGTAAGGTTTTTTTTTATACAAAATCATATACTCCGTTCTTCCATCCTAATACCTTTGAAGAATCAGCATTGAGCCAGTTTTTGAGAATGGTGGCATAAACTTTCCTGAAATCTTCGGTATAGACCAGATCTCCTTCATTTAAGTTCTGCAGATCGGGCAGTGCATTAAGAATTCCTTTTTTCTTTAATCCGCCACTGATAAAGAACATTTGGTTGGCAGTTCCGTGATCAGTTCCTTTGCTGGCATTTTGGGCAACTCTTCTTCCGAATTCCGAAAAAGTCATCAGTAAAATATCATTGAACAGTCCGTTGGATTTCATATCAGCAACAAAAGATTTTACGGCATCATTGATCTCTCCGAATAGTTTTTGCTGTCTTTCATTTTGATTGACATGCGTATCAAAGCTTCCGATCGAAAGATAATAAACCTGTGTATTGATATCTGATTTAATCAATGATGCAACAGTTTTAAAGTCTTTTCCAAGTTTAGAATCAGGATATTCCTGAGTTGATTTTTTCGCTTTACTTTTTTCAAAGATATAATCAGCATTATTGATGGTTGAACCTAAAGTTTTGTACAGGTAGGAAACGGTTTCGTCATCATGATGATGATCGTTTTCATACAGTGATTTGAAATACTTTTCCTGGCTCGTCTGATAAAGTTTTTTCGGATCTTTAAAAGCAAAAGCTTTATTGTTTTCACCTTTTAAAGCGAGGCTCAACATATCATCTACTTCCAGAGCCTGGGTAGGATGATCACATTGATAACATTCTTCATCCAGATATCTTCCAATCCACCCGGTTTCTAAAAATTCATTGCTTCTGCTTGCAGAATGCCAGATGTCCATACTTCGGAAATGAGATTTATCGGGATTGGGATAGCCGACATTATTCATGAGGGAAAGTTCACCGCTGTCAAAAAGTTCTTTAAAATAAGAAAGCGCAGGGTTGATTCCGGTTTCGTCATTCAGCGCTAAGGAATCGGTCACTGCGATCGTATTTCTTTCTTTAAAATAAATGTCATTCCGGGTGGGGATAATCGTATTCAAACCGTCATTCCCTCCTGTAAACTGAAGAACAATCAGTATTTTCTGATTTGGATTCAGTGCATGGTCTAAAGTCATGGAATGTAAAAAGTTAGGAACCAGTAATGAAGCGGTTGCCAGTGAACTGATCTTTAAAAATTCTCTTCTTTTGATAATCATAAGGATTTGTCTTAAGTTTGCTATTCAAAATCGGGCACTACATCAATTGATATTCCGGTGTTGACATCAGGTTGATTACATTCATTTTGATACTCTTGTCAGAGAACTGATGTACGGTATTCATTTCTACAGAAGCTGAGTTGACAATCAGGTAATCTTCTGCTTTTTTCTCAGCCAGAGCCTGATCCACTTCGTTCCAGTTAATAGTAATATTGGGGTTTTTGAAGCTTTTATTTAAAGCCTCCCGGGATTTCATCCCCATATCCATATCGTCGTCTTCTTTTGCAGCATATTCCATAGGTCGCAATCCAGACCAGATCTGTGGAATCTGAAGCCTCAGCATCAGGGTCGAACTGTCAATCCACGATTTGCCGTTTGGCCATCCCGCAACGTTTGGTGGATATAACAACATCTGCCCCAGCAGTTTTTGATAAACAGTAATGTTTTCAGGGGTTTGGATATCCATCGGCAGTATTCTCATCATTCCGGCAAGAAGTTCTGTAGGGGATTTTATTCTGTTTCCAATGTTTTTAGGATCGTAGAACCATGAACCTGAAAAGATTTCCTGCATCAGTTTTTTTATGTCATAACCGGACTGATAAAAGTTCTGACTGAGATTTTTAATAATCTCAGGATCCGGTTTCTCATTGACAAAAAAAGTATAAATTTTAGTGGTTATGAACTCTGCTGTGGATTTCTGTTCAAGTATGATATTTAAAATATCATCACCCGTGAAATTTCCGGTTTTCCCAAGAAACGTTTTAATGCCGGGATCATGGAGTTTTTTTCTCTCATTAAAGACCCCTTCCTTGTCATAGCCCCATCCTGTAAACGCTCTGGCAGCTTCGCGAATATCTTTCTCGGTGTATTTTCCTCGACCCATCGTAAAGAGTTCCATGACTTCACGGGCAAAATTTTCATTGGGATGATCCTTTTTATTCTGCTGATTATTGAGAAAGCTCAGCATCGCAGGTGATTGGCTTACTTCAAACAGCAGATCCTTAAAATTTCCCAATGCTTTGGTACGGATCACATTTAAAAGCTGTTGATTGAACTTCGGATTGTTAATTCTCGTTGCAAAATGCCCATGCCAGAAAAAAGACATTTTCTCCCTCAACTGTTCTTTACTCTTCACCATTTTCTCAAGAAAATTAAGATTCAGTTCTGTATTCTGCTTCTGGTTGATTTTCTGAATTTCCCTTTTTTGGGCAGCAGTAGCTTTTGGATCTGTATATTCAACAGGGTTAATGTCTGCAGTCTGATAAATGATTGGGGTGAAAATTCCTTCAGTGAAGAGTTCCTGTAAAAGAGCTTTTCTGTCA
Source organism: Chryseobacterium sp. HNCC26DJ238 (assembly GCF_057180465.1). NCBI lineage: Bacteria > Pseudomonadati > Bacteroidota > Flavobacteriia > Flavobacteriales > Weeksellaceae > Chryseobacterium > Chryseobacterium sp. HNCC26DJ238. The sequence continues at coordinate 6,579 of NZ_JBXUGI010000017.1, forward strand.
CTTGTTTTAAGCTTATCAATCTGCCCGGTCTCAGGTCCGAAGCCTGCCCTCCACAGAAGGTGTTTGTTGTTGAGTAATGAAGAAACCATAATCATGATTTTATTTTTTGATAATGAAATAGATAAGAGGTTAAAACATATAAATCAGTAATATAATTATTTATAGAACATCAATCATGTAAAGTTAAACAACTATTTAATAAATAAGGAAATTAATATATTGATTTGTAGTATTTTATGAAATTTTTAAGATTTTTAACGAGGGATAGTGAATTGTTTTGGCATGATTTTTACTTGTCACCATTCAGTAAAATTTATAAAAATCAGAGTTATGAAAATGTTTAAGAAAGCAATATTAGGAGCAGGAATATTAACTGCAGGTTTAGTAAGTGCGCAGAGTGCAAGTATGAATAACATGATTAAAGTGGGAGCAACGGCAGGTATTGCAGTTCCTGCGGATAACCTCTCTGCAGCAGTGGGTGTAGATGTAGCTTATCAGAATCTTATTACTCCGGGATTTGGTCTGGGTATCGCAACGGGTTACACTCATTATTTTGCGAAAAACAATAATGGATATGATAATAATGATGTAGGGGTTGTTCCTGTAGCTGCACTTTTCAGAATCTATCCTAAACAGACCGGCTTTTACTTCGGAGCTGACCTTGGATATGGATTTTTAGTAGGTGACAACAAAGTTGCATCGAATTCTACAGCAGAAAGGCCTGATGGTGGTTTTTATTTAAAACCGGAGATCGGATATCACAACAGAGACTGGAATTTTTTCCTTCAATATCAAAAGGTATTCTCAGGAAGTAACGGGGATCTCGTAAATCAGGACTATAATGTGGGAAGTATCGGAGCAGGATTTTCTTACAATATTCCATTAGGAAATTAATGTAAAACCATATAATTAATTATTAACCAAGCCTTTTCGATTTTTTGAAAAGGTTTTGTTTTCTCTGACACGGATTACCAAAACAATTATTATATTTGATAAAATTAGCGATTATGAACTTAAACCCAAAATTTCCACTTTTTTTACCGGGAGTAAAAAATAGCAGTAATGATAATGTTTCCATCATTGGTGTAAACCTACGTGAAGATGTTACTACGATCGCTTATTTTATCTCCGGTAATGGTGGAATTGAAACTAAAACTCAGAAAAATTATCCTACTAAACAATATTCTGCTTTCTCCGAGATTCTTACTCAGTTTATTCAGGAAGAGCAGCTGGAAAATGTTAAACGCCTTGGAATTTCAGTTCCCGGACCGGTTTTGAATGGAAAAAGTAATCCTGAAAGAATAGGCTGGAGTTTTGATATTGAAGAATACAAGCAATCATTTGGTTTTGAAGATGTTATTATGTTAAATGACCAGGAAGCTTCAGCTTATGGTATTGCACTTCTTGAAGACAGTGATCTCGATCCTATTTACAGCAGCGGTCATCTGGAAAAAGGAAATGTAGCAATCTTAGCTCCCGGAAACGGATTGGGTGAAGCGGGATATTTCTTTGACGGGAAATACCTCAGACCTTTTGCAACAGAAGGAGGCCATTCGGAATTTTCTCCCAGAACCAATGTTGAGGTAGAGTTCTACCAATTCCTGAATAATATCTACGGAATTGTAAGCTGGGAAAATGTATTGTCTAAAACCGGACTGTTTAATATTTACAGATTTCTGAGAGATGTCAAAAGACATCCTGAACCGGAATGGCTTTCTGAAAGACTTTCCAACGGAAGTGGAAATTTCACGGAAGAAATTTTCAGGGCTGCCGTTGAAGAAGATGTATTGATCTGCAAAATTGCCTTAGATACATTCCTGGAATTCTTAGCCAGAGAAGCAAATAACCTTACACTGAAATTAAAGGCAACCGGAGGTTTGTTGATTACCGGTGATATTCCCCAGGTTATCAGACAGTATATCGATAAAGATAAATTCTACGAGAAATTTAAAATCAGTGACAAGATGGAGGATATGTTGAAAAATATCCCGATCTACCTGATCAACACCGATAGCACAAGCATCAATGGTGCCGCACTGTACACCGCTTATTATAAAGATTAAAAAATACAACTCCGGAGAAATTCGGAGTTTTTTGATAAATGATTTTAGTCATGAAAATATTTGTGATTATTGATGTACATCAAGATGGATTTATTAATAAGATAATTACATTTGCAGTAATAAATAATTAAATAATTTTATTCATGAAGAAAATATTGTTGTTAGCAGTTTTAGCCGGTGGATTAGCTTTCGGTCAGTCAAAAAAAGTAGTCACTTCTGATGTTCACTGGTGGGGTTATAAAGTTGCTAAAACTGAATCCAGTTCGCACGACGGTACAGTAAAAGTGAAGTCAGGTAATCTGGTTATGAAAGGAAATGAGCTTGCAGGAGGTGATTTCGTTTTAGATATGAACTCTATCAATGCTACAGATCTTTCAGGTGAGTACCAGGGCAAATTGAACGGTCACCTTAAAAACGGAGATTTCTTTGAAGTTGAAAAATTCCCTACGGCAAGTTTTAAAATCACTTCAGTTAAGAAAAACAATGATAAAGTATACAACAGGCTGGTTACAGGGAATCTTACCGTAAAAGGAAAAACCAATACCGTTTCTTTCCCTGCAAAAGTGAATTACGCAAACGGAACCGTAAGTTTAGAGTCCAATAAATTTTCTTTTGACAGACAGAAATTTGATGTCGCTTACAAATCTTCGATGAAAGATGTTTTTGTGAAAGATGATATCGATATGCTTGTAAAAGTGACTGCGAAATAATTTAATCAAAAAAATATTGTTAAAAGTGTAGAAGTTCTACACTTTTTTTTATTTTTGTTGAATTGTAAATAAAAAAGAATGAAAAGATTATTATTGTTTGTGATGATGTGTTTGAGCATATCATTTGTATTTGCTCAGAAAAAAGGAGATAAAATTTCAAAAGTGATTACTTCTGAGATCAAGTGGTGGGGACACAAAGTCGTTAAAACCAAAGCTTCGTCTCATTATGGTAGTTTAAAACTGAAAAGCGGGAAATTTAATTTTGATAAAACAGTCTTTGTAGACGGTGAATTTGTGATCGATATGAGAAGTTTAGTGGTTGCTGATCTTTCAGGTGATGATCAGGTAAAACTGACCAACGAATTGAAAGGGACGAATTTTTTCGAGGTGAAAAAATTCCCGACTGCAAAATTCCATCTGAAAAAGATTATTCCCCTGGCTAACAGTGAATATAATTCTACGATTGTAGGTGATATTACCATCAAAGGGATCAGAAAAACAATTTCATTCCCTGCAAACGCTCATATTACCCAATTTACAGTAGAGATTGAGTCTTCTGTATTCTCTTTAAACAGAAAAGATTTCAGGATTTTCTATCAGAACTCTCTGAAAGATTATTTTATCAAAGACGAAATGGATATTCAGTTTAAAGTATCCACTCAGAAAGTTGACAATGAAAGACCTTTGTAAGGTTAAAATTTTCATAAATGATCATGGACAGCTTAGATTAAGCTGTCCATTTTTTATTTTAGTATTCATAAATAGATAATAGTAACAGACATTTATTAAGTAAGCTTTGCTGAAGAGAATACATTTACAGACGAACAATAGACAAAAAGAGTCTGAATAAGATCTTTGTGGATTTTGTATTTAGAGAACAGTTTGACTTTGATTAAAATTAAAAAGTAACATGAACATATATGTAGTCAGTGGTTTGGGTGCAGATTTCAAAGTTTTGGAAAAACTGACATTTCCAGAACAACATGAAATTATCTTTATTGACTGGATCATTCCTGATCTTGATGAAAGTTTTGCAGATTATGTCAGCAGAATGGCTGAGAAAATTGATGATACCAAACCCTTTTATCTGTTAGGATATTCTTTCGGCGGAATCATGGTGCAGGAACTGAATAAACTGAAGCCGGCCGAAAAAGTAGTCATTATGGGCAGTATAAAATCTGATAAAGAGAAATCCCGCCTCATCAAAATGGGAGAGTTTACTAAAATTCCAAAATATTTGCCCATCGGTCTCTTCAATGATCAGACTTCTGTTTTCTATTCAAAATTAAGAAGTTTTTTTGATCCTAAAAATCCTAAAATTATTAAATACTTTCAAGTTCGGGATCCCTACTACCTGAAATGGTCTGTTGAAAGGATTGCAGAATGGAAATTTAAAGAAAATCCAAATGTTATTCAGATTTTAGGAGATAGGGATATTGTTTTTCCTGTCAAATATTCAAAACCTGATTATATTATCAAAGGAGGAACCCATCTGTTTCCTGCTACAAAATATAAAGAGGTTTCCAAGCTGTTGAAAGATATTTTCATTTAAATATTTAATTAACCCTTATTTTTAATGAGGGTTAATTTGTTTTTAATGCTAATTTATTGAAATTTATATTTAATTTTGCCGGGGTAATTTGATATATGGGAATAAATTATGGTTTGGTATGTTTCCATATAATCTGCAAACAACAAAAAATAGATATGAAAGTTGGCTTAAAATGGAAAGTATCCTTTATAATAATTTCATTAGTCGCAATTGGCGGACTGTTTTGGAAACCGAGTGTTGATTTTCCAAATACAGGGGATTTCTTAGGGGAGGAGAGTATTGTCGGTTCTGATGTAGCCTGGATTTTAGCAGCTGCCGGATTGGTATTACTGATGACTCCGGGACTTTCCTTTTTTTATGGCGGAATGGTGGGTAAGAAAAATATGATTTCCACGATGCTGCAGAGTTTCATTGCATTGGGCGTCATCTCCATACTATGGATCGTGGTTGGTTTCTCCTTATCCTTCGGAGACTCAATCGGTTTTGAAATTAATGGTGAGCATTATGGAATTATCGGTAATCCGCTGACCTATCCGTTTTTTAATCATGTGAGTATTTACCCTCACAAAACAATGGCCTCTACAATACCTTTCATTTTATTTGCTCTATTTCAGATGAAGTTTGCGGTGATTACCCCTGCTTTGATAACGGGTTCATTTGCTGAAAGGGTACGTTTTATTTCATACCTTGTTTTTATGGTCCTGTTCAGCCTTTTTATTTACACCCCTCTCTGTCACATGGTATGGCACCCTGAGGGATTGTTAAACAAATTTTTCGGAGTGAAAGATTTCGCAGGCGGAACAGTGGTTCACATGAGTGCTGGATTTGCCGCTCTGGCAGGTGCAATTGTTTTAGGCCGCAGAAAAAATCCGCACCATGAGCCTTCAAATATTCCTTACGTAATTTTGGGTACGGGAATGCTTTGGTTCGGATGGTTTGGTTTCAACGCAGGTTCTGCTTTAAGCGCCAACGCAACAGCAGCAATTGCTTTCGGAACGACCACCATTGCTTCAGCCTCCGCAATGATGACATGGATATTTTTTGACAGAATTAACGGAAGAAAGGTTTCAGCATTGGGTGCATGTATCGGAGCTGTTGTAGGTTTGGTCGCCATTACTCCTGCGTGTGGTTTTGTTTCCATCCAGGAAAGCCTGTTTATTGGATTTGCTGCTGCAATCGTATCCAATTTGATGATGAACTGGAAAGCTTTGAAGAAAGTCGATGATACTCTGGATGTTTTTGCGTGTCATGGAGTAGGAGGAATTATGGGAATGATTCTTACTGCAATCTTTGCCCACGGTGAAAACGCAAGCCTTCTGCATGGAGGTATCGGAGTTTTTACCCATCACATGATTGCTTTGGTTTTAGTTTCTGTATTTACATTTTTCGGGTCACTGCTTTTATATAAAATCACCAACCGCATTATAACACTCAGGGTTTCCGAAGAATCGGAAAATATCGGTTTAGATATGTCTCAGCATGAGGAAAGTCTCAAATGGTGATATTTAGATTAGAATAATTTCTTTACGATTAAACCCTGCCAGCGTTCTAAACGCTGGCAGGGTTTGTTTCTCAACAAAAGAGAGGTTTTCTTTCATTAAAATATTTCTCATCATGAGGAAAGTCTTAAATGATGATGTTTAAATAAAGATTATTTCTTTTACAATCCAACCCTGCCAGCGTTCCAAACGCTGGCAGTGTTTGTTTCTCAACAAAAGAGAGGTTTTCTTTCATTAAAATATTTCTCATCATGAGGAAAGTCTTAAATGATGATGTTTAATAAAGATTATTTCTTTTACGGTCCAACCCTGCCAGCGTTCTAAACGCTGGCAGGGTTTCTTTCTTTACAAAATATCATCTTCATTTCTTTAAAATTTATCATGTATATTTGCCTTTCATGAATAGGAAAAGCAAGTATGGAATCTATATCGGTTTTTGAAATTATCAAAGTGGGAATAGGCCCTTCCAGTTCACACACCATGGGCCCTTGGAATGCTGCTGAAGCATTTATAAGAATTATAAAAAGAGAAAAATCAATAGAAGAGGTAAAGGAAGTTTTTCTGGAATTCTTCGGTTCACTGGCCAAAACGGGAATCGGTCACGGAACTGATATTGCAGGAATGCTTGGCTTAAACGGAGAGGATTTTAAGACCATTAACACTTCCAAAATTGATGATATTGTCAGTCATATTAAACAAACCCAGATCTTGAATTTGGGTGGAGAAAAGGAAATCCCTTTTGTGTACGGACATCATCTGGTTTTGAATATGTCTAAATCTCTGGATTTTCATCCCAACGGAATGATTTTTAAAGCTGTTTTCGCAGACGGAACAGAGCTTGTTCAGGATTTTTATTCGGTGGGCGGCGGTTTTATTGCAAGTCAGGAAAAAAACTCTATTGAAAAACATTGTGTACGTACTTTATATCCCTGTCATCATGGTTCAGATATTGTAAAATACTGTGATAAACTGGGTTTCGATAAAATGTCAGATTTGGTTTTAATCAATGAAGAGAGCTGGAGAACTCAAGAGGAAACGAGACAGGAAGCTTTAAATATCTGGGAAAATATCAAAGAATGTATTTATAAGGGAGTTAATAAAGAAGGTGTATTACCCGGAGGACTCAATGTTTCGAGAAGAGCTACAGGAATCAACAGGAAACTGCTGGGAGATACAATTTATAAAAATAAAGATGAGTGGTTTCAGCAGGTTGTCGATGCAGAAGAAAATTTTACGAATATCAATAAATGGATATCCTGCTTTGCGCTCGCTGTGAATGAAGAAAACGCGAGTTTCGGAAGAATTATCACAGCGCCGACAAATGGTGCAAGTGGGGTCATCCCGGCTGTTTTAATGTATGCACAGGCATTCACTCCTTTTACCAGTGACGATGATATAGCCAGATTTTTACTGGTTGCGGGTGAAATAGGGACACTGTTTAAGAAGAATGCGACTATTTCTGCTGCAATGGGCGGCTGTCAGGCTGAAGTGGGAGTGTCATCAGCTATGGCTGCGGCAGGTTTAACAGAAATTCTGGGTGGAAGTGTCGGTCAGGTTCTGATGGCAGCAGAAATCGCGATGGAGCATCATCTTGGATTAACCTGTGATCCGATCCGGGGACTGGTACAGATTCCCTGCATTGAAAGAAATACGATGGGTGCAATGAAAGCCATAACAGCAGCCAATATTGCACTGGAAAGTGATCCTGCTAAAGCGAAGGTAAGTCTTGATCAGGTAATCCAGACCATGTGGGAAACGGCACAGTCGATGAACGACCGTTTTAAGGAGACTTCCGAAGGTGGATTGGCGATTGCAGTGAATGTTCCGGAATGTTAATAAAAAAGATGCCGACGTTTTCAATGAAACGTCGGCATCTTTTTTATTTGCCTGTTTATTTCTTGTCAAAAACAAGTGTATTTCCGTTCTGAATAAGAGTTAATTGCTTTTTTTCGGGAGAGAAAATAATTTCTACACCGGCATTATCATATTTAAATTTTTCCCTTTCCAGATATTCTAATGGAAATGACGGTTGGTCTGTCAACTGAGCGAAAAGATTTTCGTCTTTTATGAAGATTTTAAAGTCTAATTTAATCTCTTTAGAATGATAGTTTCCTTCATATTTTTGTAATTCTTTCTCGGAAAGTTTTTTTAGTTCTTTAAACTTTGGATATTCATATTCGTGATCATAAATAAGGCTTACGATTCCAATAAATAATTTGCTGTGAGGTAATTTTTCACCATTCACAACCATTGCGATTGAATATTCTTCAGTTGGACTGTAAGAAACCAATGAATGAGTTCCGGAAGTGTCACCACCGTGTCCGTAAGAAATTTTATTGTAAAAAGGTACTCTCATTACGCCCAATCCAAATGGTTTTTCGCCTTCCGGAAGCATCTTATCTAATGTTTCTTTTTTGATGAATTGATCATTAAATAAAGCATTGATGAATAAATTCATGTCATACGTTGTAGAGGTTATATCGCCCAAGCCGATGCAGTTACGGAAGTCAAAGTCTTCTACTTCCATCCATTTTCCGGTTGTATTTTCGTACGATTTGAAGATGTTTTTTTGATTGTCTAAAACCGAAAAAGTATTTTTCATATTGGCTTTACTGGTAATGTTTTCTTTTAACAAAACATTGTATGGCTTTTTAGCAACCTTTTCTAAAATTCTGCTTAAAAGATAATAACCCGAATTTGAATATCTCTCTTTTTCTCCCGGTTGAAATTCAACTCCGTGTTTTCTTATTGTGTCAAGAATCGCTTTGTCACCAATAGGTTTTCCAAATAACCATGAACTGACATAATCTCCCAATCCGCTGGTGTGGTTCATTAGGTTTTTTATGGTGATTTTATCGGCATTGGGAGCGTCAGGGTAATACTTTGACAGTTTGTCATTAAGACTTAGTTTTCCTTTTTCTTCCAATTGCATCAGCATAATTGCAGTAACTAATTTGCTGATTGATCCGATCTGATAACCGGTATTAGAATCCCATTTTACATTAGGTAACTGATCTTGCCCGAAATTTTTCTGATAGATTTCTTTCCCTTCTTTAAAGATGGTAATGCTGCCGATTCCTTGTTTATTTTGGGTAATGTAGTTCAAAAAATCATCAACTTTAGCGGTATTAATTCCTGATTTTTTAATGTCTTTTGATATCAGAACTTTTGGTTTCGTTTTTTCTTTGCCATCATCTCTGTAAAGATTTAAAGGAAAAGACTTTGATTTTTGCTCAAAAGTTCCTTCAAAATGATCATTTTTAAACTGTCCTTTGTAAGAAGCGCCTAACGCATTCATTTCAAATTTCAATTCATTATTGATGAATTCTGTTTTGTCTACCGGCATGATTTTGTTTCCTTGTTTCGGGCTCTGTGCTGTCGAAACATAATGGTTATTTTCTTTACTGATATTAAGAACGAGAGGAAGCGTCATCCCTCCTAAATCGAGTTCTCCTTTCCACGAGCCTGTAATTTCTTGAGCGTAAAAGGTTTGTGCTAATAAAATAAGCACTAGTAATAGTTTGGTTTTCATTGAATTAGGTGTTTAGTTGTTTAGTATTTGGCATATCATTACCATTACAAAAGTTACAATACAGAATATCACTGTTTGTTGCCATTTTTTAATATTTGTTGCTGTTTTAAAGCCATTGTAGAAAATTGCTATGCTATATATTAGGCATCCCACATTTGCAATCGTGTATAAAATCATTACCAAAAAATCTACAAAAGGAAATATTTTGGTTGGCTGCTGTTGATAGTTAACTACATTTTCTATTGCAACTTTCACGAAATCAATTCCTTCAAAAGATACAAGAATGATAAGAGGAATCTGCGAAATAAGGACGGCATTTGCGATGTCGATTATTCTTGTTTTTTGGTAAAATATTTTGCCAAGTATAAACAGAACAATGATCATTGTGGCAAAACTTATAAAAGTAGGAAGAATTAAATCATATAAATTATTTGTGGTAAACGGTGCGATTCTGTAGATACTTATAAAACATGTGTTCGTCCAGAAGCATAGCGGAATGGTAAGTAGAAAGAAAATAATACCTATAAAAAGTAAAGTCTTTTCGTCAAATTTTTCAAAAGGATTAAAAATAGTTTTCCAGGTCATATTTTATTTTTTTACAGTAATATTGGGATTTATTTTAAGCAAATCATTTTCGAAGTCGCTGAAATTTTTTGGTGAAATAATGATGATTCCGTTTGTGAAATAAATTTCTACTCTCCCGATGATACGGGGAGCCGGCGAAGAAATTAAGTTTCCTGTTTTTTCTATTTTGTAAATATCATTTACTTTAATTTATGTAGTTCCGAAAATTGAATTTTTGATATACAAAACTCAGCATCTATATTATATCGAATTGTCAACATTAATAAAACAATGACTCCGAAAATTCCAGCAGGTACTAATACGATTTCCCAATTTCCATTTTTCACATCCAAAGAAATCGGTAATAAAATAATCAGAAAAATAGGAAGTATCAATTCCCAATCAATTCTTGCAGGTATACTTTTCATAGATATAATTTATGATTAGCCGTTTAATCTTTTTATTTTTTCAATCAGATCATCCATTTTGTTTCTCATCGTCGGGTAGGAGAGCTCGGCCTGTTTTGCCATTTCTTTTATACTTCCGCTGGAAAGAAAAAAATTGAGAATAAAGTCCTGTTCATCTCTTGCCAATTTTAAAAGTACAGGAAGCTCATAATTTCCGTTGACTTCAGTTTTACATTCCGGACATTTCATTTGGCTTACCTGAAGCGTATGATCACAACTCGGACAAATAATGGGTAACTTCATTAAGTTTTGTTTCTGTAAAAGTAATAATAATTTTAATAAAGTTAAAATGTTTTTTAATAAAGTTAAAAATATTATTTTAAATTTGAATAAAAAAAACTTCCCGAAAGAAGTTTAATTAAGATGTAAGTGAAGAACTATTTATCTAATATTCCCCGTATTTTATTCGCATTTTCTATGAGTTCGCCGAGATATTCAAAGTTTTCCTTTTCCAAAGCAGATTTGAATTTTTTTAATTGGGAAATATGCTCATTCAAAACATCCAAAACATTTTCTTTGTTTTGCTTAAAAATGGGTACCCACATTTCGGGATGCGATTTTGCCAGGCGGACGGTGCTTGAAAAACCTGAACTCGCCAGCTGAAAAATGGTTTCTTCTTCTTTTTCTTTTTCTAAAACGGTATTGGCAAGTGCATACGAGGTGATATGCGAAATATGCGAGATATAAGCTGTATGAATATCATGTGCTTCAGCATCCATGTAAATTAGGTGCATCTCAAGATTTTCTACAATATTCTGAACTATATTCAATGCATCATGTGCTGATTCTTCCCGGTTACAGATCACTCCGGCTTTACCGGAAAAACTCCGTGCAACCGCAGATTTAGGTCCGTGATTTTCTGTTCCCCACATCGGGTGGAAAGCAACAAACCTTGATCTTTTAGGATGGTCTTTTACCGAGTCAACAATTCCTGCTTTGGTTGATCCGACATCCATTACGGTTTGAGAATCAGAAATGAGATCCAGAACTTTGGGTAAGATCTTTCTTGCCGCATCTACGGGAATGGCAATGATGATCAGATCAGAATTTCTGATTCCATCCTCCAGATCTGCCTGCTCATTAATGATCTGTAATGACAATGCTTCTTTCAGATTTTCTGTATTGTTATCAATTCCATAAATGAAATCGACAAGATTTTTTTCTTTTAACTTTAATGCAATTGATCCGCCGATCAATCCTACACCAATAATGCTGATTTTCATAAGTATACTTTTTAACGGTCCGATGCAGTCGCTGAATCTTTATCGGCATTTGCATTCCACTTCAGTGACAGAGATATCTTTTCCTCTTAATTTAAAATAAAAAAACCCCGTCCGAGGACGAGGTCTGAAGTTATATAACAAGAATCTCTATCCCAAATCTGAGGTGAAAATTCTATAATAATATGCTCTGTTTTTGTTAATCACAAAGCGAAGATAGTAATTTTTTTTTTAATTTCATTAAAATAGTAAAAGGTGATCCTTTTACAAAGCCGGTTTCTGAGAAGTGATTTTCATTTGCAGAGTAGGATTCATCATTGACCATTAAGGATTACTGATTACGAGAGTTGAAGGAATATCCGAAAGCCAGAGACTTTTGGAGTCGATAAGGCTGCGCCAGCTTTTTTTGCTGATCAGCATCAGGTCCTGAGACTTCAGAAATTCCTTCTCAATTTTTTTCTCGTTATATAAAGTGATGTGATTGGGTGCGACCTGTTCGATACTCCTGATGAGTTCTTTCACCTCAATATTGCTTCTGATCTGTCCTGCGACATCAAGAATGATAATTTGCGAATTGTTATTGTTAATTAACCGTTTGGCATATTCAAGAAGATAAAAATCGCTGAGGTTGAAGATGGGGACAAAAACTTTTTCAGCTGCGGTAAATCCTTTATCAACTAAAACACCTACTGGAATATTTGTCTTGTCTAAAATCTGCAGGGTAAAGTCGTCAAACGGGGAAGTGTTGAAAATATAGCTTTTTCCTTTAACGGTATTCAGCAACCTTTCCGGGTTAATGATTTTAGTCGTGAAGCCTAATAGTCTTCCCAGAATGCTTCCTTCATACATTGATTTTCCCAGCATGATCAGAAGCAGATCATAGTTTCCCTTATTGGAAATACTGGTAAGATCGCTTTCGATATCGGTGGAAGCTTTGAAAAGAGTTGTGACTTCAAGCTGGAGCTCATTCGACGTTTCAATAACTTTCTTAAACTGTTCTTTTTCAAAATTTTCAATATCAAAAGCATGCAGTTCATCCACCGGAGCGATATTCATGGCTGTAACGCTTTTGTTTCCGTTCATTTTACGGGTAAAATTGTCTGCTAAGGTAAGGAGTGTACTTCCTGATTCCGCTGTTTCGAAAGACAGAAGAACTTTATACTTCGCATCATCGTCCTGCTGATCTTCATCATCGAGTGCTGACTTTTTACCTTTAAAAAGATAATTGATGAGGTCAAGGCACGGACCTGTCATGAAAGTGGTAAATAATGCCATGATGACCAGCATGGCAAACAGTTCCGGTCCCAGAACCCCTAAATCATAACCTATATTCAAAACAATCAGTTCTGTTAGGCCCCTCGTATTCATCAATGCTCCGATCGTGAGACTGTCTTTCCAGCTCATTTTTAGGAATTTAGAGGTAAGGGCACTTCCTACAAATTTCCCGGTGACTGCAGTTAGGATAATAAAACCTCCTATTTTCCAAAGATGGGGATCATTTAACAGACCGATCTGGGTACGTAATCCTGTAAATACGAAGAAAAGCGGAAGTAAGAGCACCAACGCAACATCTTCAATTTTTTCAATAAAAAGATTTCTGAATTTCACATTCTCCGGCATGATTGCTCCCGCCATGAATGCTCCGAAAAGGGCATGGATACCGATGACCTCTGTTGCATAAGATGAAATAATCAGAATCAGAAAAAATACAGCAACCAAAGGTTTGCTGATAAAACCTTTACCTTTCTGTGATTCGGCAATCCTGATTAAAAACGGACGTACCGCTTTGATCATGATAAAAACATACAGAATCGCCATCAATATAACAAATACCGATCCTGAAAAAGATCCTGCCTTTACGACAGCAATGACTGCTGCTAAAATACACCAGGCTGTGATGTCATCTGCGGCCGCACAGGTAATCACAACCGTTCCGATCTTTGTTTTGTGAAGATTCCTTTCCTGAACAATTCTGGCCAGAACCGGAAAAGCAGTAATACTCATGGCAATGGCAATAAATAAGGCAAAAGAACTGAATTGAATTCCCGCTGGAGCAAACTCCTGATAGATGAAATAGGAAAGTCCGACTCCCAGTGCAAAAGGGAAAATTATACTGGCATGGCTGATCACTACTGCATCGTGTGCTTTTTTTCTCAAGACACTCAGGTCAAGTTCCATCCCAACAATGTACATGAAAAGTATCAAACCGATCTGACTTAGAAACTGTAAGTTCGGAAGTGATTCTTTAGGGAAAATAAATGCAGAAAGTTCAGGGAAATAAAGTCCGAAAAGGGACGGGCCGAGGACGATACCCGCAATCATTTCACCGATCACGGACGGCTGCTTCAGTTTAATACAAATCCAGCCAAATAATTTTGCTACAAGGATAATGGTCACAATCTGCGCCAGTAAAAGAGCCAGTGGATGATGAAGGTTGGTCATGAAAGAATCTGTGAAATTTTCCCACATCGTGGAACCTGTCGCTTTATTCGGAGCAATATTTTGACCTGCTTCCAGTGTTTTTCCTTCAATAAAAAACCAATACATCAGACACGAAAAGAAAGCAATAGTGCTGAAGTAAAAGATGATATTTTTATATTTCCCCATAATCATTAATCATTTTATTAAATGCAAATTTCTGTAGAATAAACGGATGTTAAAAATGCTTTTTTTTGAAATGTAACAAATGCACAGAATAATGTAATGAAACTTACCTGAAACTGTACCCTAATCCCAATCCCATTTTCCAGCTTCCGTTTTCTGTTGCTGTTTTGCTGTTGTAATAGAGTGGAACCTGTAATGCGATCTTTTTATATACTGCCGCAAGACCAACGCCGAGTGTCGGCATTACAGGAGAATTTTTTGTTCCTGTTGAATGATCCTCCTTAATTCTTAGTGAAGGAAGCATTCCTATCATTATTTTCGTGTCGTGATGTCTGTAACTGACGTTTGGACCGGTAAAATTGATAAATCCTCCATGATCTGCATATCCGGCAACAACGGTTCCTTCCACCCATGAAGCTTTTATGTTTGAATTGTTTTCCTGCGAAAAACAAAGGCCGGCCGTCAGAATTGCACAGCAGTAAAGAGTTTTCTTCATATTACATGATTTAATCTGGCGCAAAAATAAACTGACTCAACAGATGTTTTAATCGGATGTAATCAAACGGCTGAATTCTGCACTGAAAATGACAAAGTCTGAAACATTTCAAAATCAGGAGTGAATTAAGGTCTCGTTACAACACCAGGTATGGAGGAATGATCTATTATATTTTTCCAGTGAATATCCAATTTTTATCAGACAGCAATTAAAATTTGCGTGTTATCAATTTTTCATCATACGATATTTATGAAATCTGTGAATTTTTAGACAAAAATCTAAGGACGATTGCAATAAAGCTTTTGAGGAATTAAAGAAGAAAGGTTTCTCACCCAATCCTATTTACCGAATCTTTCCATTAAAGAAGCTTTATAGGTATCGCCGATCTGTAATTTTAAAAAATGATCATTTTCTGTGGCAATGGTGGTGATAATTTCACTGGTTGATAAAACTTTTACAGAGGACAGAGCAATGATCTCTTTTTTGTTGACCTGCGCAAAATATTTGGAGGGCAACATTTCAAGCAGAGATTTGAAATTAAGGTTTTTCAGTACGATGATTGTACCGTCTTTCAGAATAATATCTTTGTCTCGGCTGTCAATTTCTGAAGTTTTTATATAAGCGATCTGTTCTGTGAAAATCGTTGATTTACCTATATTGCTGTTCCATTCGATCGATCCTTTCTGCGGAATAGGGCTGAGCAGATCTGCTGCTTTTTCAAATGCCTGAATCAGTCTCTCTTTCTTGATAGGTTTCCGGACATAGTCAACCACATTAAGATCAAAAGCCTCTGCTGCATATTCTTTATAGGCGGTGGTAAAAATGATTTTTTTTGAATCCGAAATCAGTTCAGCTACCTGAAGTCCTGTCATTCCCGGCATTTCAATATCCAGAATGCAGAGATTACAGTCTATATTTTTAATTTCACTGAGGAAAATTTTAGGATCGTTGAAAGCTTTTACCACTTCTACATTGTCAATCTGTTCGCATAAAAGTTTTAAGTAACTTATCGCAAGCAGCTCATCATCAAGAATAACGCATTTTATCATAGAATTCTCCTAAATTAATTTTTAATTCTGCGGTGAAAATACCGTTTTTTGAGTTTTTCTGAAGGGAGTAAAAGCTGCTGTAGATCATTTTAAGACGCTGATCCAGTGATTGGCTTCCAAAACCGCTGTGCTCTTTTTCCAGAACATTCTTTAACGAAGCTTTGTTGCTGACTTTCATCGTGAAAATTCTGTTTTCCAGCTCAAGGTGAATGGCTATAAATGAATCCGGCGCAAGAAAATCAGTGTGCTTAAATGCATTTTCAATCAGGTCTACAGAAATCAGGGGAGCAAAAACTTTTTCTTCATAAACCGCATCGGACTTGTCAATCTTCGATTTTATTCTGAAGTCAAACAGCGGGTTGATTTTAATTTTATTGATTTCAATCAGACTTAATGCAAAACTGAATTCTTCTTTCGGGCTTACAAATTTATTGTTGCTTTCGTATAAAATATAGTCCAGAACGTTCGCTAACTTATCCAGCGACATATAAGTCTGATAGGCGTGGGACTGTACGGAATTGAGAATGTTTTTAAAAAGATGGGGATTCAGTTTGGTGCCGATATGCTCAAGCTGCACTTCATTCAGGCGCTTCTCGATCAGTTTATTGGTTTCTGAGAGTTTGGTGTTTTTTTTTCTGAAACTCTGATTCTGGCTGAACAAATAAATACTGACGGTGAGAAAAAAGAAGATAGAAAATACACCGACGAAAATCAGATAATCGTGTATCATGTAATAATTTCCGTCCATCGCAGTAGATTATTTTATTTTCTTTAAGCTTAACAACTGAGCTTCCTCATCACATTTAGAAAATGTAGCTTCATAACGCGGATTGTCTTTCGGGTATGAAATCAAGTAATCAGGACATGGCTTTTTCTGTGCGTTGCTTCTGTCGAAATCTACTTTTCCTTCAGTAATGATACTGTCTTTCACAAATTTTTCATCCACTTTCAAGGCAGTCATTTCAGCCTTGAAATTTTCAGAATACGTAAAATCTTTCGAAAGGGTTTCAGCGATAACGCGGCTGTTCGGTAAATATCCGCTGCAGCTTACGCCTTTTTTATTTAGAACGAAAAATACAATAATAAGTCCGGGAACGAGACCGATTAAAAAGAATTTGATTTTTTTCATATAACGGTTAAGAGATCTGCTAGAAAATTAAAAGATTGATATCATGATACGTAAGTCCGAAACGGTCGCAGATCACTTTTTTGGTATGTCTGCCTTTATACATATAAAGACTCTGTTTCATTTCGTTTTTGCGGATCAGCATGTTTTCGAAACCACCTTCTACATCATAATTCAGGATATAGGAAAGAAAAAAGTTAGAAATTGCTTTGGTCGTTGTTCTCGGCATTTTTGAGGTCAGGTTCGGAAGCCCGCAGTGGATAACACCGTGTTTGATGATATAAGGATCTTCCATCGTTGTCAGCTCGGAAGTTTCAATCACTTTACCGTTGTCAATCGCTACATCGATGATGACGCTTCCTTTTTTCATTTTGCAGACCATTTCTTCTGTGACAATCGGCTGCATATTTAATCTTGGCAATGCACCAATGACCACATCAGCACGTCTCAGGCTCTTGCTCAGTTCCTTGGGATCTATGATGGATGTCGGAACCCTGCTGTCCACCAGAGTGTGGAGCCTTCTGAGTTTTGAAAGTGAATTGTCAAATACTTTGACACTGGCTCCGAGACCAATAGCAGCTTTTGTAGCAAATTCACCGACAATCCCGGCACCCAGAACTACTACTTCTGCCGGTCGTACGCCAGTGATGCCTCCTAACATCAGCCCGTTGGATAAAGCTAATAATTCTGATGCATATAAAATTGAAACCGTTCCTGCGATTTCTCCGATCAGTCTTACCAAAGCCAGTTGCTTGTACTCATCTACAATAAATTCAAATGCAATGGCATTGATTTTTCTCTCTGCCAATTTTAAGAAATACTCTTTATCCCTTAAATTGATCTGAAGAGCAGAAACCAGATAGGTATTGGGTTTGAAATAATCAATTTCATCTTCTGTAGGCGGATTGATTTTTAAAATCAGATCCTGGCTGAAAGCTTCTTTTGGATCTTTCGTAATGATTGCCCCTGATTCTGAGTATTGAAGGTCAGTGAAGAATGATCCCTGCCCGGCACCGGATTCTACAATAATCTCATGACCATGCTGTACCAAAACCTGTACGGCATCAGGTGTTATGCAAGTACGTCTTTCATTGAGACAGGTTTCTTTTGGGATTCCTATACTGAATTGTTTGCCTTTTCTTATAACTTCCAACTTTTCCTCCTTTGGCATTAATTCTTCCTCGGAAAAAGGAGTAAAAATATTTGTGGTACTCATTTTAAATTCAATTATGACTTACAGAAAATTAAAAATACAATCGATTTCTAAGAACAAAGATACATAATAAGTAGTTGCTGGCAATTAGCTTATTGTTATCGGCATTACATTCGGCTCTATACATTTGATATACATTATTATTTGCCACAGCTAAATTTTACTCAAAACTGATTTCTCTGCTTTCACCGTTATTGTGTATACTCATGGTATGGTATTTTAATCCGTACAATTCTTCTTCATAAACTTCAGGCCATTCTATGATGCACAGGAAAGCATTGTCCAGATATTCTTCGATGCCAATGTCAAATACATCCTCAATATTTTTCAGACGGTACAAATCAAAATGATAGACTTTTCCTTTTGGCGTACTGTACTCATTGACAATAGAGTAGGTGGGTGAGCTTACCTCGTCATGACTGTCTAGATTTTTAAGTAAAACCTGTGTAAATGTAGTTTTTCCGGCACCCAAATTTCCTTTTAAAAGTAAAATGGAATGCTTTAGTTGCGGAAGAATTTCTTCTACAACGTTTTGCCAGTCCTGTATCTGTTTTATATTAAATTGCATGAATATTATTTGATGCAAAAATACTAATATTACAAAGTAAATCGAATAACAAACCGGTAGAATTGAATCATGAAACTTCAATTTTCATTACTTTTGCAAGATGATTTCCAAGCAGACGATCGATAAAATATTTTCAACAATCCGGGTAGAGGAGATTGTGGGTGAATATGTGCAGTTGAAAAGAGCGGGATCCAACTTTAAAGGTTTGAGTCCGTTTCATGATGAAAAGTCACCAAGTTTTGTCGTGTCACCAAGTAAGCAGATATGGAAAGATTTCTCAACTGGAAAAGGGGGGACGGCGATTTCTTTCTTAATGGAGATTGAAAATTTCACCTATCCTGAAGCACTTCGTCACGCTGCTAAAAAATACGGAATCGAAATTGAAGAAGACCAGCGGGAGTTTTCGGAGGAAGCAAAAATTGCACAGTCAGAACGCGATATCCTGTATAAGATTCATGAAATAGCCAATGATTATTTCCAGAATATTTTATGGGAAAACGAAGAGGGCAGGTCAATAGGGCTGTCTTACTTCAGGGAGCGTGAGCTGAAGGATGATATTATTAAGAAATTTCAGTTAGGATATTCTCCCGAAAAGAAAAATTCATTTACAGAATTTGCTTTGAATAAAGGCTATTCCAAAGAAATTCTGGAAAAATCAGGACTGTCTATTTTTCCTGAAAATTCACCGGCAGGTATTGACCGTTTCCGTGAACGGGTGATGTTTCCGATTCACAGTTTTTCAGGCAGGGTTTTGGGTTTTGGAGCCAGAATCCTTAAAAGTAATATCAAAACAGCCAAGTATCTCAATTCGCCGGAAACAGAGATTTATCATAAATCAAATGTCCTGTACGGTTTAAACCAGAGTAAACAGGCGATCTCCAGAAAAAATATCTGCCTGCTCGTAGAAGGGTATATGGATGTGATTTCGCTCCATCTTTCAGGAATCGAAAATGTGGTGGCAAGTTCAGGAACCTCACTGACGACCGAGCAGATCAAGCTGATCAAAAGACTGACAGAAAATGTAACCATCCTTTTTGATGGTGATAATGCGGGTATTAAAGCAAGTTTCCGGAGTATTGATATGCTGTTGACGGAAGGGATGAACATTCGTGTTTTACTCTTTCCTGAAGGGGATGACCCGGATTCTTTTGCCAGAAAACATCCGCAGGATTATGTAGAAAAATTCATAGAAAATGAAGCGATGGATTTCATCGATTTCAAAGCTGAAATTTTATTGAAGGAAGCAGGGAATGATCCTATCAAAAAAGCAGAAGCGATCAGGAATATTGTTAAATCTGTCGGATTTGTACAGAATGCCTTGAAAAGGGAGGTCTATCTGAAAGAAGTATCCAATAAATTCGGACTTTCGGAGCAGAGTCTTTTTAATGAACTGGATATTCAGAAGCAGATTACGCAGAATCAGGCACCAAGGGCTCAGCTGAAAGAAGATGTCCAGCCAAAACTTGAAAAAGTTCCTGATACTGTAGAGCAGGTAGATCCGATTATATTTGATCTCCTGAACCAGGAAAATAATTTAGTCAATCTGATGCTGAATTTCGGTGATGTTGTCCTGCACAGGGAAAACGAAACCAACGAAAAATACGACATTACGGTCATCGAAGAGATTCTCCACCATTTTGAAGAAGAAAACTACGAATTTCAGGTTGAACTGAATAAAATAATTATTGACAGTATTAAAGAAGGGATTGCCAATGAAGAACTTCGGAAGGGAAACTTTTTTGTCACATTTATGGATGAGGGAATTACCTCGAAAGTCGTTGATGCCATTATGCCCTTAAATGATCTCGAAAACTGGGCATCCAGAAATATTTTCCCTCCGAATTATGGTGATAAAATCAATACTCAGGTCGAAGGTGATATTCTGATTCATAAATTCAGATACATTGATTACCTGATCAGAGAAACAACGAAAAGCCTTGAAACAGATCAGCAGGATGAATCTAAATATTATGAATCCATCAAAAAAATAACCTTGCTTAAGCAGGCGTCTATGCAGCTGTCAGAGATTTTAGGATATTCTCCGATCAAAGGAATTTATGTGAAAAGATAATTATTTTGCCTGCAAAAACTACAATGGAAAAAATCTGAGAAATCAACGTGAAAGACTATTGCCTGCATATGGAGCAAAGGTATGATTGCAAAGTACTTACATTATTTTGTAATCTAAAATGGAATACTGCACAGTTGGTTGACAGATTCAGGCATTAAAACTTTAAGTAGATAAACTTCTTTTGTGCCAAAAAGTCCTATAAAAATTTAGGAATAAAAATTGTAAATTACATCTTAATAAATTTAAAAATAAGACCAATAGAAATATGGACATTAAAAAAGAATTCAGAGATTTCTCTGTAAAGCATTTAGGAAACAGCGGTCTGGCGACCGATCAGTATATGGGAATGTATGGTCCTACAAACCTTACTCCTTATATTATGGAGGAAAGAAGGTTGAATGTTGCTCAAATGGATGTATTCTCCCGTCTGATGATGGACAGAATTATCTTTTTAGGAACCGGAATTGACGATCAGGTAGCCAATATCGTAACTGCTCAGTTATTGTTCCTGGAAAGTTCTGATTCTGCAAAAGATATTCAGATCTATATCAACTCTCCCGGTGGAAGCGTTTATGCAGGTTTAGGAATTTATGACACGATGCAGATCATCAAGCCGGATGTGGCAACGATCTGTACAGGTATTGCCGCTTCGATGGGGGCTGTATTGCTGGTGGCCGGTGAAAAAGGAAAGCGTTCTGCGCTGAAACACTCAAGAGTGATGATCCACCAGCCTTCAGGAGGTGCTCAAGGGGTAGCTTCTGATATGGAAATCAACCTGAGAGAGATGTTGAAACTGAAAAAAGAATTGTACGACATCATTTCTGAGCATTCAGGTCAAACATACGAATGGGTAGAAAAAGCATCCGACAGAGATTACTGGATGACGTCTACTGAAGCCAAAGATTTTGGAATGGTCGATGAAGTTTTACAGAGATCAAAAAAGGAAAAATAATTTTTCGGAAATATTCAAAAAGAAAAAACACGTCGATTGACGTGTTTTTTTATTCAGTAGAAATGCGATTAAGCCTGTTTGATTAATTAAAACCTTCAATAATTTTAGAAAAATCTTCCAGTTTCAAAGCTGCTCCGCCAATCAGTCCACCGTCGATATCAGGTTGAGAAAAAATTTCTTTTGCATTGTCAGGTTTTACTGATCCGCCGTAAAGGATAGAAATTTCGTCAGCAACTTCCTGACCATATTTTTCAGCAATACTGTTTCTGATATGTGCGTGAATCTCCTGTGCCTGCTCAGGACTTGCCGTTTCACCGGTTCCGATTGCCCACACAGGTTCATAAGCGATCACCACTTTCTTGATTTCTTCAGCAGTAAGGGTAAAAAGAGCAGTTTCTGTCTGATTTTTTACAACGTCTAAATGTTGTCCTGCTTTTCTCTGTTCAAGGGTCTCACCGTTACAGTAAACAGGTATAAGGCCTTTATCCAACGCTAATTTTACTTTTTTGTTACAGCTTTCATCATTTTCGCCATGGTACTGTCTTCTTTCAGAGTGACCGATCAGAGAACCGTTCACATCGATGGATTCCAGCATGTCTGCAGAAAGTTCACCAGTGTAGGCACCGCTTTCAAATTCACTCATATCCTGGGAAAAAACTCCGATTTCGTCTTTTTCGAAAATGTCTTTTGCCATCATCAGATAAAGAGACGGAGGAGCGATCCAAACTTCACAGTTGGTTGTATTGTCGTTTTTATAACTTAATAACTGAATCATCAATTGCTGTGCTTCAATTACATTTTTGTTCATTTTCCAGTTTCCTGCAACTATTTTTCTTCTCATAGTTTATTTAAATTATTTATTAATTCCTTCCAGTTTAAACATAAAAGCATACACCAAAGCAGTGTCTTTCAGGTAATCAAATCTTCCTGATGCACCACCATGACCATAAGCCATATCTGTTTTTAGTAATACTATATTTTTATCCGTTTTTAAATCTCTCAGTTTTGCAACCCATTTTGCAGGTTCAAAATACTGTACCTGAGAATCGTGTAAACCTGTCGTAACCAAAATATTCGGATAGTTTTTCTTTTCAATATTTTCGTACGGAGAGTAAGATTTCATATAAAAATAAGCCTCTTTATTATTGGGATTTCCCCATTCGTCATATTCATTCGTGGTCAACGGAATGCTTTCATCAAGCATTGTATTGACAACATCTACAAAAGGAACCTGAGAAATGATGCCATTCCATAAATCGGGTTTCATATTGACTACAGCCCCCATCAGTAAACCTCCGGCACTTCCTCCCTGAGCATACAGATGTTTCGGCGAAGTATATTTTTCCTTTACCAGGTATTCTCCGGCATCGATGAAATCCGTAAACGTATTTTTCTTTTTCATCATCTTACCGTCTTCATACCATTGTCTTCCCATTTCCTGGCCTCCGCGGATATGCGCAATGGCAAAAGCAAAACCTCTGTCCAAAAGGCTCAGCCTGGTACTGCTGAATGTAGCATCCATCGAGTTTCCGTAAGATCCGTAAGCGTAGAGCAGAAGCGGACTGCTGCCGTCTTTTTTATATCCTTTCTTATAAACAATGGAAATCGGAATTTTTGTTCCGTCTTTAGCCGTTGCAAAAAGCCTTTCAGTTGTATAATCGGCTTTATTGTATCCGCCCAAAACTTCCTGTTCTTTCAGTAAAATTCTTTTTCCTGTTTTCAGGTCCTGTTCAAACTGAGAAGCCGGAGTAACCATCGAAGTATAGCCAAAACGGAAGTTATCCGTATTGTACTCAGGGTTTCCTGAAGGATAAACGGTATAAGCCGGTTCGTCGAATTTCAGAAATTCTTTTTTACCCGTTTTCTGGTCATAGATGACCAGTTGTGAAAGTCCGTTTTGTCTCTCATTAAAAACAAGGTAATTTTTAAACTCACTGATTCCTTCCATCAGTACCTCCTTCCGGTGCGGCACAAAATCTTTCCAGTTTTCTACTCCGGTCTTGTCCAAAGGAGTTTCTACCACTTTAAAGTTTAGTGCATCTTTATTGGTGGTAACTAAAAAACGGTCTTCCAGAGGAGTTACCTCATACAGGACATCCTTCATTCTTGGCTGGAAAACTTTGAACGATTCGCTTGGCTTGTTGGCATCCAGATACCTTGTTTCTGAAGATGTTGTTGCTCCGGAATAGATCATGATGAATTTTTCATTCTTTGATTTTCCGACGCCGATGTAATTGGTTTTATCCTTTTCCTCGTATACCAAAACATCTTTAGCTGCATCTGTCCATAATGAATGTCTGAAAATTTTCTCAGTTAATAGGGTTTCAGGGTTTTTTGAGGTATAAAAAACGGTTTTGTTATCATTTGCCCAGGTTGCGGAACCTGTGGTATTTTTAATACCCAGGTCAGTGGTCTTTCCTGTGGTAAGATCTTTTATAAATAATGTATACTGTCTTCTTGATACGTCATCAACTCCATAGATCATTTTTGTATTATCAGGGCTGATGCTGAAACCTGATGCAGAATAGTAGGCGTGGCCTTCTGCCATCTGATCGACATCAAGCAGGATTTCTTCAGGAGCATTGAGATTTGCTTTTTTTCTGCAGTATTTGAAATACTGCTTTCCGGTTTCGGTACGGCTGTAGTAATAATATCCATTCTTAAAAACCGGTACAGATTCATCTTTCTCCCTGATTCTGGCTTTCATCTCCTTAAAAAGCTGATCTCTGAAAGGTTCTGTATCTTTCATCATACCTTCCCAGTAAGAGTTTTCTGCTTTCAGATAATCAACGACTTTTGTTGAATCCTTTGCTTTCTTGAAATAGTCGATCATCCAGTAGTAGGGATCGTTTACCTGATCCGAATGGATATTTCTTATGTGTTCCTGTTTTTCTGCTACAGGCGCTTTCAAATCAGGGAATTTCTGAGACTGGAAGGTTGCTGATATACTCATGGCCAATAATCCTGTATAAATTTTTTTCATGACTTTCTTTTTTAGTTTAAGCCAGATTCCAAAGATTTTTCAAAAGAATATAGAAAGTATGTTCCTCGTCACTAACGACATCATCAGCTTTGATGAGTGTTTTTGCAAACTGAATAAAATTCTTACGTTCTTTTTCTGTTGAGTCTTCCAAAAAACAGCGTCCGTGAAACTCGAAATGATCTTTCCATTCTTCGGGCTGAAGCAGTGCGATGCTTTCCAATTCGTTATCGAGATTGATTTTAAAAGGAAATTCGTCAGCCAGATACTGCTGAACGAGCATTCCTTCTGCTGGAGCAAATTCTCCGTCTACAGAAGAAAGAATCATTAAAAGGTGGTATCCGGCAATTGATTTATTTGATTTCTGCATTTGAATAGATTTAAAGTTTGAAGTTGACTAATCAACGTAATTTTTAGCGGGTTGTTTATCGATAATCTTTCCGTTCTGTAAGGTAAGTACAAAAGGATTGCTTCTAGCGATAGTTTTGATGGCAGTGCCGTCCATCATTGCATTTTTTATGGTTTTGAAAGTCGTCGGAATTGTTGAGACTCCATAAACAACTGCAGTTTTATCAGTATTTACTTTAGCTTCTACTTTCTGAAGGAGATCATGAGAAACTTCCTGCGGGTGGTAAGAAAAAACTAAAATCGCTTTTGGAGCATTGATGATCTCATCAGTAAGGTTAATTCCTGTCGGATCTTCAATTTTAAATTTCACAATTTCAGATTTATACCCTTCTTTGATAAGTTTAGATTCATTTTTACCTTCTTCGATTTTCCAGGGTGAACCTTCTTCCCAGTATTTTGTCTGATTGATATAGTCATCCTGGTTTATTTTTAAAACTTCTCCTGTTTTTGAATTTTTCAGCGTGTAAAAAGTTTTGTATTCGGAAGGGTTCTGGCTGATTTTTACTTTTTCAGCTTTCATATCTGTTCCGATTTTATAGTCCCGGAAATCGATAACCGGTTCGTTTATTATTCCCTGAGCCATAATGAAAATCATGATGACTGAGAACAGCCCGAATGCGGTTGCTAAAAATTTGTTGTTTTTAGGTTTACTCGTGTAATCATTTTTTTTGCTGAATTCTTTACGGTATAAAGCAAAAAGAATTAAAAGTCCGATCAATAACACAATATCTTTTACAAAACTTTCCCATGGCGTAAATTTAATAGCATCTCCGAAACATCCGCAGTCTGTCACCACATTGAAATAAGCAGAATAGAAGGTCAGAAATCCAAAGAAAACGCAGAGTGCAATAAGTGCAGAAAGGGTGAATTTCAATTTAAAACGAATGAGGAGCATAAAACCAAGCCAAAGTTCGAGGACGACGACAATCACTGAAAACAGTAAGGCAAACTTCTCCAGAAAGGGCATATTGAAGACGGAAGGTGCAAAATATTCTTCCATTTTAAATGAGAAACCGACCAGATCCACTGCTTTAACAAATCCTGAAAGGATGAAAATGACAGCGATAACGAAGCGTAATAAACCTTTGATCATATTAAATAATTTGATGTTCTACATTGTTTTCTTTTTCCGAGAATTTGATCAGACAAAAAACGGCATAATTCAGCATGTCAAAATAATTGGCATCCAGACCTTCCGAAACGATGGTCATTCCCTGATTATCCTCGATTTGTTTTGTTCTTAAAACTTTTTGATAAATCAGATCTGTTATTGATGAAATTCTCATATCCCTCCATGCTTCACCGTAATCATGGTTTTTTCTTTCCATCAATGCTTTGGCTTCCTGTGCATATTGATCATAGAGTCGAAGGATTTCATCCCTGTCTTCATTAAAGTCATTTGAAAAACCTTTTTCCAACTGGATCAGTCCGATAATTGAGTAGTTGACTACAGCGATGAATTCACCCTCTTCACTTTCATCTACCATCTGAACGTCAGTCATCTGCAGGGTACGGATTCTGTTGACCTTGATGTAAATCTGATCGGTAATTGAACTTGGTCTCAAAACCCTCCATGCAGCACCATAATCCTGTAATTTTTTACTGAAAAGATCACGGCACTCACTGATGATTTTCCCGTACTGTATTGAAGTTTTTAGCATACATTCTCTTAATAGTTCAAATATACGAATTAGGTTTTAGCTGAGAGGAAAAAGGCAGAGAGTTTTTGAATTCGAGGGTAGGGTATCTGAGTGTGGGAGTGTTGAGGACTGTACTATTTAGGGTAAGTGTTGAGCAGTTTTGTATTATTTATGTCTAAAAGTTAATTCCGGTGAAAAATTTTTAAAGTTTTAGTTTAATTTTGCAATAATAAATTCGACACATCGGGATGTTTAAAAATAATGTAATTCTTCCGCACTCCACTGTTCCTGCGCCTCAAAAATTTCACTTAGTCAACTGCAACGGGAAACTGGTAGATTTGACTTTACCCCGATTGATGGGAATTCTGAACCTGACACCCGATTCTTTTTCGGATGGCGGAAAATTCAATAACGAAACAGATGCGCTCCGTCAGACTGAAAAATTATTAAAAGACGGTGCTTCAATTATCGATATCGGACCGCAGTCAACACGTCCGAATGCAGCGTTTCTAAGCAGTGATGAAGAAATCAGGAGAATTGGGGGAATCATATCACTGATCAAAAAAGAATTTCCTGAAGCGCTGGTTTCTCTTGATACCTTTTATGCTCAGACGGTCAGTTTCGGGTTTAATGAAGGGATTGATCTGGTGAATGATATATCGGGAGGGCAGTTTGATCCTGAGATGCTTGATTCGGTATCAAAATCCGGACTTCCGTATATTGTAATGCATGTCAACCCGTCATACGAAACGATGCATGATAAAACTTCTTTTGCAGATATAGTTCTCTCCGTCAATCAGTATTTTTCCCGGAAAACCGATGAGTTACTGAAAAAGGGAATCAAAGATATTATCCTGGATCCTGGATTTGGATTTGGGAAGACCGTCGAAGATCAGATGAAGATGACCGATGAAACAGAATTCTTCGGTTTTGGGAGCTTTCCTGTTCTGATCGGAATTTCAAGAAAATCTTTTATTTATAAACCTTTGGGTAAATCTGCTTTGGATATCAACGAAGAAACCCAAAAACTTCATATGAAAGTTTTGAAGCAGGGTGCTAAAATTTTGCGGGTGCATGATGTTGCCGAAGCTAAGAAAACGGTTGATGAATTTTTAAAAAATTATCAGATTACTTACTTGGATATTTAACCGCCTTATCGAGTTCAATAGGATTGTTCGTTTTTCGGATATATTTCTGTTTTTGTTTTGAAAGGATATTGAAATCGGGAGGAGGTTCGGCAGTTCCTGTTTTTTCGTCATACATTTCAATGATGCCTTTCTCTTTAAGTATTCTGTAAGGATCACTGTAGTACGCTAAATAAATTTTTTGAAGCTGATTTTGTGTAACGGTTACAGGCTTTTGAAAATCAGAATTCGATCCTCCAAAAATTGATTCGGATATTTTTCTGTCTTCATTTTTGATTTTTTGTAAAGAAAAAGTATAATGTCTTTTTGTATCATATAATTCAACGATGATTCCGGGTAAACCATGAAACACATAAGGGCCGAATGTTGTTGTATGGCTTTTCGAAAACCATGCCTCCCAGTTTCTCCCTGCATGGTCAACAGTGGCCAATTGACAGGTCAGGCCGCCTATGTTTTTAATTTTATTTTTTATCTCCCAGTTCAGAGGCTGAAATTTCTCGGCTATTCTGTATAATTGAGTGTTTATAAAGTGATATTGATAAGTAACGGTTTGATTTCTCATAATCATAAATTCAATTTCATCCGGAGATAAATAAATCTTCTTTTTATCATACGAGTAGGCTGAATCTGTCTTTAATAATTCATCAGAACAAAAAATAAAATTATCATTGTTAACCCATGCGACCATATTCCTTTTCTCGTGATCTTGAGCAAGAGTATCCTTTACAAAATCCAAATGATAGAAGAACCTGTAATTTTGAGATTTTACAAAACTGCTTAAAATCAGGAGAAAAATCAGTACTGTCTTTTTCATGATAGAAATTTAATTTAAAAAATCAGCAAAAAGACTGTTTTTAATAAAATTAAAAACAGTCTTTTTTTAACAGCTTCCAGATGCGTGAAAGTATTTACAGGAATATCCACTAGGGGGTGTTGGGCAACTTCCCCCTCCTGTGTCACCATAATTAACTTCCAATCCTTTCTGTTTCTCTACATGTACCCAACATGTTGCTGCAACAGCTCTACCAATTACTGTTTTCAAATCATTTCTGCTTAGTTTTTTAAGGTTTTTCATCATCATTCATATTTTAATTAATTTTTTAAAATTAGAAAAATGTCATTTAAAACAATGTATAGAAAATTCAACAAATTTTGTAGAATTTTCTATATTCTAAAACAAATTTTATAAATTGTACAAAACAAAAATGATGAAAATAGGTGCAAATCTTAAAAAATTACGAAGTAAAACCAAATATTCTCAGCAAGAAATTGCAGATATACTCAATGTTGATAGACTTACCTATATTAATTGGGAGAATGGAACGACAGAGATAAAATCAAGTTATATTCCTAAGTTAGCAAATATTTTTAATGTTGACCTGAATGATTTGTTTAGTGAAAAACCAAAAAATAAATTTGATAAATTCATTGATACTGATGAAAATATAGCTCAGCAACGTATTATCATTAATCTTTCGGATAAAAAAATTGCAGAAAAACTAAGTCAGCAGATTGAAGAGCTCATTAAAATATTAAAAAAATAATTTAAACTGATTTACAGCATTCAACGAAATTGCTATATTACTATTTCGGTCATCTCTCCAAAGTAAAATTAGGAATTACCTTCGGGCGCTCAGTTTCATTGGCCGCTTTCCAGGATGTTCTGTACATCCATTCCGTCATTTTGTGGAGTTTTTTATAATTGATATTTTCAGATTCATCCTGCGGTGTGTGGTACTGATCATGCAGAACGCTTGTGAAAAATATAGCCGGAATACCTGCTTTAGCATAAGGAAGATGATCGCTTCTGAAATAGAAGTATTCTGCATGGTTCGGAGAATCCCAGTCTTTCAGATATTTGAATTTTGTACTTTCACTGTTGGCGTCTTCAGCCATCTTTACCAGTTCCTCTGAGTTTTTGTGCGGAGCATTCCCTCCTAATAAAGCTGCTTCATTATTATCATTTCTCCCGATCATGTCTCCGTTCAGAACGGCAATGATCTTTTCTTTAGGAACAACAGGATGGGCTGCGTGCCATCTCGATCCCAGCAGTCCTCGTTCTTCGGCACCATGGAATACGAACAGGATACTTCTTTTTGAAGGCTGTTTTTTATAAGCTCTTGCCATTGCCAGCATAGCTACACACGTGCTTGCATTATCATCAGCTCCGTTGTAAATCGTGTCGTTTTTTACGGGATGTCTGATCCTGTCATGATCCTGATGGCCGCTGAGGAGTACATATTCGTTTTTTAATTCAGGATCGGTTCCATCTATTTTACCGATAACATTGACAGAAGGGTATCTGTAAGTATCAGTCAGGAGGTTAAGTGAGAGGTGAGGATTGTTTTTTACCCAGTCTGCATTTTCTTTTCTGATCCACAAGACAGGAATGTTACCTGTGATCTTTTCTCTGAGACCTTCCACTCCGTAACTGCCTCTGGTCATCTGCGGAAGAACTTCTACCCAGCTTTTTTCCGAAATGTCATCAGTGATGAAGATGATGCCTTTTGCGCCGAGTTCAAAGGCTTTACTGTAATATTTTGTTCTTACAAATCCGGGATATCTTCGTACGAAAAGCGTCATGTCCTTATCTATATTTTTATCAGATGCATTTACCGCGAGTACTTTTCCTTTTATATTTAGCTGCGAAAGATTTTCAGGTTCTGTGTTCCCCGCATAAATAATGTCAGAATCGATGCTGGCATTTACCGGTTCGGCAACCAGGAAATCTTTCCATAACTGAAGCTGGCGGTCCCCGATCTTAAGAATGGTTTGCGGACTGACTTGATGTCTGTACATATCGAAAAACTGAAAAAAAGTTCCATGGTCTCCTGCAGGCTTCATTCCTGCTTCTTTTGCTTTGTCAGCCAGCCACATGGATACTTTTAACTCATCTAAAGTTCCTGCTTCACGACCCCAAAACTGATCTGCTGCTAACTCTTACATATCTTTTCGAAGATCAGTTTCCCTGATGGCTGCGGTAAGGGGTTTTTTATAATTTTGTGCATTTCCGAGGATGAAAACCAATAATCCTATGAAAGACAGTAAGGGCTGTTTCTTCATTTTTCAGGTATTTTAAATATATTAATTTCTAAAACTGTTTTTTTATTTTTTAAAGCTTTTGATGCTGATTGTAAGCTGTTCCTGTTTTCTCTATCAAATATATTAATTTTTGAAAACTATATTTTGATTTCAGGATTTATACAATTTTAAACTATTAAGAATATTTAGTTTTAATTATAAAGATCATGCAGATTTATTGAGATTCACCATGATAAATGATGGAAAGTATACTGAAATCAGTAATCATTCCGATGTTCTGTAACGAATTTATTTTTATTATGAATCACCCAAAAATCATATCCCTGCAAATCTCCGGAAACAATAAAAAACCCGGAACAAAATCTTGTCCCGGGTGTATAACTGATATTGATGATCTAAAATCCTAATAATTTCAACTTAAACTGAATGGCGAAATTATCTTTGAATTTCGGTGTGTTGTAATGTCCGACCCTGTAGAAAAAGCCTAAGTTAAACTGAGAGGAAAGGAAATTATTCCATTCCAGACCCAGTTCATTATACAGGTGATCTAATTTTTCAAATTCAAACTGGTGGAATTCCGGATTCTTCATATCACCGATGGTTCCCCTGTAGATAAAGTCAAAGCTGGATACATTTTTACCGAAACTCTTAAAATACCATGGAAGTCTGTGGGTAAGATAGGCACCCACAAATTTGTCATTGTAGTATTTTCCTCCTTCCATTGTTGCAAAACCAAGGTATGAGGTGAGATTAAAATTTAATCCGCCATGTCCGTTTCCTAAACCGTTCATTGTGAAATTTTTCCAGATTGGCGCTTCACCCGTGATGATACCACCGTATGCTCTGATGCCGGTAACTCCTAATTTAGTTTTAAAATTATGAACGAAAAGTGCATCGAACCTGCTGAAATTAAAATCTCCGTCTAATGTTTTGAATCCCTGCTCGTAATTCAGATACAGCTCGGGAAGGTTCTGCTCATAAGTGTATTTCCCGGTAGGGGTCATGATATTTTTTGAGTTGGGAGAGTACTTTAAAGTGATGGTAGAAGAAGCAATATCAAACTGGCTTCCGAGACCTTTATAGCTGTACGCAAATTTTGACTCTTCCTGAGTTCTTTTAGCAGCAACATTGATGGTCAGTCCATTCGTGATATCATTTTCATAACTCACTTTGAATCCCTGGTGACCAAAGAAAACTCCGTTGTTCAGGGCCACTCCGGAATTCATAATTTTCATTCTGAAATTCCATAAGTTTTCTGAAAAACGGCCCGCAGCCATGACATCATCAAAATACTCAACACGGAAGAATGAATTTTTTTCAAGTGTCGTACGGATGTCAACCCCCGCACCGAATTTAAAATCTTTATCATAAATTCCATAGGCAAAATAGGCATCCGGAGAAATATATTTATTAAATTTTTCGTTCAGTTTTGCTCCTGCCCCAAAACGGAAATGTTCATATTTGTTATAGCCGATCAGTCTTGCCAGATCAAAATCAACAATGCCTACTCTTATTTTTCCTTTCAGTAAACCTGTCAGGGCTTTTGCTTTCTGATCCAGTTTGTATTTGCTGCTCAGACTGTCAATTTTTGTATAGGTTGTCGCTTCACGGGCCGTCAGATTTTCAGTCCTGTACTGATCAATAAGATTTCCGTCTGAATTTTTAACATCTATCGTATATCCTTTAAAGTCTTTGGGGTTTTCTTCAATCGGAGTTTTGAAATCAAAATAATCTGCCGTTGCAAAACCGTAGCTTCCAAATTTCTTTATGTTGTTTTTATCGGCTTCTTTTTCTTCTTTGGTTTTCTTTTTATCTGATTTGTCATCAGTGTCAAAAGTGGTTGAACCAAATTTTATCTTATAATTTTCCTTTACTAAAAACCATTTGTTCTCAATAGGCTTCCAGATACTCGTGATGCTTCCTTCGCTTTTAATCTTGCTGTTGCTCTCAATTTTTTTCAAAGCATAGGTGTCTTTGTCCACATAAATATATCCGTTGAATTTTCTCCGGTTTACCGCTTCTTTGTAATCTACCTGTCGGAAACGGATCACATAATTCTGTCTACCGTCGATTTCAATGGAATCGGTAAGGAAAAACCGGTAAAGATTTCTGTTTTCTTCTTTTATTTCTTTAGGGATTACATTTCTGTTGGAACGGAATGCCATCAGTTCATAGATCGGTTCTTTAAGACCTGCAATTTTGTTATCAAGGATATTGGTTTTTTCACCATATTTTTTTGAATATAAACTTTGCGAAGCTCTTTCCCACAAAAACATTTTGCTTTTGCCGACCAGTTTCATCAGATTAACAGATTCCAGAGAATCTTTTCTTTCCTGTACTTTCATCGGCTGCTGAGGCAGTTTCTTCAAAGAATCGATTCTGTTGGCAATATAAGCGTTGTATGCATTGATGCTGTCCTCATCAAAATCCAGAGAAATTTTTTCATAGGATTTAAATGAATAGGAGTCCAGGCTCAAAGGAGAGTTTTGTTTGTAATTTTCGTTGATCTTTCTCAAAATTTCCAAAGCTCTGGGATCACTTTTGTCTTCAAGGATTACGGTCTGGATGTTTTTTGTTTTGGGATCTGCTTTGCTCAGAAAGACTTCCATTACTTTATCCACTACCACATCATCCTCAAAAAAACCTCTTGCCGAAACCTCTACTTTTTTACACTTCGTTTTAAAGTTCAGCACGCCGGATGCATCGGTTTTTCCTATAATTCTGTCATTACAGAAAACGGATGCATTGGGGATCACTAACTGATCTCCGGAACTTTTAACGGTGATTTTCGACTGTGAGAAAATGCTGATGTATCCGAATGACAGCAGCAGGATATAAAATTTTTTCATAAAGAATCTCTGACAATTAATTTGATTGGTTAGTAATGATTTACTTTTCCATCATTTCATGAATCGAAAATCACGTAAATCAAATCAGCTATGGCAAATAAAGTGCCGCAGATGTTAAAAGTTCTTAATAAAATTATGCATCAGTTAAGATGAGCCTGTTTTTCTGCAAATTCTTTAGAAAATTTTATTCTGTCTTCTTCCAGTTTCTCCTGATTTTCCGGTAAAATATAATTGAAAAGAATTTTATCTTCTTTGTCTAAGAAAATCATTTCTTTTTCTTCACCATCGATCATCTGGGAGAAAATCGCCCACATTGAAGTGTCTTTTAATCTCAGTAACTCGAAAAACTGCTCTGCTTTAATTTCTATTTTTTTCATTTTTATATTATTTATCCTGACTGTCCGTCAACCAAGATTATGTGTAAAATTCGCTGACTGAAAAGAAGGCGATTTTCTTTTACTCAACAGAGAACATAAAATCTCTGTCTGATGTAGACCGATGATAAAAAATCGGATTATTAATTATTTACTCCTCTTAAAATTCTAAAAGTTTCAGTTTAAACTGAAATGCAAAATTCTGTTTAAAACTGTAGGTTGTATAATATCCGACTCTGTAAAAAACACCCAGGTTAAAATACGATGAAAGGAAATTATTCCATTCCAGCCCCACTTCCTGATAGAGGTGGTCTAATTTTCTGAATCTGAAATCATGGTATTCAGGATGTTTCATGTCACCAATGGTTCCCCGTACAACAAAATCAAAACTCGATACATTCTGCCCGATACTTTTAAAATACCATGGAAGCTTATGCGTGAGATAGTAGGCTACAAATCTGTCATTGTAAAATTTCCCTCCTTCCAGTGTTGCAAACCCCAGGTATGAGGTAAGGTTGAAGTTGATGTCCCGACTCGGCGATGCAAGACCATTCATTGTGAAATGTTTCCAGATAGGAGCTTCACCCAAAACCAATCCACCATAGAGTCTGAGTCCGGTGGTGCCTAAGCCGGTTTTAAAATTCTGCACAAAAAGCGCGTCGAAACGGGTGTAATTAAAATCACCGCCCAATGCTTTGAAGCTCTGCTCAAAATTAAAGTAGAGTTCCGGATATTTCTGATCAATCACTGATTTTCCCTGGGGTGTCATGATGTTGGTGGAATTGGGAGAATACTTCAGGGTTACAAGGGTATTGAAATTCTCGAAAGTGGAACCGCTGTTTCTGAAATTGTAATCAAATTTTGCTTCCTCCGTATTCCTTCTGGCGGCAAAGGCGAGTGTGAGGCCATTGGTGACATCATTCAGATACGATACAGAAGCACCTTCGTAACGGTAATATTTATCATTGTTGATGTTGTTCCCGTAATTCATCATGCGCATTCTGAAGGTCCAGAGTCTGCGGTAAAATTCGCCGGAGGAGTTGACATCATCATAATATTCAATTCTGAAAAAAGAATTTTTATCCAGCGTTGTTTTGATATCAAGTCCGATTCCATATTTGAGTTTTTCATCACTCAGTCCGTATGCAAAATAATAATCCGGTGAGAAATAAGGATTGAAGTTTTCATTCAGTTTTCCTTTCAGACCCAGTCTGAAACCTTCATAAAGGTTATAATTGATCACTTCTCCGATATCAAAATCGAAACTTCCGACACGCACCTGCCCGTTGATCAGCCCGGTTAAGATTCTGGCTTTTCGGTCAACATTATATCTTTTTCCGAGACTGTCGATCACAGAATAGGTGTTTTTTTCTCTTTCAGATAAAGGATCTGTACGGTATTTCTCAAGCGTCCTTCCGTCTGCATTTTTTACCGTAAAAGTGTATCCCTTAAATTTTTTCGGATCCTCTTCGATCGGTGATTCGTAGTCGAAATAGGTCGAACTCAGATATGCATAGGTTCCGAAGCTTCTCTTATGTTTTTTCTGATGGGTTTCTGTATCTTCTGTTGTTGGCGCAGCATTATTCATGCTCATTCTGCCCATTCTCAACTTTACACGCTCTTCTGCCAGAAACCATTTGTTATTGAAAAAAGTCCAGGTGCTCGTGATGTTACCGTCATTTTTATCTTTGCTGATGCTCTCGATCTTTTTGATACCGTAAGTATCTGTATCAATATATAAATAACCGCTGAATTTTCTTCTTTTAACAGATTTCTTATAACTCACTTCACGGAAACGGATCACAAAGTTTTTTCTGCCGTCCACCTCAAGAGTGTCTGTGAGGTAAAAACGGTACAGACCACGGTTTTCCGGTTTGATCTGACTGGGAACTTTATCCCTGTTTCCCTGCAGGGCAATCATTTCGTAGATCGGCTGTTTCAGTCCCGAAATACGGTTGTCTAAAATGTTGACTTTTTCACCGGATTTTTTTGAATATAAATATTCCTGAGCCCTTTCCCAGAGAAACAGCTTGCTTTTTGAAAATATCCTTCGGGCCGAAACATCGTTGAGGGAATCCTTGGTTTTCTGTTTTCTGAACAGGTTAAAATTGTCATTAAACACTTCATTGTATGCTGAAATACTGTCCTGATCAATATCTAAGGAAATCTTATCATAAGATTTATAAGAATAGGAATCTAAACTTTTGGGTGAATTGCTTTTAAAATGCTGGTCTGCCTTTCTGAGAATTTCAAGCGCCTGAGGATCACTTTTATCTTCGAGGATCACCGTTTCAATGGACTGTGTTTTTGATGAGGTATTGATGAGCGTAACGGTCATTTCATTTTCCACCAATGCGCTTTCCTTAAAATAACTGGCTGCAGTGATCTGAATGTTTTTACATTTGGCTTTAAATTCTAAAAATCCGTTATCATCTGTTTTGCCAAGGATTTTGTCGTTGCAGGAAACAGTGGCATCGGCAATCGGTGTTCCATTTGCTTCATTAATTACTGTGAGTTTTGATTGTGAAAAACCAAAAACAAATACCCACAGAAATATAAAAACAAGCCCCTTTTTCATGAAAAAAATCTACCACAAAATTACTGATATTTCTTTGCGTAAGAAAGTTTTTGGGATGAAGTTTTGCATATTGATTTTAACTGCGGAAAATGATGAGTGATGTTTTTTAACCGCAAAAGAAACAAAAGATTTTAATAGGATTTGAGCTATTCAAAAGCAGGCAAAATGATAGAATAAGGAGTTCGCTTTTTATAACTTTGTTATTACTTTTATCAAGTATTTCTTTTGTGCCTTTTGCGGTAAAAATAGATTTATTGATCGTTTAAAGCACTCATAAAATCAATGATTTGGTCAATTTCCTGTGGGGTTAAATTCAGTTTTGCATCTGAGAGTGTCTGATTTTCAATTTTTAATCCTGATCCTTTACCGCCGCCTCTGTTGTAAAAGTCCATGACTTCTTTCAAGGTCTTATAACCGCCGTTGTGCATGTAAGGAGCTGTTTTGCTGATGTTTCTCAGGGTTGGTGTTTTAAATGAATTCTGCAGGAATTCCACTGTCTCATGAAATTTTCCTCTGCCGGGATCGGTGTCGGCTTTTTTGTTTGAAGCATTTTCTGCAACACCCAAAACTTCCTGTTCGGTCTTGGAAAAGTTGGGCGGAACGGTGCCGTTGAATAACGGAACAAAATGACAGATCGCACACTGCGCTTTTCCTACAAAAAGATTAAATCCTTTTTTCTGTTTTTCGGTCATTGCCGAAGGGTTTCCACGCATGTATCGGTCAAAATCTGAATTGAAAGTCGCCAGTGAGCGGATGTAACTTGCAAGAACATTCTGCAGCTGCCAGACTTCTGTTTTTTGGGTTCTGTAAATTTTCTCGAAATTTTTCTGATATTTTTTATCCTGATTGATTTTTGCAATAATTGCATTCATATCTCCGTGCATCTCCTCTTTGTTGGTGATCACATCAGAACTCTGTCCTTCAAGATCATCTTTTCTCATATCCCAGAACTGCCCGTGCTGAAATGCAGAATAGCTGAGGGAGGGCGTATTTCTCTTCAGGGCAGAATTCTCCAGTGACATTGATTTTTCTAAACCGTCGGTGAAGGCTTTTTCTGCGATATGGCAGGTGGCACAGCTTCTGGAATTGTTCTCTGATAATATTTTATCATTAAAGAGCTGTTTTCCGAGGCTTACTTTTTCAGGGGACATTTCATATTCTTTTCCCGGAACAAAGGCATTAGGATCAAATGCGTTTTTAGAGTAAAAGGTAGAGGCATTTTTATGTAAGGCTGAAGTAACCTCAATATCAGGAATGTTTTCTTCTTTTTTAAACTGAAGCAGAAGGGAAGAAATTTTGTTTAAATGACCGGGGATAAAATCAATATAATTAAATGTATTTTTATCCGGATTTTTCGTCAGCAGGTTAATGGAAACCCTGATCTCATTGATGATCTGTTTCAGTGAATTTCCCTTTGATTTTTCGGTTGAAAGTTGTTTCAGCGTACGGTGTATGCTTTCTAAAGAAGCTGGGATCTCCATCAGTGATGTTCCGCTGAGCGGGGTGTCAAAACCTGCGATTCCGAGGCTTGAAATTCTGAAAATATGTTGCCGCAAGGCATCAAACACCTGGTCTTTGCTGATGGTGATCACCAGGAAATTAGCTTTTACTGCACTGCTTTTGGCTGTCAGCTTTTTCATGATCCTGATGAGTTCGTCTTTATTCTTCTTTTCGTAAGGATAGATCATTTCTTCGATTACCTGGAGCCCTTCCGGTTCGATGACGGTGTGTTCTTCCATTTCAATTTCAGGAAGTGCGGGACCGTTCATGAACCTTGCCGTATTGGGAAGAAAATACTCAATTGCCCACTCCATCTTTTTATAGGTTATTCTGAGCTGCCTGAATTTTTCCTGAAGAACTGCGTTGTCAGCATCTTTTGAAACCAGGGTCATCAATTCGTTGACCTGTGCTGAAAACTCAACATTATCTTTAAAAATTTCTTTTTTAATATTCACCAGATCATTGACAATGGGTTTCTGATCCGTCTGGCACTGTAAAATTCCAAAGAAGATAAAGGTTACAGCGAGAAAAAGGGCGAGAGGATATTTTAGGATAAATTTCATGGAATATAAAAAGGCATCAGTAGAGAAGATTCTACTGATACCTGGTTATTTAAAAGGTTAAAAACTACTTCTGAACGTTTCTGATAAGAATGATCTGTCCACCTTCTTTATTGGTATTTACACCGGCTCCGTCAGCATTTTTGAAAGCATCTTTCTGCCATGTATGAGAGTGAATATTTACTGCAAAAGTATTGGGAACGCCAATGATGTCTGAAACATCGATCATCGCTCCGTATTCCCATGATCCGAATTTCTGTAAATTTCCGGATTGGTTGTAAGCAGTCTGCCAAGCAGCGTCATTTCTGTTGTGCTTCATATTTAACCATGGCTTATACTGTTTTGTGCTGATATTCAGCTGCCAGATATAAGAATCGTGTGCTGCGGCAGGATAATAAGAATCTCCGTCTTCCTGAATGTAAACGAAATTTTCGGTCACACAGAGGTTGTCTGGATTGATCAGGTTATTCCCCGGATTTGAGTCACCTTCGGCAACAACTTCCAGTTTCCCGGTCAGCATATTGCTTTCATTAAGAACCAGTTTATAGACTCTTCCCCACATCGTCAGTCCCGGTTTTGGAGTCACCCCGTCAGAAGATTCTCCGGTTGCCGTAAAGTAGATTTCTCTTCCTTTTCCTGCTCCTTTCCTGTAATCTACATCTTCAACTCTTGAAAAGCGGATCGCATTAATATCAAGGTTTTTCTGATTGATCTGAGCTCCCGTAAGATTTTTTGCATTCGGGATTTCAACGAATTCAACATCATACTGGGAACCTTTTGAAATATTGGTTTCCGTTGTATTGTTGTCTGTTCTTTTTAGAGAGTATAATTTACCGTTATCAAGATCTCCCTGGGTGTTGGCTACGTACATGATCAGCTGGCCTGCCGACTGATGAGAAGTAGAGTAGGACTGATCTTCACCGATTAAGATATAAGATTTTCCGTTGGATATATCTTTAGGAAGCGGTACCGCATTTTCCATGGAAGCTTTTCCTAATGCTGGTTTTACCCTTGTTTTGTCTGATGCCTGTGATGCAGCAGCCATTGGGTTGATGGCGTGTACCATACTTTCTTCACCCGATTCTCCGGCAGTTAAAAATGCGCTGAAACCATGTTCCTGAGGAGTTGCCAGTGTTGCCGAACACAATCTTGTCATTCCTCCGATTCCGTTTAAGATATATTCGCCTTTGACAGGTTTGAATGTCTTGTCCAGATATACTCTGGAAACCGACTGTGTGATCTCGTGATTCGTAATCATTAAATATCCGTCTGAAGCAGGGTCTTTCATGATTCCCATTCCGTCAGGCTGACCTGCGAAAACAAAATTAGGTGATCCGGCAAGGACGTCAGAACTTGAGATCAGTGTTGTGATCTTCAGATCTTCAAAACCGGACATTCCGAAAGCAAAGGCAGGCTCTTTTGAAAGGTTTTCAAATTTAATGTTTTCATTGACTGTATTTTCGGTGTTGTCTTTGTCATCATTACAACTTTGAAATACCGCTGCGGCGAACAATAATGCAGCAATCGATTGAGAAACTTTCATCATATTTTCTATAGTTTAAGTTGTGACAAAACTATGAGTCTTATATGAACTTAAGTTTACGTCGTGAATACCAAAAAATTAACTTTAATATAGGATTAGGTTCATATTGTTACGGGAACTTCAATAATTAGAATCAATCCAAATAAAAAATGCCGGAGTTACCCGGCATTGTTGTATTTAATAAATGATTTAAATCTTTAAATTATTAAGTATTAATACTGTTTTTCTTATTTCAAATCACTTTTAGAAATTACAATTTCCTTAATGACTGTCCCTTTTGAATCGGTGTAGATATATTTTAGGTTGTTAACTCCTAAAACGGCAGTCTGCTGGAATACCTGCTGTACCTGAGGCATTTTTATCATTTCTTCTTTCATTTTTTGTTCTGCACCATCCACTTTCAGCATTGGAACATAGCTGTCCGGAACTTCGTTCGTATAAATAAGGTTTTTATCCTTATCCGCTTTGATGCTTACTATTTTTGTTCCTGTAGAGGGATCTACCATCGGCAGATTTTTGTTGAATGCTTCTAAAATCTGGTTCAGATCATTGGTGCTTGGCTTATCACCTGAAGCGATCGCTTTAAAATCTACAGATTTATTGACATTATTCTTATCAATGGTCTTATCAATAATAATTTTGGAATCTGCACTGTGAACTTTCAGGTTAAATTTAACGCCTTCTTCAAAAAGCTCTTTTCCTATTTTTTCACTTTGAATTGCCTGGGCAATCAGGTCGGGAAGAGATTTACTGACCAGTTGAGTTTCCATATCACCACTCTGATACGTTGTTGTCACATCGATGTTGACCAATTCCGCTGAGGTAGAACTCGCTTTTGTCGATTTGATCATTTGGTTGACCATCATTGAGGATGAGTTGTTGTACATCTTGACAAAATCCTGAACTTTGTCTTCCTTCGTTTTACACGCCACAAGCATCAACGAAGCAAAAAGAATAATGAATACGTTTTTCATATAAATAATATTTTAGTGAAATACAGTAACAAAACAGAAACCAAAAAGTTTATGCTTGGATAAATTTATTGGATATTTAATTTATGATGTGAATTTGACGGATTTTCACGGGTTTGAAAACTATTGATAAAAAAGTTACAAACTATAAAAGGAAATATAATGTTTTGTGAAAATAATAATCGGCTGTAAACAAATTTATTATCTATAAAATAACCGTGCAGTTTTAGTTTTGGAGTGAAGTAACTGGAATCCAAGACAAACCAAAATTTCATAATTGATTGATGATCTCAAAACATTGCTTTGTAAAGTCAAAAATTTTGTATTAATATTAAATAACAGTCAACATTCTGTACTGTAAGAATTAAATTTTTACTCTTTGTGAGGTTTTCAACTCAAAATTTCCCAATCCGCTATAATTTTTTATCTTTACTAATCAAATTTCAAATTCATACTTCAAAATAAATCACAAATGGAACAGAAAGTACATCAGGGAAGAAACATTAAGAGATTCAGAGAGATGTTGGGGATCAAGCAGGAAGCTTTGGCTTTCGACTTAGGTGATGATTGGAATCAGAAGAAAGTTTCTTTGCTGGAACAGAAAGAAGTCATCGAAGATCGTTTACTTGAAAAAATAGCTGAACTATTGAAAATTCCTGTAGAAGCATTCCAGAACTTTAATGAGGAGAAAGCTGTGAA
Source organism: Chryseobacterium sp. HNCC26DJ238 (assembly GCF_057180465.1). Lineage (NCBI taxonomy): Bacteria > Pseudomonadati > Bacteroidota > Flavobacteriia > Flavobacteriales > Weeksellaceae > Chryseobacterium > Chryseobacterium sp. HNCC26DJ238. The sequence goes on from NZ_JBXUGI010000017.1 coordinate 48,554, forward strand.
TATCATTACCAATACTTTTAATGACAGTGCTACAGGTGGAGTAATCGTCAATAATTATAATCCTATTGATAAACTTTTTGAACTGCATGAAGAAAAAATTGCACTTTACGAAAGAATGCTGAAAGAAAGAGATGATATGATGGCAAGACTTGAAGATCTGATCAAAAATAAATAAAGAATTGAGATGTTTTCGTAAAAAAATAGTGAACCTACTCAAATACTATTTTGAAGTTAGAAAAAAAAGTATATTAAACCCCATATGTGGTTTGCAATATAAAAGAATCCCTTTCACAACTCATTTGTGAAAGGGATTTTTTGGATTTTAGAATATTTTTTTCATCATCAGTTATTGTACATCAGTGAGCTCCGTCAGTTCGAGTGTTTTTCGCAGCGAAGCGGAAAAATGTATCGAGAACCCGTGAACCACGGACAAAATTTGTCTTTAAAACAAAAACTTCTCGATACGGTTTTTTTCAAAACCTACTCGAAGTGACGTCCTGTCTACCCGAATTAAGATCGTTCCGTCAGTTCGAGCTCCGTCAGTTCGAGTGTTTTTCGCAGCGAAGCGAAGAAAAATGTATCGAGAACCCGTGAACCACGGACAAAATTTGTCTTTAAATCAAAACTTCTCGCTACGGTTTTTTGCAAAACCTACTCGAAGTGACGGCAGAGCAGTGAGATGTCATTAAATAAACACTCCCTTTCAGCTACTGAAAGGGAGTGTTGTTTATAGAAACCGCAAAGCGGTGATTTTATTAGGAAATATTAAAGATTCAAAGCCTTCTGATAGGCATTTTCCAGACCGTCAAGATTTTTTCCTCCTGCGGTTGCAAAGCCCGGATTTCCGCCGCCGCCGCCCTGGATTTCTTTAGCAAGATCTTTTACGATCGTTCCCGCCTGGTAGCTTGAGGCCAGATCATCGGAAATTCCAACCGTAATCATCGGTTTTCCGTCGTAATCAGACAAAACGATCGTTACAGAAGTCGGGATCTCCTTTTTCAGCTGGAATACAATATCTTTTACCGAACCGGCATCCAGAGAAGTTTTCTTAACCAAAAGCTGTTTGTCACCTTTGTGTTCGTAAGCCGTTTTCCAGTCGCCGATTTCTCCTTTCGCTTTTTCTTTTTTCAGCGATTCAACTTCAGATTTTAGCGCTGTATTTTCTTCGATCAATTTTTCAATTGATTTTACAAGGTCTTTTGATTTCAGCAATTGAGACAACTCAACAACCTGCTTTTCTAAATTTTTGAAATATTCTTCAGACTGATCTCCGGAAATCGCTTCTATTCTTCTGATTCCTGCAGCTGCAGAAGATTCAGAATTGATTTTGAAATGACCGATCTCACTTGTATGTTTTACGTGAGTTCCCCCGCAGAGTTCTTTTGAACTTCCAAACTGGATCATTCTTACGCTGTCGCCATATTTTTCACCAAACAGTGCCATCGCACCTTTGTCAATCGCTTCCTGAATCGGAATATTTCTGAACTCCTGCAGAGCGATATTTTCTTTGATCTTTGCATTGACCTTTTCTTCAATCAAAGCCAGTTCTTCATCCGTCATTTTGCTGAAATGCGAGAAGTCAAAACGTAAATAATCCGGACCGACGAATGAACCTTTCTGCTCAACGTGCGTTCCTAAAACTTCTCTCAAAGCCTCATGCAGCAAGTGGGTTACAGAGTGGTTGGCCTGAGAATTTTTTCTTTCGGTTGCATTGACTTTAGCATAGAAAACAGCTCCGGCATCTTTCGGAAGTCCGTTGATTAAGGAAATAATCAGTCCGTTTTCTTTTTTGGTTTCTAAAACCTCAAAACTTTCAACTGCATTTTCCAGCACACCTTTATCACCGGTCTGCCCACCGCCTTCAGGATAGAAAGGGGAGTTGCTCAATACCACCTGGTAAAACTCACCGTCTTTATTTTCTACTTTTCTGTATCTTGTAATGTACGTTTCTGCTTCGATTTGGTCGTAACCTACAAAGTTTTCAGGTTTTTCTTCTAAAACAACCCAATCGTATACTTTAGAAGCAGAATCTTTTTTAGAACGTTGCTTCTGTTTTGCCATTTCAGCTTCGAAACCGGCTTCGTCAATGGTCAGGCCTTTTTCTTCTGCGATAATTCTCGTGAGATCATCCGGGAAACCGTACGTATCATACAATTCAAAAACTTCTACACTTGGCAGAACTTTAGAACCTTCTGAAATGGTCTGCTGAATCAATTTATCAACTCTCAACAAACCTGTTTCTATTGTTTTTAAGAAAGATTCTTCTTCACTTTTAATCACTTCAGTAACTAATTTGCCTTGTTTTTCCAACTCCGGGAAGAATTTTCCCATTTGATTTTGAAGCACAGCTACCAGTTCGAAAAGGAAAGGTTCTTTTCTGTCTAAAAATCTGTAAGCGTAAGAAATTCCTCTTCTTAAAATTCTTCTGATGACATAACCCGCTCCTCCGTTGGAAGGAAGCTGTCCGTCTGCAATTGCAAACGAAACGGCTCTGATGTGATCTACCACAACACGGATCGCAATATCTTTTTCGTCTGTTAAAATTCCGGTATATTTTTTTCCTGAAAGTTCTTCAACTTTAGCAATCAGCGGCGTGAAAACATCCGTGTCATAATTGGATTCTTTTTGCTGTAAAGCCATACAGAGACGCTCGAATCCCATTCCTGTATCAATGTGTCTTGCAGGAAGGTTTTCCAGAGAACCATCCGCTTTTCTGTTGAATTGCATGAAAACCAGATTCCAGATTTCAACCACCTGAGGATGATCGTTATTCACCAATTCCAAACCGGAAATTTTAGCTTTTTCTTCAAGGGTTCTCAAATCCACATGAATTTCAGAACAGGGTCCGCAAGGTCCGCTGGCGCCCATTTCCCAGAAATTATCTTTCTTGTTCCCGTTGATGATTCTGTCTTCAGAAACAAACTGTTTCCAAAGATCATACGCTTCAGTATCTCTTTCAAGATTTTCTTTTGCGTCGCCTTCAAAAATGGTGACGTACAAATTTTCTTTAGGGATTCCGTACACCTCTGTCAGCAATTCCCAGGCCCAGGAGATGGCTTCTTTTTTGAAATAATCACCGAAAGACCAGTTTCCCAACATTTCAAACATGGTGTGGTGATAGGTATCACGACCCACATCATCCAGATCATTATGCTTTCCGGAAACTCTTAAACATTTTTGGGTATCGGCAATTTTTGAGGCTTTAGGTTCTTTGTAACCTAAAAAATAATCTTTGAACTGCGTCATCCCTGAGTTGGAAAACATCAGCGTAGGATCATCTTTCAGCACGATCGGAGCTGATGGCACGATAAGGTGGTTTTTACTTTTAAAATAGTCTAAAAACTGTTGGCGTATTTCCTGTGAAGTCATTTTTTATAGCTTTTAATATCAAAAAAATTGATAAGGATGCAAATTTAATATTTTTAAGTGATTGCGAAATACAGTTAATGTGAATTAATGAAAATTATCGTGTACAGGAGGTTGTGCAAGTTAAAAGCGGTCAGTAGTTGACAAATCTCTGTGTTTTTAGCATTAAAATTAAGTATTATCATTGATACCGGGAATCATAAACCATTTAAACAAACCTTTTTTCAAAATTTTTCGTATATAATATCAAATAAATGCTTAGATGAAAATTTATAAAAGGCTGATTTAATTTTAGCGTGAAATTTGCATCTAACAGAAGTGTTCGAAAATTATATCAACAAAATGATTAAGCATAATAAACAAAAAATGAAAAACATATTCATACTACTCGGATTGTTTCTCGGAATCGCTGTTTTTGCAGCAAGTTGCGGAGATTCTAAAAAATTAAAAACAGACGAAATTAATAAGGAAAAAGAAAATAAGAAAATTATGGAGGCAGGAAATGTAAAAGAAATTTACTTCGCAGGCGGGTGTTTCTGGGGAACGGAACACTTATTTCAGCAGGTGAGAGGCGTTGTAGGAACAGAAGTTGGCTATGCCAACGGAAAAACCAAAAACCCTACCTATGAAGAAGTGGTAAGCCATACAACAGGATTTACAGAAACCGTAAAAGTAAAATATGACGCAGACCAGGTAGATCTGAAACTGCTGATCGAACTTTATTTTAAATCAATTGACCCGACTACGCTGAACAGACAGGGGAATGATGTGGGTGATAATTACCGAAGCGGAATTTATTTCACCGATAAAAATACCGAAGCAACCGTAAAGGCGGAGGTTGAAAAATTAGCGAAGAATTATTCTAAACCCGTTGTTGTAGAAGTTGAAACTTTGAAAAATTTCTACAGTGCAGAAGATTATCATCAGGATTATTTGGATAAAAATCCGGGAGGATATTGTCACATCGAACCGGGACTTTTTGAAGAGGCTAAAAAAGCAAACGCGCTTCCTAAAACAAAAAAATAAAAATGAAAGTTGTCGAAAGACAACTTTTTTTATTTAGAAAAGCTTTTTTTAATTTAAGATGGAGATGTGCAGGAACAGTAAAAAGCTGAAAAACATCAGGTAAGCAGCTTTGGGAAGATGAGAGCGCGTTGATCAATCCCGGAACATAATAGATCTTGTTACCTTAAATCATAGGTTTAAATTTAAACAAAAAAGTGACTCAATATTGAGTCACTTGCTATTTGAATAATTTATATCGGATAACTGAAAATTACCAGTCTCTTCTCTTTAAGATCCAGTATGAAGCTACAATAAAGATGGCGCACCATACCAGGCAGGCAATTAAGCTCTCTGTAGGATAGGTAAATTCATACTTTAAGCCCATTGCTTTTGCCATGTTGAGTCTCAGCATTGGGTTTGGGATCAGGCTTGACATACTTTCCAAAGGCAAAATTTTGCTGAAGAAAAATTCATTCTGAAGAATTTCATTTCTCTGAGCACCCTGCATTCCGGTCAATCTTGTATAGGCTTCAATTCCTCCAAGGATTGCTTCTCCGATCCAGATGACGAAAAAAGCAAGGAAAACAAAGACAGATTTTCTCAGAAGAATAGATAAAAACATCAGGAAGCAGAAGAAAGAAAACAGTTTTACAAAATAATTACCCACAAAAAAAATCTCCTTAAAGACCATTTCAGAATCTGTAACGGTAGAATAACTCTTTCCTAAAAATAAGGTAATCACAAATACTAAAATCGTAGATACCAATGTGAAGATCGTAATCGTAAGCAATTTTGAACCGATAAATTCTTCACGGCTTAAGCCGTCAATGGTATTTTGTTTGAACATCCTGTTGCTGAATTCCTGCGAAATAGAAAACACAATGATCAGTCCTAAGAAAATTTTCAGCAAAGCGACTGTCCATGTGGTGAAGTTCCAGATATCCGGAAAATTATACATTCCCTGTTCTTTCAAATTGATTGAGCTTCCAAAAAGTTTAAGATCAGCAAGGCCGATGAACAGTAATGCGATAAGGATAGTGAAATATAAGATCGTGAAAACCTTGAATGGTCTGTAGTTCAGGTTTTTATAATATTCCAGTTTTAATAGTTTCATCATGATTATTTGTTTTTTACAAGTTCAAGGAATTGAGTTTCAAGAGACTGCTTTTTCTTCGCCAGGTGAGACAGGAAAATACCTTTTTCGGCAAGTTTCTGGTTCAGGCCGGATGCGGAGATGGATGCATCATCACGAATCTGAGCTTTCACTAATTCCCCGTCAATTTTTACGGAGGTAAACCACTGAAGTTCTTCCAGTGCGCTTAGGAGCAGAGAGTTGTTATCCGCTTTCAGTTCAAAAAATCCTGTGTTGGTGGTCATTCCGTCTACACTTCCTGAATAGATTGCGTTCCCTTCCTTTAAAACAATAACATGGCTGCATATTTTTTCGATCTCATCAAGAAGGTGACTTGCAATGATGATCGTAATACCCTGTTTCGCAATGGTGCCGATGATTTCCCTGATCTGGATAATTCCTTCAGGATCCAATCCGTTCGTTGGCTCATCCAAAATCAAAACTTCAGGATTGTTAAGCAAAGACGAGGCAATTGCCAGACGCTGTTTCATTCCTAAAGAAAATGTTTTAAAAGTGTCTTTCTTTCTTTCCAAAAGACCTACCGTCTGCAAAACTTCATCAATTCTTGAATAAGGTGTGCCTTTAATTTCAGCAACAATTTTAAGATTGGTTTCTGCACTTAAATAGGGATAAAAATTGGGCTGTTCGATGATCGCACCAATTTTTTTGAGCGTCTCGGCATCTGTACCTTTTTTGCCAAACCAGAACCAATCACCGCTTGTAGGATTGATGGTGGAGAGTAGCATCCCGAAAGTGGTGGATTTTCCGCTTCCGTTAGGACCGAGCAATCCGTACACATTTCCTTTTTCTACGTCAAAGGAAATGTTGTTGACAACAACTCTCTTGAATTTTTTAGTCAGGTTTTTGACCGATAAAACTTTTTCCATGTAATTTATTTGTATGTACAATAGGTTTCTCTTTTTTGTGAAATGTTACAGGGCATGCCAAATTTATTTTGAACAGGCAAAATCGTCAAGAATGGAAGTTAGCGCAGGGTTATCAGCGGTGAAATATTTCAACAGAGAAAGGGTGCAGAATATTAGAAAATGAAAATATGCATCAGCAACTTCATGCTTCCTGCCTGAGGCACGCGTTTTCTGAAAATTTTCATTAAATTTGATTCAAAGATGATTTATGAAGTTAATCGAACTTGCAAAAGAGCTCAACGTTTCACCGGAGAGTATCAAACAGTTTATTCAGGATTTTGATCTGGACCTTATCGACTGTATTTCCACTCAATTTGAAGTGAAAGAAGATTTTGAAAAGTTTGCCCGTGAAAATGCAGATTTTTTAAAGCAGTATGAAAAAGATTTAGATGAACATAAAACAGTAGAGCAGATCGCTGAGACCATTAATCAGCCGAAAGAGAAGATTGAAAAAGCGATACTTGAAAATCAATCCAATATTTTTGACAACGGTTTTTTCCGTTCTTCGGTTTCAAGTTATGGAATTGACAATAAGCTGGGAGGCAATTATAAATTTGTCTACAATTATTTCGGAAATAAAACGAAATTGCAGAAAAGGGATTTTATCGGTTACAGAGATCTATTCTTTTATATTTCAGGGGTCCTGGAGCCGTTTCTGAATCCGCAGCAGATCAAAGACTGGGGAATCAACAGACCTGTCGGGATTATTCTGTACGGTCCTCCTGGAAGCGGAAAGATTTTCTGGGCAAACAAAATTGCTGAAATCATCAGTTATCAGTTTAAGGAAGTTAAAAAACATTACCTGGGAACTTCATCAGTAGACGGAAATCAAACTACTTTTAATGATTTTCTTTTAAACATAATGAAACAGGATAAGGTACTGCTTTTTCTCGAAGACTTTGACGAAATTATGATGGCCAGAAGTGCAGATACAGACGTTGCCTCCTGCAATCTTGAATCCCAGGAAGTTATTCTTCATCATATCTCAAAATTTGAAAGTGAAGATGTTTTAATGGTAGGCTCTGCGAATACAGTCAGTGATATTGATGAAGAAATTCTGGCGCCGGGAAGATTTGATGTCGTGATCCCGGTTTTCCCGCCCAATGCGGCAGAGCGGTCAGAGATTATTTTGTATTCTATGACCAAAAATCTTGATAAGGATTCATTACTTTTCAAAATTCTTAAGCATAATAAAGCAGATAAAATCCCCTTCTGGAGCACGATTGCTTCCAAAATGAAAGTATTCAGCAACACGATGCTGATTGATTTTACACAGAGCCTGAAAAAGCGGATTAAAAACCGTTACCAGAAAACAAAAGATGAGAAAATGATCATTGATGACGCTCTTTTAAACGGAGCTTTGCGTGATGCTGGTGCCAAACTGACCGAAGAATACCTAAACCAGATTGCCAGGTTTTTAAGTGATGTCATCATCAATAACTTGGATGATTTCCAAATGAGAATCCATTCTCTGAAATCTGAGCTCGAATCTTATAAAGCAGTAGAGGTACCAAGGAGAGCAATCGGATTTCAGCATAATAATGACAATGGAATATAAGGATCAGTTTAGGATAAAAGGATATTTGGATAAAAATAAGGTAATTAATAATCTTTCATTCAGGCAGCAGTCTTATCTGCTGTTTTTTTTGTCATAAAGTATGTTGATTTTTGCTGAAAATAAAATAATAAAGTCAAAACCAAAACTTTTTTTAGTTGAAAAAGAATTTTTATTCATTTTATTCATCAAAAAAAATAAATCTATAATAATTATCAATGTATAGTGATTTTTAGTGTGAAATTTGATGTGTTTTTGATTGTTATTAATTTTATATATTTGAAATAATTATATGATTATTGTAATTGATGAGGTATTTTGTTTGATTATTTAACGTGTTATCTGTTTTTAAATGTAGAATGAGCAATGTGGAAATGCTGGCTGATTAGATAATGAACAATACTTTTTAAGTTTTTTGCTCAAAATTTATTTTGAGTCAAATCAAAAATCTGATACTAACCATTTAAATATTCCATATTATGAAAAGAAAACTATTCTCGTTAGGTGTTGTATTCGCCTTGACCCAGCTGCAGGCTCAGACTTATCAAAAATTAACTGTATCCGGATTTAACTTTGATGTTATTGCAAATGGTGTTGGAGCGGCTTCAGGTTCCACGACTGCAAGTATAGATAAGGATACGGATAATTTTGCGTATATGTCTAAAGATTTCAAAGTAAATTCATCAGCGACATCACTCACGTACGGTCTGCCCGAGACAGGATTGATTGCTTCAGCAGTAACAACGACAGCAGGCTTGTCTTTTCAACTGGCTTCCTATTCGGAAAAAAATTCTTTGAGGCTTCCCAATACGAATGACACAGGAACTCTTACACTGGCAGTTCCTTATACTGCGAATAATGTTTATGTTCTTGCAGTAAGCGGAAGCGGTCCTTCGGTTGGAGAAATCACAGTTAATTTTCAGGATGGCACGACACAGATTTTCGCGAACGTAAGCTTTCAAGACTGGTACGGTGGGACAAGCGCTGCAATACAGGGAATCGGAAGAATCAACCGCACTTCAAATGCTATGGATGCTGCAGGAGGGACTAATCCCAGAATTTATCAGATCCCATTAGCTATCAGTTCTGCGAATCAGTCTAAACCGATCACTTCTGTTGCTTTTAAAAAAACTTCTACGGAAGTAACCGTAATAAATATCTTTGCTCTATCAGTTCAGACGACACAGCTGTCTGTTTCAGATGCTAAACTTGTAAAAGAAAAAGCGGTTTATCCTAATCCTTTTTCTAACGAACTGAATTTTTCCAATATTTCTGATGTTGTTTCAATTGATGTTCTAGATATTTCCGGAAGAGCTATCAAACAGAATTTGCAGCCTGCAGCTAAAATGGATTTATCATTTTTAGATAAAGGAACTTATATAATTGTATTAAAGAATAAAAACGGAACATCTTCTTCTCAAAAAGTTGTAAGAAATTAATTTTCTGTAAAAAATATTTGTCTATATCAGTCAAACCGTTTATTTTTAAACGGTTTGACTTTTTTTAGTGATGAATCATGTCATTCTGAAATTTAAGACAGCCTTATATTACTTAATTCACATATCAATTACTCATGATTTTATCCGTAAATTTACACCTCAAATTTTACAGTTTTGATCAATAACGACCAGATAAAAGAAATTCAATCAAGAATTGAAGACCTGCATAAATATCTTCAGATAGACAAAAAGAAGATAGAAATATCCAATGATGATGAGAAGACCGCCGCTCCGGAATTTTGGGATAATCCTAAAACCGCTGAGATCTTCCTTAAGCAGCTGCGTTCTAAGAAAAAATGGGTGGAAGATTTTGAAGAAATCAACACGCAGTTTGAGGATCTGCAGGTTCTGATGGAATTTGCAAAAGAAGATCCGGATTCTGAAAAGGAACTGGATGAAAGTTTTCCTGTTTTAATGGAAAAAATTGAGAATATCGAATTCAAAAATATGCTTTCCAATGAAGGGGACGAACTTTCTGCCGTACTTCAGATCACCGCAGGTGCCGGAGGGACTGAAAGCTGTGACTGGGCCGCAATGCTGATGAGAATGTACAATATGTGGGCGGAAAAGCAGGGGTATAAAATCAAAGAACTTAATTATCAGGAAGGTGAAGTTGCCGGTGTAAAAACAGTTACCTTGGAAATCGACGGTGAATATGCTTTCGGGTACCTGAAAGGGGAGAATGGTGTTCACAGACTGGTAAGGATTTCTCCTTTTGATTCCAATGCAAAACGTCATACGAGTTTTGTGTCTGTGTATGTTTATCCATTGGTAGATGATACGATTGAAATTAATATTAATCCTGCAGATATATCTTTTGAAACAATGCGGAGTTCCGGAGCCGGTGGACAGAATGTGAACAAGGTAGAAACTGCCGTTCGTCTCCGTCATGCTCCGAGTGGAATCATCATTGAAAACTCAGAATCACGTTCTCAGCTTCAGAATAAAGAGAAAGCCATGCAACTTTTGAAATCCAGACTGTACGAAATGGAACTGGAAGAAAGGCTAAAGGCACGGAATGAAATCGAAGCTGGCAAAATGAAAATAGAGTGGGGAAGCCAGATAAGAAATTATGTGATGCACCCTTATAAACTTGTAAAAGATGTGCGCTCAGGACATGAAACTTCAGATGTTGAAGCGGTCATGAACGGAAACCTCACCCCATTCCTTAAAGCATTTTTAATGGCTGACGGAACGGCTGTTTCTGATGATGACCTCGACCTATAAAATATCATGTTTGAATTTTCGTTAAAATATGCTAATAAATTTCCTACTGAACAGTATTAAGCTTATTTTTGTGAGATAGGATTTTTTATGGAAGATATCAATAGTTGGAAAGATTTATTAAACCCGGAGCTGTACATCAAGATGGGTGGTTTTTGGCTGATTTTATTTATTGTTTTCGCTGAAACGGGGTTATTTGTAGGGTTCTTCCTTCCGGGAGATTCACTGCTTTTCGTATCCGGAATCTATGCTGTTGATATCATCAAAGAGACCTTTGGATCTACCGGAAGTGACTTCTTAGACACGACTATTCTTGCAGGCGCTGTAGCGGTTGCTGCCATCATAGGTAATCAGGTAGGGTATTGGTTTGGCCACAAAGCAGGTCCTGCTCTGTACAACAGGAAAGATACCATGCTCTTCAAGAAAAAATATCTTTACCAGGCACATGATTTCTTTGAAAAAAATGGTGCTTTAGCCATTATTATGGCAAGATTTTTACCCGTTGTCAGAACATTTATGCCGATTGTTGCAGGAATTGTCAAAATGGATAAAAAAGCATTCCTCAGAGATAACATTATTGGAGGTGTACTTTGGTCATTCATTCTGATCTTTGCAGGTCACTATTTAGATAAATTATTCTTAGATCAGTTCGGAATTAATTTAAAAGAAAAATTAGAATTCATTATCATTATTATTGTGCTGGTTACCACGGTTCCTGTTATTCTTAAATTTATGTTCGGAGCGCCAAAAGAAGATCCGAAGGTAGAGGACGAAGTACTGGAAGATCTGATCGATAAAGAAAAATAATATATTTGAGATATAGAAAATAGCCTGCAGTTCTGCGGGCTATTTTTTTATCCATTCCAGAATATTGGGATAAATGATGCTGTCTCTTTTTGTTTTGCTGAAAAATCTGGGTGCATGACCGGTTTTATCCATAAAAACCAATTTGTGCGGCACATTCATAGCCGTGAGTGCTGAGTCTAAAGCTAACCCTTGTTTCTGATTGACCAGAAAATCCCGGTTTCCCTGAAATAGAAGGGTGGGAACATTTGTAATGTTCGCAACAGGACTGGCTTTTTTGAATTCTTCCGATACATCTTTCCTGTCGAATTTGCTGCCAACCATCTTCTGAACAGTTCCTGAAGTATATTTTGAATAAAATGAACGGAGATATTCCTGTGAATAAAAATCGGTCGGTCCGCTCATCGAAATGATTTTTTTTATTGTATCCGGATTTCGGTAACCGTACAGCAAGGCAAGATGACCACCTGCACTTTCTCCTAAAAGAATGTAATTATCAGGAAGCAGTTCTGCTTTTTCAGCAAGGGAATTGAACTTTCCGATCACAGAACGGATGTCTTCCAGCTGATCCCTGTAAGTGAAATTTTTGGAAACCAGCCGGTAATTCATATTGATGCTTGGAATATTGTTTTCAAAAAGCATTTTCTGAATTTTGATCATGTGCTCTTTTCTTCCGTACTTCCATGCTCCACCATGTAAAATCAATACGACGGGTGAGTCCCGGGAATATCCTGCAGGTAAGAAAATATCCATCTTCTGGCGTTTATGTTCACCATATTTTAAATTATAAATTTTCTGATCATTGTTTCCCACCCAAACCCGGAATTTTGAATTACATGAACTTAATACAACGCCTGCTAATCCTAATATAAAGAAGTGGTAATTAAAAATCAGCTTTTTCATAGAGTAAAGATAAGAAGAAAATAATATTTCTTACGATCGGAAATTTACAGTCTCTAAGGTTATCAAAAAAGCTCGCATTTGCACTGAAAACAATTATTTAAATCAAATTAAAACATTATTTTTGTCAGGATTTTAACGACTATTAAAAAAATATTAAAACACTATGGCTTCTGGTTTTTTTGCGATTTTAGATGATATTGCTGCCTTGATGGATGATGTTGCAGTCACGGCAAAGCTGGCAACGAAAAAAACAGCGGGTATTTTAGGAGACGATCTTGCGGTAAATGCAGAAAAGGCGACAGGATTTCTTTCTTCACGGGAGATTCCGGTTCTTTGGGCAATCACCAAAGGATCATTTGTCAATAAGCTGATCATACTTCCTGTGGTGTTTCTTCTCAATTGGCTTTACGAGCCTGCGATTAATTACATACTTATTTTAGGAGGCCTGTATCTTGCTTTTGAGGGTGTGGAAAAAATTATTGAATTCTTATTTCACCGTAAAAAAGAAGGACATGAAGTGGTGAAGGAAACTGTTGAGGAAGAAAATAAAGAACTGATAGAAAAGACAAAAGTAAAGTCTGCAATTACTACAGATTTTATTTTATCAGTTGAAATTGTAATTATTGCTTTGGGAACTGTTCTTGAAGAAAAACATCCTTTGATGACACAGATTATAACCGTCAGTCTGGTAGCATTTATTGCGACAGTAGGAGTTTACGGAATTGTTGCCCTGATCGTAAGAATGGATGATGCCGGTTTCAAATTAATCAAGAAAAGCAATGGTAAAGGATTTTTAGCAAAACTCGGTCAGTTGTTGGTTGACGCTCTGCCATGGATTATTAAAGCCCTGGGCGTTATCGGAACCATTGCATTGATCATGGTTGCAGGTGAGATTTTTGCTCACAGGGTTGACTATCTCCATCATATTCTCCCAAGCTGGCCGGCAATTTTGAAACAGGTTGTTTTTGGTCTTGTTGGCGGTCTGATTGGTGTAGTGCTTTTCACTGGCGGAAAAAAAGTGTATTCCCTAATTACTAAAAAATAATTTTAAATATAAAATAAAACAATCCTGCTTAGAATCATCTGAGCAGGATTGTTTATTTTGATTTACTTTTGCAAAACTGAATCAGCAGATTATGGGTAGAAATTTATCAATTGATGTTTTAAAAATTGTGCTGGCATTTTTTGTCGTGTTTCTGCATATGAATCTACTGAAAGATTCTTATCCTGTTTTAGGTTATATTCTGGTTAACGGACTGTTCAGAATTGCAGTACCGGTTTTTTTAGTGATTACTGGGTATTATTTCTTTCATATTGATCAACCGAAAAAACTGAAGAAATGGCTTTTCAGAACATTTTTGCTGTATTCAATATGGATGGCTGTTTATTTTTCGTACTGGAAAGACAGTGAGAAGATTATATTGACCGTTATTTTTGGGTATCACCACTTATGGTACCTGATCGGAACTTTTTTTTCAGGAATTATACTTTATCTTTTAAAAAATCAAAGTTCGGTACTGCTTATTACCACTGCTATCTCTCTGTTCCTGCTCGGTTATGCCGTTCAGGTCTTAGGAAATATGCACTACTTCAAAGATGGAAAAGATCCGGTTTTGAATATGTATCTGCTGTACCGCAACTTTCTTTTTGTATGTTTTCCTTTCTTAACAGTAGGTTTTTTAATCAATAAGCATCATATTGCTATTTCAAAATATAGAAATTCATTTCTTTTGGTTATTTTGTCTGTCTCTTGTGTTATTGGAGAAGCTTTTTTCAATTACAATGAGATAAGTAAGGAGAGTACAGATGTTCTGTTCTCTCTGGTTTTTACCTGTCCTCTGATATTTTTATACTGTCAAAGTATTTATATTAAAACGACTTCAAAGATTTTAGCGAATCTTTCCACAGCCATCTATGTTGTTCACCCGCTGATCATGAAATCTGATTTTTACACGGAGATACAATCTTTTAAAATCCTTATCTTCTTATTGATTTTAATTCCGCTAAGTTTTGGATTGGTATCTCTCAATAGAAAATTGAAATATATACTATAAACTTTAATCATTTCCATTCATTGGTTAATATGACTGTTTTTGGTCATGATTCAGTTCCTGTACTTTTAAAATTTGCAAATAACTTTTCTTACCTGAGACTTGCTAGAATTGAAAAAAATAGCATATTTATCAATTCAACGATCTGTAATGGGGTGTCCAGCCAACAGCAGGTGTCAGAATTTCACCTCTTAAATTAAAGGGTTCGGAAAGATAACCAATTGCATTCACCCGTTATTTTTTCTCATGGAGAGTGAGAAAGACATTACTATGGATCCTTCTTTGAGCAATCGATTGCACAATATGGTAAAAGTATATCCATCCTTTCATAAAATTAAATTTTTAAAGGATGGTATAAACAGGAAAAGGTTTAGTTTAAATTATAATTCATAATTACCAGCCTCAAAATAAAATGAACGAAGTCTTGTTGCGCATCGTTACGGCTGATTAATTTATTTTTATACTCATATGATCCCAAAACTTTCAATAAGTTTTTATAGATGATGTAGTCGTCATCTTTGATCCTGAATTTCACATGCCCGTCTTTTCTTTTGATGAGTTGATCATCCAAGGTTCTGACTTTAAATAAAACGTCGCAAGATTTTGGAACGAGGCCATAATATCTCTCTACGATATTTACTTTGAATGAATCAAAGAATATTGTATTAAAAACAAGATTACCTTTAGAATCTGGCGTACGAAGTTGAAGTTGATAGTTCATTTTGAATTGCTACCTTAAAGATATTAAAAATTAATTATACAAATGAAGTGAAAAAGAGACTTTCTGCAAAGTCTCTTCCATATTTTAATTGAATAAATCTTTCACTTTATCAAAAAAAGTTTTTTCCTTACCGGATGGTTCTGCAACCATGTCACCACTGGCCATCTGTTTTTCAAAAAAGTCTTTTTGCTCTTTATTCAGTGTCTGAGGAGTCCATACATTGATGTGTATAAACATATCACCTTTTCCATAGCTGTCAATACTCGGTAAGCCTTTTCCTGCCAGTCTCAGGATTTTTCCGGACTGCGTTCCGGCATCAACAGTGATTTTTACTTTTCCGCCCACAGTAGGAATTTCTTTTTTAGTTCCTAGAGCTGCTTCAGCAAAAGAAACATAAAGTTCCTGATGAAGATTATCACCTTCCCTTTTAATGGTTTTGTCAACCTCTTCTTCTACAATCACGAGAAGGTCTCCCGGTATTCCTCCAAAAGGAGCATCATTACCTTTACCTCTTACATTGAGTTGTATCCCATCTCTTGCACCGGCAGGAATGTTGATTGATATTTCCTCCTCATCTTTGATCAGACCCTGAGCATTAGCTCCGGCAGGGATCTTATCAGCAACTTTACCGATTCCCTGACAGGTTCCACAGGTAGTCTGTGTCTGCATCTGTCCAAACATCGTGTTCATCACCTTCATCTGGACTCCGGCTCCGTTACATGTAGGACAGGTTTTTGAAGTGGCACCTTCCGCCATCTTCATTTTTTTTACTTTAAGAGTTTTTTGGGTTCCGTTCACCATCTCTTCAAGATTCAGCTTGATGCGGATTCTTAAATTAGACCCTTTCACCTGCTGACGGCCTCCACCGCCACCGCCGAATCCTCCAAAACCACCACCGAAAATATCACCGAACTGACTGAATATATCTTCCATATTCATGCCGCCTCCACCGAAGCCGCCTCCATATCCACCTGCACCGCCAACTCCTGCATGCCCATACTGGTCATAACGGGCTTTTTTGTTGTCGTCACTTAGAACTTCATAAGCTTCTGCTGCTTCCTTGAATTTTTCTTCAGCCTCTTTATCCCCAGGATTTTTATCAGGGTGATATTTGATAGCCATTTTTCGGTATGCTTTCTTTATTTCGTCGGCACTCGCAGATTTGCTGACCTCAAGAACCTCGTAATAATCTCTCTTTGACATATATAATTATAATTGATGATTGATGAATGATAATTGATTTAAAATCAAACATCACTTATCATTTATCATTAATGAATTTTAGTTTCCTGTTACAACTTTTGCAAAACGGATCACTTTGTCACCTAAAGTGTATCCTGTTTCGATCACGTCTACAATTTTACCTTTTAAATCTTCAGATGGTGAAGGGATTTGAGTAATCGCTTCGTGGAAGTCTACATTAAAAGTATCACCTGCTTTTACTTCCATGATTTTTAAGCCTTTCTCAGTCAGTTTATTTTTGAATTTCTGATAAATCAGTTCAACACCCTGAAGGTCTGTAGGGTTTCCGTTTTTGGCAATTTCCTTTAAAGCTCTTTCAAAATCATCCAGAACACCCAGCATCGAAACCATCATTTCCTGATTGGCATAAGTGAAGAATTCCATTTTCTCTTTTGAAGTTCTCTTTTTGTAATTTTCAAACTCAGCATATAATCTGATGTAACGGTCTTTTTCCACTGCCAAAAGTTCTTCTGCAGTCGGTACTTCTGTCACATTTTCTTCTGTTGTTGCTTCAGTCTGAGGACTGTTTTCTTCCTGATTATTGATGTTTTCTTCGTTGATATCCTGATTTTCCATGTTTCAATAACTTTTTATAAAACATGTTTGTCAAAGATTTTGCCAAAGAAAGAATCAGGACATTTAGGCAGAGATACTGTGATTTGTTAACAATCATCTGTCAATTTCTTCCAGACACTAAGTCAACCATTGAATCTGTGAATACTTATTCTTTACAATTAAAATTTAATGTTGATAGGTGGTCGTTATCAAAGTAGTCACTGATTATACGACTATTCGCCGAAGAAAGTCTGATAAAGAAGATACAGATTCAGAATAATGATGACAACAGTGATTATCCACACACAAACTTTGAGAAAGGGTTTGTTGACAAAATCCCCCATTTTTCCTTTATCGCTGGTAAACATCACCAAAGGAACGACAGCGAAACTGAGCTGCATGGATAAAATGACCTGACTTAACACTAAAAGATCGGTTGTTCCCTGTTCGCCATATAAAACTGTAACAATCAGTGCCGGAATTACAGCAATCAATCTTGTAATTAATCTTCTCAGCCATGGTTTCAACCGGATATTTAAAAATCCTTCCATGACGATTTGTCCTGCAAGAGTCCCTGTCAATGTCGAGTTCTGTCCGGAAGCTAATAATGCAATTGCAAAAGCAATACTTGCCATGGACGCTCCTAAGATGGGAGTCAGCATTTTATAGGCATCATGAATGTCAGCAATGTGCTCATTGCCCGTGGTATGAAAAGTTGCAGCTGCCAGAATTAAGATAGCAGCATTGATAAAAAAAGCAAGTAAAAGGGAAACGGTACTGTCTAAAGTAGCAAATTTTATGGCTTCCTTTTTACCCTCCTTGTCCCTTGTATAATCCCTTGTCTGCACAATACTGCTGTGCAGGTATAAATTGTGGGGCATTACCGTGGCTCCCAAAATACCAATCCCGATGTACAGCATTGCCGGGTTGGTGATGATCTCTTTCTGAGGAATCAGTCCTCCCAAAATTGCATTGATCTCAGGTTGGGAAATAATTATTTCATATCCGAAACAAACCAGAATGATAAACATCAATCCCGCCACAATACTTTCTATCCAGCGGAAACCTTTTGCCTGAAGAAGCAGAATGATCAGAACATCAATTGTAGTAATTACAATCCCCCACGTCAGTGGAATTCCAAATAATAAATTTAAAGCAATTGCAGAACCGATGACTTCCGCCAAGTCACAGGCGGCAATGGCAATTTCGCAAAATATCCAGAGAATGAAATTAGTGGTTGGTTTAAAATGATCTCTGCAGGCCTGTGCAAGATCTCTTTCAGTTACCACTCCAAGTTTTACAGACAGATGCTGCAGAACCATGGCGAAAATATTGGAAATAAGAATGACTGAAAGTAAGGTATACCCAAACTGTGAGCCACCCGCAATATCGGTTGCCCAGTTACCGGGATCCATATAACCTACCGCTACCATCAATCCGGGACCGGCAAATGCCAGGTATTTTCTCCAGAAACCTGATTTTTTAGGAATGGAAATCGATGAAAAGACCTCCGGCAGTGAATTGGAGGTATTTTCTTTACGCCAGGCATTTTTCATAGTAAATTCATGATTGTTAGAAATGACTAACAAATTTAATTAAATAAATGAAATGAAATTGAAATTCACAAAAAAATCCCGAAAAAATATTTTTCGGGATCAATATTTGTCTAAAAAAATTATTTAGCGAATCTTACAGACATTTTTCTGTCAACAGCTCTTTCTGCATCTGAAGCACCTGCATCAACAGTAGCAAATTTTCCACCGTAGCCTTCTGCTCCCAAGACCTGAGATCCTACACCCTGTTTAGCTAACCAGTCTTTAATATAACTAGCTCTTTCTCCTGAAAGTTTTACATTAGCAGCTTCGTTACCCACTTTGTCAGTGTATCCGCCAATTTTAATTTTAGCATCAGGATATGCTTTAAGTATTGCAACTAAATTTTCTAACTGACCTTGTGAACCAGCTTCCAGTTCCGAAGCACTTCCCATTTTAAAGTTTACATGATCAAAGTCGTACCATTTATCCTTTAAAGCTGCATCATCAGCCGCACTTACGTAAGCACCGCTTTTCAGAAAAGAGATCATGTTATCTTCCATTCCTCCTTCATACCCTTTTAATGAGGTACCGTTTAGATCGATATTTTCATCTACTCTTGTACTGGTCATCGTTGCTGCAGTATCATTCTGCATTGATGAAGTATCATTTGATGTACTTAAAGTGTCACCTGCAACAGTGGTTGTGGTTGTTGTTTCTTTTTTCTCACACTGCTTCCATAAAAAATAAGCAGCAGCAATCAGTAATAATAAAGGCAGTAGCCATTTCCAGATAGATCCTCCGTCTGAAGCAGCTGTAGGTCTGTCGGGGAAAGTTCCGCCATCAGCTACACTTTTAGTTACTTCAATCTTTTTTTCTTCGTGATGCACCGGATCAGGAAGAGGAGTTGTAGGTGTGGTTTTAATGGTATCATTATCATTGTCAAACTTGTATCCTTTTGCCCAGTCTCCTACATTAAGAGATGCTAAAGAAAGACCTGCTGGTAACAATGATGATACAATACCTTTCTGGTCATTCAGTAAACCTGAAATCCCTGCTCGATCAAGGTTGTTATCAGCTGCATATTTTCCTACTGAGCCTATTGTCGCTCCCGTCACTAAGTTAAGTAACGAAGCTGAAGAATTATTACTTATTCCTGCATAGGTAGCAATAGAATTTACCAAACCGCTTAATTTATCACCAAAAATTGATGTTAATAAACCCTGTACCCATGTATTATCTGATGCCAAACCTAAGAGATTTCCCAATACTCCCCGAGAAGGGGCGTTTGAGATTGCGTCCAATACAGCCGGATTGTTTGAATTATTTGCTAATCCTCCTACGACTGCAGGTAACAGGCCTCCGATAGCTTTTGAAATACCGGATTCACTTTCGCCCAATTGCGATGCAGCCTGAGTTACTAACGCAGAACCAAGCTGTCCCTTAATTAAATCGATGATGTTTAATGACATAATAAATTATTTGAGATTAATGTAGTATAAACTTAAACAAAAATCTATCCAAATGTTAATTTCAAAAAAAAATCTTTAAAAATCATGGGGATTTCTAAAGATTTGTTAATGGTAAATAATTGATTTTTAATATGCTTTTGCGTATAGTACACGTCTTTTAGATGGTTTGCCTGAAATCATTGAAACACCTTCTTCAATATCATCATCAGCAGGAATACATCTGATCGTAGCTTTGGTTTCTTCTTTAATCTGTGCTTCCTCTTCATCAGTTCCGTCCCAATGCGCATAGATAAAGCCGCCTTTTTCTTCCAAAACTTTTTTAAATTCTTCATATGAATCGACTTTCGTGATGTTGTCTTTTCTGAAGTTGAAAGCTTTCTTGTACATATCTTCCTGAATCGTTTTCAATAGATCTTCGAGGTAAGAATCTAATCCCTCTAAAGGACGGGTTTCTTTGGTAAGGGTATCTCTTCTTGCAATTTCAACTGATTTGTTTTCCAAATCTCTTTGTCCCATTGCAATTCTTACAGGCACTCCTTTCAGTTCGTATTCAGCAAATTTCCATCCCGGTTTGTTTTGTGTGTCGTTGTCGAATTTTACCGAGATTCCTTTAAGTTTTAATTTATTCTGGATTTCTAATGCCACTTCGCTGATTTGGCTCAATTGTTCCTCGCCTTTGAAAATAGGAACAATCACCACCTGTATAGGAGCTAGTGTTGGAGGTAAAACCAAACCGAAATCATCAGAATGGGTCATGATCAAAGCACCCATCAAACGGGTAGAAGTTCCCCACGAGGTTGCCCACGCATGTTCTATTTTCCCTTCTTTATTGGTGAATTTTACATCAAATGCTTTTGCGAAATTCTGTCCCAAGAAATGGGAAGTACCGGCCTGAAGTGCTTTTCCATCCTGCATCAATGCTTCGATACAGTACGTGTCATCCGCTCCTGCAAATCTTTCAGAAGGCGTTTTGACTCCCATCACAACTGGCATCGCCATGAATTTTTCTGCAAAATCAGCATAGACGTTATTCATTTTTTCTGCTTCTTCCAGAGCCTCATCTTTTGTTGCGTGAGCAGTGTGCCCCTCCTGCCAGAGGAATTCTGAGGTTCTTAAAAATAAACGGGTTCTCATTTCCCAACGAACAACATTTGCCCATTGATTGATCAGTATAGGTAAATCTCTGTAAGATTGAATCCATCCTTTGTATGTATTCCAGATAATTGCTTCAGAAGTAGGACGAACAATCAGTTCTTCCTCTAATTTTGCTTCAGGATCAACAATTAATTTTCCTGGATTGTCAGGGTCATTTTTTAAACGGTAATGGGTGACAACAGCACATTCTTTGGCAAAACCTTCCGCATTCTTTTCTTCGGCCTCAAATAAACTTTTGGGAACAAAAAGAGGGAAGTAGGCGTTGACGTGACCGGTTTCTTTAAATCTTCTGTCCATTTCATCACGCATCTTTTCCCAGATTGCATAGCCGTAAGGTTTGATAACCATTGATCCTCTCACACCTGAGTTTTCAGCTAAATCTGCCTTTACAACCAATTCATTATACCATTTACTGTAATCTTCGCTTCTTGAGGTTAATTTTGCCATTAATTTTTTTTTAATATTTTTAACTTTTGTCTTTTATTGTAATCTAAAAATAAAAATCTATTTTTGATAGATATTTCTTACCAATAATTTGGTATATTTTTGGTACAGAATGCAAATATAATTTAAATTAAAAATTTTTACATTATCATGAAAAGAAATATACATAAAAATTTACTTGGTATGCTGAGGTCCAAAGGGATTTTAGCTGTTTCAAGTGGTTTACTATTAATGTCTTGCGGTGCACAGGTAGGTGGTTACAGTGAGACCGACGGCGTATATTATGATCCTAATAAAGATACACTGCCGGAAGGGGTGATCATTAATGGAGATCAGGGAAACAGAGTAGGAGATTATTATGAATACTATCCGCAATCAAGTATTGTAGAAAATTCTCAGATCAATTCCCAGGAATACAATAACAGATATAATGAATGGAGTGATGCAAACTACGGTAATGCCACAGATTCTGATTGGGGTAATTTCGCAGGAAGCCAGACTAACGTATACGACAACTCCTGGGGTTGGGGTATGGGAATGGGCTGGGGCTCACCTTGGGGCTGGGGTGGATTCAGTCCATACTGGGGAATGGGATCCGGCTGGGGCATGGGAATGTCTTTCGGTTGGGGAAATTCCTGGGGCTGGGGTGGCGGATTCAGTCCATACTGGGGAATGGGATGGAACTCTCCTTATTGGGGACTGTATAACCCTTACTGGGGTGGATACGGTTATGGTAATTGGGGATATGGTGGCTATTGGGGTGGAAACTATAACAGGCTTTCCTACAGAAGAAGTGGAGCAAACGGCAGAGGATTTACCAATAACACTACCGGTATAAACAGATATAACAGCAACGGCTCAGGTTTTAGAAACGGAAGCAACAATTCCGGTTTCAGAAATGGACAGGGTCAGGGATTCAGAAATAACAATGGCGGCTTCAGACAGGGGACAGCTAATGGCGGCTTCAGACAGGGAACGATGAATGGCGGTTTTAGAAACCAGTCAGGAGTTAGAAATCCTAATTATCAGCAGCAAAGACCAAACTATAATCAACAGTCTCAACCAAGATACAGAAACGACGGTGGTATGAGACCTTCAGATAACGGCGGATTCAGATCAGGAGGCTTCAATTCCGGCAGCAGCGGAGGAGGCGGATTCAGATCCGGTGGTTCTTCCGGAGGCGGTGGAATGAGATCCGGTGGCGGTGGCGGCGGATTCAGATCCGGTGGCAGATAATTTATAAACTCAATAACGATCAATACATAATGTTAAAAAAATCTTTAGTAATTATGAGTATTTCTGCAGCATTCTTTGTGCAGGCTCAGGATATTTCAGTGATCAGAAACTCTGTTGATGTATATTCTAATATACCTATGACAGGTAATTCAAAGTTTAATGCGATGGTAGGCTCGAATGGAGCTTTGGGAGGTGACGGTACTTCACTGATGACCAATCCTGCTGGTATTGGGGTTGCTATCGCCAGTGATGTTTCAGGAACACTATCAGTTACTAATAATAAAAACACTTCTTCATTAGCCGGCTCATCTGTTGATTATACAATCAATAAATTCAATGTCGGAAATGTAAACGGTTTGGCAACTTTTCAGTTAATGACCGAAACACCTTGGAAGTTTATTAATGTAGCTGCAAATATATCCACAACATCCATTGAAAATTATATAGAATCACCTGGAAATTCAAATATTTCTATTGCTAAAAATTTAGTTGATCAGGCTGGAAATAATGTAGTTGGAAATGTATCCTACTTAGGTCATGCATATAACAGATATGGTACGCAGACTCAATTTAATATTGGTGTAGGTGCCAATTATAACAACGCTTTATATTTTGGAGCCAGTATTAATATGCATGGAGTTGATATGGAGCAGTATGACAGTGCTGTTTTAGGACTGAATTTAGATAATTCGGTAGCCACCTATGATAAGCAATATACCCCGTATTCTGAAAAATCAAGTGGTTTCTCCGGTACATTAGGGGTGATCGGTAAAGTGAGCAATCAGTTGAGATTGGGAGCTTCAATAGAAACACCTACCTGGTGGTCTGTCGACAGAGCATACAGAGATTATTATGATGGCGCAGACGGAATCTATTATGATAATTTTGTCGAAGACAGAACATTCAGATCTCCTATGAAAGCAACCGTAAGTGGTGCATTTGTTCCTAATAAGAATTTTGCAATAAATGTTGATTATACGCTAGGACTGTCAAAACCGAAATATAAAGTTCAGGGGGTAGCAGAAACAGAACTTAACTCTTTCTTCAGCGATAACTATAAAAATCTATCAGAAATAAAAGTAGGTGCTGAATACAGAATCAAGGCTTTCAGATTAAGAGGAGGTTATTCTTATGCATCAAGTCCATTTGACAATGTTACCATAAGTGCCTTCTCTAATAACGGAACGGTTGCAGATAATAATTTCAGTAACTTTATTTTAGGAGACAGAAGTACTATCGGTGCAGGTATAGGATATGATTTTGGCCAATTTTATGTTGATGCAGCATATCAGAATATCAGTTCTGAATACAAAAATCCATTTTTGGCGGGATACGAATTTAATAGTTACAATACAGGATACTATTCGGGAGATTTTGATGTAACCACTCCTAATTCGGTTGTTTCAGATGTGAAAAACATAAGAAATAATTTCTTCTTTACCATTGGATGGAAATTTTAATCATACCTTTCTGATTAAATAAATAATAAAGGCTTCGATTGATTTCGAAGCCTTTATTATTATCTGAAATCAACAGACTTTTATCGATGGGTTAATAAATAAATTTTCAGAATAAAATACTGTCTGTTTATCAACAGATACTGAATTCCAACTATCATCATTGATATGGCACCACTATTTTAATGAGAATGATTATAAGGATGCGTATGAAAAAGATGCATCAGTAAAGCTAAAGAGACCCCGAGAATAACCAGCCCTATTTTAGACCAGTTAATATTGTGATTTTTATTACTCTCAAAGATGATCACAGAAGATATATGAAGAAAGATACCTCCTACAATAGCTAAGAAATACGGCTGCCATTCCGGATTGAAATAATTACCTAATACCACTCCCATGGGAGATGCCAGAGCAAATAATGCAACAATCAGCATTGAGGGATAAGAAGTTTTTGTTCCTGACCGGTTAAATAAAAATGCCCCCAAAATAAACGAAATCGGTAGATTATGAAACAGAATTCCTAACAGATAAGGTGACCAGGGATTGGTTTCGTTCGCCAAAGGAATTCCTTCAATAAATGCATGAATAAAAAGCCCAACCATTAATGCGGCAGGCAGAATATTTCCGCTTTCATTATGATGATGAAAATGTCCATGTTCAAAACCTTTGGTTAGAGCTTCAAGAATCATTTGAAGCAATACTCCACCAATCACAAAGATGCCAAGGTTTTTACTCACGTCAGAGGCATACACCTGAGGAAAAACTTCGTTAAGGCAGATGGTAATCAGAAAACCGGCGCTTAAAATCAACAGGTTTTTCGCAAACTGCTCTTTTTTACCAAAGAATTTTCCAAGTAAAACACCGGCAATAACGCTTAAAATTAATAATATTATAATCATTTTAAATAAAAGGCTATAGTAAACAATACAGAACAACTGATAAATTTAGAACTGTAAAAACAATGTGAACTGGACATCTGTATTTATCTTTAAAGGTGTTCTTAAAAAAATAGTTCCAATGAATAACAATACGCCAGAAATAACAAAGTAGTGGAGATGTGTGACTGTCTGTAAATCCAAATTTCATTCCAGCAAATAAAGAACTTAGAGTCACAACCATGAAAACTATATTGAGCTTCATTGCAATTCTGAGTTACTTTTTCTTAAATAAATTAATACAACGTGGTGAAATTTCTTTTTCAAAATCATTCAGCAGATAATCGCCCCAAATTTTTATTCTTTCAAAGCCGCATTCCGATGCATAGTTTTCAATCGTTTCTAAAGTATGGAGCTTTACTTTTTCAAAAAAATGTTTTTTTTCTCCGTCAATTTCGAACCAAATATCTTTGATAATATGTCTGCCTTCAATCTTTTTAGAAACATAAAAATCAATACCTTCCCTATGGATAGTAGTTTCAGGTACTATAGTTCGTGTCACGTACTCTTCATTCAGGTAATCTAAAACAAAATAACCTTCTGATTTCAAAGCGCTGTAAACTGATTTAAAGACATTCCTGTCATCAGATTCTCTGTCAAAATATCCAAAGCTGGTAAAGAGATTGAAAACAGCATCTACTGGTTTAGAATCGATAGGATCCCTCATATCATGAACTTTGAAATTTAAACTTTCATTCTCAAATTGTTTGTCAAACTCAATACTTTGCTGAGAAAGATCTAAACCAAGCACATCATAGCCTGATTTATTGAGGAAAACTGAGTGTCTTCCTTTTCCGCACGCAAGGTCAATTATTTTTGAAGATTGAGGCAGCTGAAGCTCCTGAGTGAGTTTTGTGATGAAGTTTTCTGCTTCTGTGTAGTCTCTGTTACTGTAAAGCAAATGATAATAAGGCGTATCAAACCAAGATTCAAACCATTCCATAATGCAAAAATAACTAAATTTGCGGTGTTAAAAGAAAAGTATTTTAAATATTAAGGTATTGAAAAATTCAATTTACTAATAAAACGAAACGCTAATTCTTTAATTTTTAAATGGTTAAATCTTTTAATTACAACTTATGGATACAGAAAATATCAAAATTCAGATAAAAACATTCTTCGGATTAGAAACAGTTTTGGGTGAAGAAATCAAAAAACTGGGCGGAAGAAACGTTGAACTTAAAAATCGGGCAGTCAATTGCGAGGGAGATTTAGGTTTTCTTTATAAAATCAATTATTCTGCAAGAACAGCTTTAAAAATTCTTGTGCCGATTGATGAATTCAAAGCGTATAATGAAACAAAATACTATGACAGGCTATTCAAATTTGAATGGGATGAATTTATGGATGTCCATCAGACTTTTGCCATAGATTCTACAGTTAATTCTGAAAGATTTAGTCATTCTCAGTTCATGACCTTTAAAATGAAAGATGCAATTGTAGATTATTTCCAGAATAAATACGGGAAAAGACCTAACATTGAGACGAAATCTCCGGATATTAAATTCCATCTTCATATCGACAGAGAATTGGTGACGATTTCCCTGGATTCCTCAGGTGATGCTTTATTTAAAAGAGGGTACAGGAGAGAACAGGGTGAAGCCCCGATCAATGAAGTTCTGGCAAGCGGGATGCTTCAGCTGGCAGGCTGGGACGGCAAGGGAAATTTTCTTGATCCGATGTGCGGTTCAGGAACGCTTTTGATTGAAGCTGCAATGATCGCAATGGATTTACCCGCACAGTTGTACAGAAGAGGATTTGCTTTCCAGAACTGGAAAAATTATGATGAAGATCTGTTTGCAACAATCAAACAGCATCGGGTAGACAGGATAAGAGAATTCCACGGAAAAATTGTAGGTTACGATATCGACGGCAGGATGCTTGATGCAGCAAGGACTAATGTAGAATCTGCAGAAATGGAAGATGTAATTGAGGTAAGAAGAGAAAATTTCTTTGATACCAAAAAAGATATGTTCCCTTTACTGATGGTTTTCAATCCTCCGTATGACGAGAGAATTTCTATCAATGATGATGATTTCTACAAGAAAATCGGAGATACTTTTAAAACGAATTATCCAAATACGTTAGCGTGGCTGATCTCTTCAGATCTTGATGCACCGAAAAAAATCGGATTGCGGCCTTCAAGAAAGATCAAGCTTTTTAACGGAAAACTGGAAACCAGGTTTCTGCAGTATGAAATGTATGAAGGGACGAAGAAGGTGCATAAACTGGAGAATAAGGAAGAGTAAAAATGTCACTGAATATTTTTGAAATTATTGAAGGTATCATTGATTTCATTTGTCTTTTGGCAAATCATACCTCGTCAGATTTTAATAATAATGCGAAAAAAATCAGGAGAAAATCAAAATATACATTTGAATTGTGGAGTGGAGGCTTTTTTGGTAATTGCCTCCATTTTGTTCTTTATCGTATTTAAAAATCCTTTGCCGAATTAGAATTTGTTGCAGGCTGTTATTATCTGTTCTGCATTTGGGCTCACTCTTTCTTTTACTGTCTTTTTTTTACTTTATCAACTGGATCTTTATTATTTCAGATGCTTTTTCACATGTGTATTTTTCAGTGGATCACTTATTTTATTGTTGACTGCACTTGTTTTGTATATATATTTTAGATCAAATTTGTTTAGTTTTTAAATTGAAATAAATTGAATCCAACCATATCCATTATCGTTGCCATTTTTAACCGAAGAGACGAACTTTTCGAGCTTCTCAATTCGCTGACCTTTCAGACGGATAAGATTTTTGAAATTATCATTGTTGATGACGGTTCTTTAATTGATTTAAAACCAACTGTTCACAGTTTCGATGGTATTTTGGATATTAAATATTTCAGGAAGGATAATTCAGGACCTGGTTTATCAAGGAATTATGGTTCTAAACGTGCTTCCGGCGAATGGCTGGTATTTGTTGACAGTGATGTGATTGTAGAAAAAGATTATATTCAGAATATTAAGAAAGATATTCTTACCATTCCGTGTGACGCTTTTGGTGGAGCGGATAAGGCTCACAGAGGCTTTAATCTGATGCAGAAAGCAATCTCTTATTCAATGACGTCAGTCTTCACTACCGGTGGTATTCGTGGAAATAAAAAAGCGGTTTCAAAATTTCAACCCAGAAGTTTCAATATGGGAGTAAAGAGAGCGGTCTTTAATCAGGTTGGCGGTTTTTCTGAAATGAGAATTGGTGAAGATCCTGATTTATCGATGACGCTTTGGGAAAATGGTTTTACGACTGCCTTTTTTGATACTATTGCAGTCTATCACAAACGCCGTGTTGATTTCGGAAAGTTTTCAAAGCAGATTTACCAGTTTGGCTGTGCGAGACCAATTCTGAATCAGAGACATCCTAAATATGTGAAAATTTCTTTTGCTTTTCCGACTTTATTTTTCTTAGGATATATTTTAGGATTTATCGAATACTTTATTCTTGGAAGAGGAACTGTTTTAGCATTTTATGGGCTCTATACATTCATGGTTCTTATTCATGCACTGATCGTTACGAAAAATATTGCCATTGCAGGAATGGCAGTTATTTCCACTTACATTCAGATGTTTTCTTACGGTTACGGGTTTTTAAAATCATGGATATTACTCAATGTTTTCAGAATGAAACCTGAAGAAGCTTTTCCGAAACATTTTCATAGAAATTAAATATTAAGATGGTCAGTTAATAAATTTATAATAGTGCTTCTTATCTTACAGGTATTTTTAAAAAAGATGCTGTTGAAGTCAACAGCATCTGGTAATCAAGATGTATAAATAGTTTCATGGTGTAATATATCTGTTTTGCGCATGCATTCTTTCATTTTCTGATAGGTACGCTCTATATCGTGATCTAGGCCTATGGAAAATCGTATCAGACCGTCAGAGATGCCCATCGCTTCGCGTTCTTCTTCAGGAATTTCAGATGAAGTGGAGCTTCCGGAACATGAGAACAATGTTTTATAAAATCCTAAACTTACTGCAAGGTATCCGAGGTTTTCACGCTGCATCATTTCCATCAGTTCGTTTGCTTTTTCAGTCGTTTCGGCATCAATGGTTAGAAGCCCTCCAAAACCGTATTCTTTCTGCATCATACTTTTCATCAGCGCATGATTCCTGTGGGATACTAAACCCGGATAGGAGACTTTCAGTCCGTCATTTTCAAACCGTTCAGCAAGATACATCGCATTATAACTGTGCTGCTTCATTCTGATATGAAGGGTTCGGAGATTTTTTAAGATACTTGCTGATCTGAAACTGTCCATTGTCGGACCCAAAAGCATACATGCTCCGTTATTCACATTTTTAGTGTTGTCAATAAATTCCTGTGTAGAACAATAAACTCCGCCAACCGTATCACTGCTACCATTAATAAATTTAGTTAAACTGTGAATGACAATATCAGCACCTAAAAGAGCCGGTGAAATGGAAAGCGGAGAAAAAGTATTGTCTACTATAAGTTTTAAATTATGTTTTTTGCACAGTATCGAAAGTTGTCTGAGATCAGCAATTTCCAGAAGTGGATTGCTCACACTTTCGCAATAAATGATCTTTGTCGTCGGACGAATGGCATTTTCGATCGATTCGAAATTATTGATATATACGAATGTAGTATCAATATTGAAAGGAGGGAGGAAATTTTTCAGAAAAGCATAAGTTCCGCCATAAATTGTCCGGCTGGAAATAATGTGATCTCCGCTTTTACAGATCTGCATAAGAACGGAAGTGATTGCGCCCATTCCGGAAGCTGTAACATTCGCAGTTTCTGTATTTTCCATTTTTGCCAAAGCTTGGGAAAGATAAAGATTCATCGGGGAAGAGTGCCGCGAATACAGATAACAGCCATCTGCATTTCCTTCAAATGTATCAAACATGGTTTTGGCAGAAAGAAATGTGTATGTAGAACTGTCTGAAATGGATGGATTTACCCCTCCAAATTCTCCAAAATACTGCAAATCCTGTATTTCATTAGCTGCACTAAAATGATCCATATTTTTTTTGTTTAAAAATGAATATTTTATAATGTTTTTACAATACGTTGATTGAAATTTAGATTATAAATCTATAAAATTGAAAATATGGTGACAAAAAGTTTATTAAATTTAATTTCATTAAATTTAACCAAAAAATTATCTATGCAATTTGACGAAACAGATAAAAAGCTGCTGCTTTTTCTGCAGCAGGACTGCAAGCAAACTACCAAAGAACTCTCGTATAAACTCGGATTATCCATAACTGCTGTTTATGAACGCATAAGAAAGCTGGATAATAATGGAGTGATTTCAAAATACTCAGCGATTTTAGACAAAACTAAAATTGACAAAAACTTTATTGTTCTGTGTCATGTAAAACTTACTCAGCATAAAAAAGAGTTTGTGCTTCAGTTTGAAAAAGAGATCATGAACATCGATGAAGTTACAGAGTGCTTTCATGTAAGCGGTGATTATGATTATATTCTTAAAATCTGTGTAAAAGATATGGAAGACTACCGCAATTTTATGCTTACTAAACTTACTACGATACAGCATATCGCAAGCACACAGAGTGCTTTCACTATTTCTGAAGTGAAAAATACTACTGAACTGGTCTTGTGAAATTTAAACTAAAACACCATTTTTAGAAGCAATCGGCTCAGGCAGATCATCATGTTCCCCGATCATCTGAAGAAGATCAATTTCGATGGTCCGGCAAATCGACAGCATAGGGATGTCAAACATCAATCCTCCGAAAGGATTTTCGGAATAATCACCTACCAATTCCATGATGATGTAAATCCAGCCTACAATAACACAGAACGGAATACAGGTCCAGATTCCCCAGTCTCCCAATTTACTGAATTCACTTACCAGACCTAATGGAAGAAGAATAATAAAAATTACAATAAATATAAATCCTGAATTCGCAAACTGTCTTGGGGAGGGAAACTTTTTGATTCTCTCCGCCTGCCCCTGATAATCATAGAAGTCATTTAAGCAATTCTGAAGCTGCATCTGATCAAAATCTGTGATGACTTTTTTATTTTTTAAATAATTTAAATCTTTTGCCTGTTGTGAATTTAAAAATGTTGCAAAGTTTTTGTAGTCTTCCTGCAGTTCCAGCTCTTCTTCTGAAAGATATTTCTGCTGAAATAAATGGGTTCTGACATAATCAGGAAAACCAGCTTTGATCTGTCTGTGTCTTTTAAAATTGATACTTCCGAAATGCCTTTCAAGACTGATGTGTTCCCATTCTGTAGGGATCAGCAACTGCTCCCTCAAGGTGTAGAGCCATGCTATATGACGGTATACAAGCTGTTTTTTAAAGTCTTTTATATAATGCATTTCACCTTTTTCGGTATCAAATGCATACAGCATTGAGGTAAATGATCTACTTGAATTCACGATGGCTCCCCAGATCTTTCTGGCTTCCCATAGTCTGTCATATGCCTGATTGCTTTTAAAACCGACGAAAAAGGCAACTGCAGTACCCACCAATGTAAGAGGAATCAGCGGAATCGTCATCCACTGCCATTCAAAAAAGTAATAGATGGCTGCAACGAATGTGCTCCATGCAGTAAGCCATACAAGGTGCAGTCCGGCAAGGTTTGCTATCTGTTTGTAATTGAAATATTTTGTTGTGATCATTGTATCAGAAAATTTAATATAACCAAGTTATCAAAAACCGTACAAAAAAACCTCTGAAAATTGTTCAGAGGTTTTTAAATTTTAATATTGTAGCATTTCGTTAATCTTCCTGGTTAATTTCTCAGAATTTGGAAGCATTTCCTTTTCTAAAATTAAATTAATAGGAACTGCCGGAGTGTCAAGAGATCCCATTGCTTCAACAGGTGCATCAAGGTATTTGAAACAGTTTTTTGAAATACGGTGTGCAAAAGCCTCTGCAAAAGAATTGTTTAGTTGTTCCTCTGTCAGAACAAGGCATTTTCCATGTGCTTTTACTCTTTCAAAAACCAACTCCTCATCTAAAGGAATAATTGTTCTTAAATCAATTACTTCCACCTTACCATTGAAGTTTTTAACGGCTTCTTTTGCCCAATAAACACCCATTCCGTAAGTGATTACAACAATGGTGTTTCCTTTTTTAATCTCTTTTGCGTCAGCTTCTATAATGATTTTTCCTTTTCCGAACGGCAGGATATAATCTTCTGCAGGTTCGATGGTTTTAGCATCTTCCGTTCCGGGCACTTTACTCCAATACAAGCCTTTATGCTCTAACATTACAACGGGATTCGGGTCATAATAAGCAGCTTTTAAAAGACCCTTAAAATCCGCAGCATTACTTGGGTATGCTATTTTTATTCCTTTAATATTGGCTAAAATACTTTCTACACTTCCGCTGTGGTACGGGCCGCCGCCGCCATAGGCTCCGATAGGTACTCTGATGATATTACTCACAGGAAATTTACCGTTGCTCAGGTAATTGGATTTAGATATTTCGGTAATCAGCTGATTAATTCCAGGATAGATATAATCAGCAAACTGTACTTCAACGATAGGCTTCAGGCCTACTGCGCTCATTCCTGTAGTTGAACCTATAATATAAGCTTCCTGAATAGCAGTATTGAAAACTCTTTTGCTTCCGAACTTTTTACCTAGAGTTACTGTCTCACGGAAAACTCCACCAATTCTCTCACCCACATCCTGTCCGTACAGTAAAGCCTCCGGGTGCTTCCACATGATTTCCTGAATAGCATGAATCGCTGCGTCAACCATTACGATTTTTTCTCCACTTTCCGGTTCACGGATTCCCACTTCTTCTGTAATTGGAGTAGGAGCGAAAATATGCTGCATTACTGTTTCAGGATTTGGATCTTCAGCTTTCTGAGCCCTTTCAAAGGCTTCTTCAGCTGCCAGTCTTGTCCTTTTTGTAATCTGCTTCAGTAATTCTTCATCGGTGCCGGATTCCAGCAATTGATTTCTCAGTATTTCTCCAGGATCTTTTTCTCTGTGCTTAATTAGGTCTTCCTCATCTCTGTAGAATTCTCTTCTCACGCCTGAAGTATGATGGCCGATCAAAACTGTTTTTGCGCAGACAACCAATGGTTTTCTTTCTGCTCTTACAAAATCAACGGCCTTTTTCATCGCTTCAAAACTTGCTGCGAAATCAGTTCCGTCAACTCTAATCCTTCCTAAACCCTCAAAACCGGCGACAAAATCATATGCATCACAGGTTCTTGCTTCGTCTTTGGTTACTGAAATTCCCCATTCATTGTCCTGAACTAAAAAGATAATAGGAAGTTGGTGCAGGGCTGCAAACTGTAAAGCTTCACTTACTTCACCTTCTGTTACAGAATTATCACCCAGGCTGCAGATCACAACCGGATTATTTTCAAATTGTTCTAAATTAAAGTCCTGAATGTATTTGATTCCCTGTGCAACTCCTGTTGTAGGAATCGTCTGCATCCCGGTAGCAGAACTTTGGTGAATAATCTTCGGCATATTTTCATCTCTGCTTGACGGGTGAGAATAATACGATCTTCCACCGGAAAAAGGATCATCAGCTTTTGCCAGCAATTGAAGCATCAACTGATAAGGTTCAAAACCAATTCCCAATAAAATACTTTCGTCTCTATAATAAGGAGAAACCCAGTCTTCTTTTTTCAACTGGTAAGCTGTTGCCAACTGAATAGCCTCGTGCCCTCTTGAAGTACTGTGTACATATTTACAAACATTTCTGTTTTCTTCATAGATGTCTGCCATTGCTTTGGCAAGCATCATGTGATTATAAGCCTTAAGTAAAATATCCTGAGAAACTTTTTCGTGAAGTGTATTTTCCATAGAAAGCAAATATACATAAAAAAATAAAACACTAACAAGCGTTAGTGTTTTATGTTAATTATTTGATTTATATTACTCTTTGATTACTTTTTTAGTAATAATATCTTTATCGGTTTTCACTTCGATAATGTAAACACCATTTGTTACTGCTGATAAATCAAGGCTGGTTTCATCACTGCTGATTGTTCCGCTCTGTAATAATTTACCGGTCAGATCATAGATTTTGTAAGTAGATTTTTTAGGAGCTTTTAATACTTTAACCAGGTCTTTTGTAACAGTAGGTGCAATAATAATTCCATGAGGATTTGCTGTTTCCTGTGTACCTAAAACTTCATTATATCCAGTTACAATGATTGAATAATTTGATGGTGCTGCCGTTCCGGAATCATTTACCAAAGTGCCTTTATTGGTGATTTCAATTCTGTAATTTCTACCGGCCACTGGAGAGTTGATCACTACCTGTTCGACATTGTCAACAGTATTATCAGCTTTTATAGCAGGAGTTGTCGGATTATTAGCGTCTAATTTCCAAGGATAATAAATTGTATTGTTAGTCGTATCAATTATTCTTAAATCTATATCATTGATAAGTTTGGAAGTTCTGTTATTATATACATCAGACACAAATTGATAATTGGGCGTATACTTTGGATCAAGCCAGCTGATTGTTACTTTTAAAGGTTCTGATCCTGAAGCTTTAACATTCTTGGCTTTTGTTACTCCGCTTGTTAATGTTTCATCAGCGAAAATCACACTGCCATTAGATTTGCCAACTAATAATTCAGCTCCTTTTTTAGCATTGATAAATCCCCATCCAAACAATGGATCTGGTCCAACAGTTCCGGCTTCTGATGCAGAATGTATCGTTAAAACTTTCGCAGATGATGCGTTAAGCAGGGCATTGTTAAACAATTGTTTGTTGATCTGAGTCCATAGTCCGATAATTCCGGTCACGATAGGTGCGGAAAATGAAGTTCCGCTTCCACCTGCCCAAATACTGCTTCCTGCAGCTGATGTCGCAGCATAGTATACATTCGTACCAACCGTCGAAATATCAGGTTTAATGCCTCCGTCATCCCTTGGTCCTGCGCTGCTGTAACTTGAATGTACAACGTCGTCTGAAGTTGTGTAACGATTGTTGTTGGTTGTGATAATATCAGTTGCTCCTACTACAATAATATTTTTTGCCAGTGAGCCTGTTCCTATGCAGTCATACCCTAAAGAACAGTTATTTGGCGGTAAAGTATCTGTTGCTGCAAATGCAACAGGTCCGTTTGCGCTATTGTAATAGGTGGGGGCTGTTGAATTTTTACCGGCCGGTCCAAGATCAAAATAATTACCTGACGACTTTACAATAATATATGATGGGTTATTGTAAGCTATCAGATCATAATTGGCATCATTTGTATTATAGGTGCCCTGATAATCATAAAAAGTATTCCCGGATTTAAAACCACTATATGTAAATGAAGCATAAGTATTGTTAGCGTATGCTTCTGTCCATCCTGAATTTACACCGTAAGAATGATTTGATATATTAGGCTGAGCAATAATAATTTTTTGAAATACAGTGCTTGTAGCTGTGTTCCCGGGCAGAGTGGTTGTATTAAACATGTAGCTGTCCATTGTAGAATTGATTGCTACACCCTGTGCATTTCCTACGGGAACCTGATTAGGGGGAGTTCCTGAAGAAAGTGGAACTGATTTTCCACCGATAAAGCTGCCAACTCCGGTTGAATGGTCGGAGTACACTTGAGTAGTTGCCTCTTTATTGGTAATTCTGCCAGGACTATTATTGAATGCAGTATGAGATTCATATATTCTACCTCCGTCAAAAACAGTATATTTAATGTTTTCACCATTAAAAGCTCCGGTTAAGCCTGATATATTCCCTGCTGTATTGAGCAGATCAGAGTTAGCATTCAAAAGCTGTCTGGTATCTTCCTGTTGAAGAAAATAAGGGACGCCAAAATTGAAACCGGCTAAGGTACTTCTTTGTTGTTCTATTTCTTTTAAAACTTCCGGTGATCTGTCTGAACCATACCGTTTTGAAATATAAGAATCGAACTTTTTGTTATTCTCTTTATTCTGTTTTTCAAACTCTCTCTTTAAAGCATCATTATTTTGTGCACTTAACAATGATAATGCTAAAGTACTGACTAAAAGTAAATGTTTCTTCATGACATAAAAAAATCAATTATTTATAAAAAACAAATATATATAAATAATTTCATTTTGTTTTTTATATTGTATGTGAAAAATGATAATTTTAAATGAGTATGTAAATGTTTTCTTAAAAAAGATAAATTTAGTATACTTGAAAAGTGTTGTTTTTAGATATTCTGCACAGCATTTTTTAAAAAAATAACTAACTTTACATTCTTTTTTTAATTAAAAGTCAGACAGAATTTATGTATTTAGTTTTTGACACAGAAACCACAGGTCTTCCGAAAAATTTCAACGCACCGCTCTCAGATTCAGATAACTGGCCTAGAATGGTTCAGATTGCATGGCAGTTGCATGATGATAATGGTAATTTAGTTGAAAATCAAGATTATATAATAAAACCGGAAGGTTATGATATACCTTTTAACGCTGCAAGAATTCATGGTATTACCACAAAGATCGCCCATCAGGAAGGTCGTGATCTTCAGGAAATTTTAAAAGAGTTTTCTGAAGTTTTGGATAGAGTCAGAGTCGTTTCAGGACATAATGTAGAGTTTGATTATAATATTGTCGGTGCTGAGTTTTTCAGGAAGAATATTCAGGATAATCTTCAGGAAAAGCCAAAAGCTGATACGATGATTTTAGGTACAGATTATTGTCAGCTTGGAGGGGGCAGAGGGGGAAGATACAAATCTCCGAAACTGGAAGAATTATATGAAAAACTGTACGGATACAAATTTGATGAAGCGCATAATGCTGCAGCTGACGTAAATGCAACTGCTCAGGTTTTCTTTGAAATGATGCGTATCGGAATTATTCCGGCTGATGTTCTGAAAACATCGGAAGATCAGTTATCACACTTTAGAACACTGCATCCCGATCCGATCAAACCTTTTGGAATCATTATCAGAAGGCAGGTTGCAGAATTTAACAATAAGAAAAAGCAATCCGATGTCGGTAGTATCGATGATATTGAATTGGGAAGGTATTTTAATTTTGATAATAAAAGTGTTTTCTCAACTTTAACGGCTACTTCCAGCATCAATGATTTAATTAAAAAAGCTACAGAAGATAATTTTCCTGCTGTCGGAATGGTTGATTTAGGGAATATGATGGGAGCTTTTAAGTTTGTTTCCGCAGTTGAATCTGCCAATTCTGACCGATCTAAAAAGTATAAGGAATATCTTGTTAAAAAACAGGAAGCACAAGAAAACGGAACTGATTTCAATGAGGCTGAACCTGTTTCTGATCCTCTGATTCCTGTGGTAGGATGTGAATTTTATATTTCTGACCGATATGAGCAGAAACAGTTTACTAAAGACGATCCGGACAGAAGAACACAGGTCGTATTACTTGCAAAAGATTTTAATGGATATAAAAATTTAGCTAAACTTTCAAGTATAGGATTTTTAAAAGGATTCTACTTTGGCGTTCCCAGAATCAGCAGAGAATTGATTGCTGAATATAAAGAGGGACTGATTGCTTTGACTTCCGGTATCAACGGAGATATTCCTGATGCTGTTTTAAATACCGGTGAACAAAAAGGGGAGGAGCTCTTCAAATGGTGGAAAGATACTTTTAAAAATGATTTCTATGTTCAGATTCAAAATCATAAGCTACCTGAGGAAGAGCATTTAAATGATGTACTCCTGCATTTTGCAGATAAATATGATGTGAAAATTTTAGCTCAGAATCAAACTTATTATACGGATAAAGATGATTCTAACATTCAGGATATCGTAAGTTGTATTAAAGACGGTGAAAAACTCACCACTCCTGTCGGGAAAGGATTTGGTAAAAGAAGAGGATTGGCAGGCGGAGAATATTATATTAAAAATTCTCACGAAATTAAAGAAACTTTTTTAGCGTATCCGGATGCTTTTGATGCCTACGAGGAATTCACTTCGAAATTTAGTCCTTACACTTTAAAGCGTGATGTTCTTTTACCAAAGTTTGATATTCCCGAAGAATTTATCCGTGCCGAAGATGACATCGATGGAGGAAAACGAGGTGAAATGGCTTATCTCACACATCTGACTTATGAGGGAGCGAAAAAAAGATATGTTGAAACGGGAATTACAGACGAAATCAAAGAACGTCTTGATTTTGAGCTTGAAGTAGTTGCAAATACAGGTTATCCGGGCTACTTTCTGATTGTACAGGATTTTTGCAATGAAGCCAGAAATATGGGGGTTTGGGTAGGACCCGGACGTGGTTCTGCTGCAGGTTCTGTAGTAGCTTACTGCACAGGTATTACTAATGTTGATCCGATCAAGTATGATCTGCTATTTGAGAGATTCTTAAATCCTGAAAGAATATCCATGCCTGATATTGATATTGATTTTGATGATGAAGGGCGTGATAAAATTATCAAATGGGTAGTTGAAAAGTATGGCAAAAACCAGGTAGCACAGATTATTACCTATTCCGTTTTGGGAGGGAAGTCAGCGATTAAAGATGCAGGAAGAGTGCTTGATCTGCCAATTCCTGATACCAATAACATTGCTAAGCTGATTCCTCCAAGCCCGGGAATGAACATTGCAAAAGCTTTAGCTAAATATGATAAACTGAAACCTGAAGACCAGATGTTGGTTGATGAAATGAAGTTTGTTTTGGGAAATCCTGATGATCCACGGCATGGCGTACTTGGAAGTGCTAAAAAGATGGAGGGCTGTATCAGAAACACCGGAATTCATGCTTGTGGAGTGATTATTACCCCTGAAGATGTAAGTAATCTGGTGCCGGTAACCATTGCTGCAAAAGATGCTGATATTTTGGTTTCGCAGTTTGATAACTCTGTTGCTGAAAGTGCAGGACTTCTTAAGATGGATTTTTTAGGTCTGCGTACGTTAACGATTATCAAAGATGCTTTAAAATTAATTAAGCAGAGGCATAATATAGATATTGATCCTGACAGTATCCCACTGGATGATTCTAAAACGTACCAACTATTTAAGGAAGGTAGAACGGTCGGGATTTTTCAATATGAAAGTCCCGGGATGCAAAAATATATGCGGGAACTGAAACCTACGGTTTTTGCCGATTTGATTGCCATGAACGCATTGTACCGTCCGGGACCGATCAAGTACATTCCTAACTTTATTAACCGAAAACACGGTGTTGAAGAAATCATCTATGATTTGCCTGAAACAGAAGAATATCTGAAAGAAACTTATGGTATTACGGTTTATCAGGAGCAGGTAATGCTGCTGTCTCAAAAATTAGCAGATTTTACAAAAGGTGAAGCCGATACTTTGAGAAAAGCAATGGGTAAAAAGCAGATTGATGTACTGAATAAAATGTATCCGAAATTTATTGAAGGAGGTAAGAAAAATAACCTTGCAGAAGATCCTTTAAATAAAATATGGAATGACTGGAAAGCGTTTGCAGAATATGCTTTCAATAAATCTCACTCTACCTGTTATGCGCTTATCGCTTATCAGACAGCTTATTTGAAAGCCAATTATCCGGCAGAATATATGGCGAGTGTGATGAGTAATAACATTAACAATACAGATTCTATAACCTTGTTCATGGAAGATTGTAAAAGTATAGGTGTTGATGTTCTGGGACCGGATGTAAATGAGTCTCAATACAAGTTTTCGGTAAATGATAAAGGACAAATCCGTTTTGGTTTAGGAGCAATCAAAGGAATCGGAGAAGGTCCTAGTGAAGGAATCACAAAAGAAAGAGCAAATGGA
Source organism: Chryseobacterium sp. HNCC26DJ238 (assembly GCF_057180465.1). Classification (NCBI taxonomy): domain Bacteria; kingdom Pseudomonadati; phylum Bacteroidota; class Flavobacteriia; order Flavobacteriales; family Weeksellaceae; genus Chryseobacterium; species Chryseobacterium sp. HNCC26DJ238. The sequence continues at coordinate 88,416 of NZ_JBXUGI010000017.1, forward strand.
AGGTTTAAAAATATATATGATTTTTTTGAGAGGATAATGCCATCCCATATGAATAAGAGGGTAGCGGAAAGTTTGGTGCTTGCCGGTGCCTTTGATGAATTCAGTATGTATCACAGGGGGCAGTATTTTGATATTGACATGGCTGGAAGAACAAATCTGGAGCGTCTGATCAGATATGGACAGAGCTTTCAGGAAAGTAAAAATGAAATGGAGAATTCTCTTTTTGCGGATTTTGCAGATGAGGTTCAGATTGAGCAGCCTAAATTATTGCCTTGTCCGGAGTGGCCTAATATGCATAAACTGAACAAGGAAAAAGAGATCATCGGGTTTTATCTTTCTGCACATCCACTGGATGAGTTTAAATATCATTATCAGTTTATGCAGGGAAGGTTATCAAAAAAAGCAGTTTTAGAGAAAGAGGATGAGATAAAAGTTGTGATAGATGAAGTCCCTATGCTGGAAGCAGATGACAAAGATGAAACCATTGATATTGCAGAAATTGTTTCTGACGATATTGTTTCTGGAGAAGAAGAGATTATTGAAGAGATCACGAAAAAAGCAGAGCCGAAAGGCAATTTTGGATTTTTAAATCTTGATGAAGTGGATGCTTATAAAGAACAGGCTTTTGCCAATAAGCCTGCTGAATTATTTGAAGAAAAAAAGAAAGACTGGAAAACCCTTCAGAAAGAAAGGGAAAACGGTGGAGGTGGAAAAGAATACACCGTTGCCGGTTTGATTACTGAGTATCGGGTGCAGGACGGTTTCAAAAGTGGTGAAAAAGTAGCCTTTTTGATGTTGGAAGATTATTCCGGATCTTATTCTTTCAGATTGGGAGACCGTGATTATATGAGATTAAAAGAGAAACTAGAAGTGCAGCGTTTCGTGATCTTAAAAATAAAATTCGCTCAGGTTAAAGACGGACGTGTATTTGTAAATGTTGTCGATGTAATCGAGCTTCAGGAAGCATTTGAGAGATTCGCAAAAAGTATTTCTCTGGTTATGGATATTATGGATTTCAGAAAAGAGGATTTGGAATTCTTCAGAAATGTTCTTGATCAGAATAAAGGAAACCAGAAATTTAAGTTTTTAATTAAAAACTCTGAAGAAAATTCTGATATGGAGTTACAGTCTATGAAATATTCAGTGGATTTGAATGGTGATCTGATTAAAGAAATTCAATTATTGAACAAATATGAATTTTATCTCAATTAAAATTTGGAATTTTTGTTAAAAAAGTGGCTTGAATAAGCCACTTTTTTTATTGTTATTGTTTTATCATAAAAAATATTACTTATTAAAAATATTATTACTTATAATAGTGAAATATTTAACGATAATTTAATATGTTGATATTTAGATAATTAATATAAGCACATAATTATAATATTAAATGGATGTTTAGTTTTTTTAATTGTTTATCTCTATATGTTATAGAATTTTCAAAAAATTAAGATTATTTATGATTTTTATATGGTTAAATTACTAATTTTACCTTCTAATTTTAATTTAACTAAGTATGAGAAAATTTTTACTCACATGCATGACGGCTCTAAGTTTGGGAGCTGCTGCACAGGTGGGTCCACCACAGGCAACAAACCCCAATACCAACAATGGATATGGGTTTACACAAACTTCCGGTACATATGTTCCGTTATCTGCCAATAGAACGATATGGCAATCCGGAGTAACTATTGCAACAGACGCCGTATCTTCTGCAATAACTTTACCATCTAATTTTAAATATAACGGTAAAATTTATAATAGTATCTATATTAGTAATAATGGATATATTACATTTGGAAGTCCTTCTACAGCTACAACTTACACTGCATTGTCTACCAATGTAACAGCAACAGGTAGTTTTTACGATGGAGCAGTAGCTGGATTTGCAGTTAACCTCAAAAATGCAAACACAACGACTTCTGAAATTGCTTATGAATCTACAGGGTCAAAATTTATTATTCAGTTTACTGACTTACAGGGAAATTCTGCTTCCGCAGCACAGCTTATTACTTTTCAAATACAGTTAGACTCATCAAATAATAATGTTTCTATTGTATATGGCACTTGTGCTTCTGGAACTGCAACATTAACAGGACAAGTTGGATTGAAAGGTGCAGAAAGTTCAGATATGAATAACAGAACCGGAACCAACTGGACTTCTACTGCGATTGGTACGTCTACTACAAGTAACTGTACTTTAGGGACCACAGGAACAACGACAGTACCTGCATCCGGTCTTACTTTTAATTTTGTGCCAGGAACATTACTTAATGCACCAACTGCATATACTGCAATACCCTATACTGAAGATTTTTCTAATTGGGTAAATGGTAACTCAACCGGAGATTTGCCTAATGCTACATATTGGAGAACCTGGCCTTCAAGAGGAGATAATTCATGGAGAGCAAGTAATATTGCTACTGGAATTACAGGATTTGCTTCCAGTACAGGGTGGACCGATAATAGTGAATCAACTGCCACAGCTATTGCTACACCAGCTGTTGCTCCTACTGCAAGATTTCATTCTTATCAAGTTAGCGCCGGATATTCAGGATATATGGATTTATATGTGAATTTATCTACCGGAGGCACCGGCAACAGGGTTATCTCTTTTGACTATCGAAATCAATCTGGTACAGATAAGTTAGATGTTTTATTGTCTACTGATGGTGGAAATACCTTTAGTAATATTGGAAGCTCATTAACTACTGCAACAGCTTGGTCGAATAAAACCTTTACTACAAATTCTACATCTTCTACAGCTATAATTCGTTTTCTGGCTACTAGTGATTTTGGAAGTGATGATATTTATATTGATAATTTGGCAATAAATGTTTCTGCAGTTGCACCATCTTGTACCACAATTTCTACACCGGCAAATGCAGCTACAGGAGTTTCGGTAAACCCAACTATAACATGGGCTGCAGCTTCCGGTGCTTCAAGTTACTTGATTAATTTAGGAACAACTCCGGGAGGAACCAATGTAATGAATAATATAGATGTAGGTAATGTTACATCTTATGCAATTCCTACAGGTACTCCATTAAATTATTCAACTCAATATTATATTACTATATTTCCTAAAAATAATTTTGGTACAGCAACAGGATGTACAGAGACCAGCTTTACTACCACTACAATCCCATGTCCTACAGTTACGGCTCCAACAGCTGCAGCGATTGGTGTAGCTTTAAGCCCAACAATTACCTGGAGCGCAATTTCAGGTGCGACAGGTTACAGAATGACAGTAGGGACTACTGCGGGGGGTACAGATATTATAAATAATCAAGATTTAGGAAATGTATTATCTTATACTTTTGCTACTCCTTTGTCTTCGTCTACAAAATATTTTTATAAAGTAAATTCATATAATACTACTTCAACTTCAGCTTCTTGTGTTGAAGGAAACTTTACAACATTGTGTAGCGCTGAAAACGCACCTACTTTATCACAAACGTTTAGTTCTTATTTGCCATCATGCTGGTCTGCTGCTAAAGGAGTGGTAGCCACATCTTCGACTTTAACTTATGGTACAAGTAAATGGACTTCTGAAACAGGTTTTGCCAATACCGGAACCAATGCTGGAGTAAGAATTAATTTGTATGATGCTAATCCTGGAGATTGGTTGATTTCGCAGCCAATAAATCTTGGAAATACAGCTGGAATTTACAGAGTAAAATACAGAATGGCTGTGACAAGTTATTTAGGTACAGCTGTACAAACAACCTTAGGATCACACATTGTGAGACTTATCGTTTCTACTGATGGAGGTACTACGTGGAGTGATACGAATGTGATAAAAACGTATACAGGTGCCGGAACTTATTCCAATACAGGACAGACAGAAACTGTAAATCTGACAGGCTATACAGGTACTATAAAAATTGCTTTTGTAACTACTACAACTTCTACTTCTCCAGATATTGATTTTCATGTGGATGATTTTGTAGTTGAAGCTGTACCATCTTGTTTTGAGCCTACTGCTGTTGTAGTTTCAAATATAACAATTACTGCTGCAAATTTAGCATGGACTGCACCAACAACTGCACCGGCTAATGGTTATGATGTTTACTACAGTACTAGTAATAGTGCACCAACCTCAACAACTGTTCCAAATTTCACAGGAATAACAGCAACTTCTAAAGTATTATCACCACTTACTCCGTCTACCCAGTATTATGCATGGGTAAGATCAGTGTGCAGCGCATCAGATAAAAGTACCTGGTCTGTGGTGGCAAGTTTCATGACACCATGTGTAAGTGTATCTGCTGTTTCTGAAAATTTTGATACAACTTCTGCTACCGGGAATATTTTACCAGTATGTTGGTCGAAAATTGTAACAGGTTCAGCAAATGCATATGTACAAGCCGGGACTTCAATGAGTGCTCCAAATTTAATGTACATTTACGCAAGTACTGCAACTGAAACCAGTATTGTAAAATTACCGGAAATTAGTAACTTAAGTAGTGGTAATTATGCAATCTCATTTAAAGGTCGTGCTAACTTCACTGTTGGTGGTGTAGTACAAGTCGGATATATGACTGATCCGAACAACGCATCTACATTTGTAGTTTTAGGATCATATACCTCGACAAGTATCACAGCAATTGATAATTTCTTTTTACCTATTGTAGGAGTTCCTTCAGGAGTTAGTACATTAGCTTTAAGACATAATGGCAATGGATACAGTGTTTTACTGGATGATGTTAAATATGATTTGGTTACATTATTATCAACTTCAGAATCTGCTCAGGTAAAAAATAATCTTACTGTTTATCCAAACCCATTTGCTGATGTATTGAACATTTCAGATGTGAAGAATGTTAAATCTGTATCAGTTATTGATGTTGCAGGAAGATTAGTGAAAACTATAGAAAATCCAAGCGCAGGTCTTCAGTTAGGAGAATTGAAATCTGGTATGTTTATGATTATTCTTAATATGAATGACGGTTCTAAACAGACTATAAAGGCAATTAAAAAATAGAATTTAATCATTATTTAATTTTGAATGGCAGCTGATTTCTCAGCTGCCATTTTTTTATTGATTTTATTATTAAAATTTACTCTTTAGTACAATAATGATCTATAAAACAAATTTTATTTTCATGCCCATTGTTTATAAGCATTGGGATAGATGCACAGATTACTTTGGGCACCGGAAGTTTCAATATCGTGATCGCCCCCATCAGTATATATCATGGCTATTCTTATGTTCAGCAGATTTTCACGAAGCGAGAAATAAAAGCCAATGCTGCAGGAAATATTACAGGCCTTGAATTTTATCTTGATCCGGCATTTCCCAGTTCCTGTTATTATTACCTGCAAGTATGTTTTAGTTTATTATGATCATTCAAATACGGCGTTTTTAATTAAGAATGGTTTTAAAACTTATAAGAATAAATTATATACCTTAAAAAAAGGCGGCAAACGCATATGCATTTCCACCTTTATTTATCAATACAGATAGAGTATTATTCGCTGGGAGGAACTGGTTTTATTTCACCGGTATTCATAAGATCAAATACAGTCGGGAAAAACATTACGAGTATAAAATAGATAATGATCATCAGGATAACTAAAGCAAATAAGATAATCACTAAACTGTTGGGCCTGTTTTTCTTTTGTGGTTCCATGATTTTTTTGGGTGTTTAATTAATAGATATTTTTGATAAATATACTATGCTAATTTCTTGCCACACTGTTTACAATATCTTGCATCATCGTCAATATCTTCGTTTCCGCATCTTTCGCAGATCAATTCTAGATTCTGCCTTTTATTTCTCATTTCCGCAGTTACGATTCCTGTAGGAACTGCGATAATAGAGTAACCTGCAAGCATCAGAATGACTGCAAAAAATTTTCCTGTTGGTGTAATAGGAGAAACATCACCATAACCAACAGTTGTGACGGTAACTACTGCCCAGTAAATGGATTGAGGTATGGTTTCAAAACCAGGTCTTCCGCCTTCTACCATAAACATTAATGAGCCAACAATTACAGAGAATATGATTAAGAATAAAAGAAAAATATAAATTTTTCTAGAACTGTTTTTTAACGCTCTCATAATGACAAAACCGTCATTCATAAAATCCAGCAGATTAAATACTCTAAAAACTCTTAGCATCCGGAGCATTCTGAAAATCAGAAAATACTTAGTTACAGGAAATATAAAACTCAGATAAAAGGGAACAAGTGACAGGAAATCAATAATTCCGAAAAAACTAAAGATGTACTTTTTTTTGTTTTTTACAACTGCAATCCGCATCCAGTATTCGACTGTAAAAAATAATGAAATTACCCATTCGGAAATAATGAAATAAATATGGAATTTTTTATCCAGCCTGGGAACGCTTTCCATCATGATAATAAAAGTACTCACTAAAATAAGAGAGAGCAGGGTAATATCAAATAGCTTTCCCAGTTTGGTGTCAGAACGGTAAATGATACGGTATAAGAATCTTTTCCAGAGCTTGTCTCCGGGAACAAGATCATGTTCTCTTTCCATGATCAGCGTTTTTTTTAAGTTTAGCAAATTATTCCTATTTTCGTAACAAACTTACAGAATAAAATGACAATACAAAAAGTAATTGCAGAGATAGAGATACATATTTCGCTTCCACAGGCTGAAGATTTTGATAACGTAGGGCTTCTTTGTGGATTACCGGAAAGAAATGTCTCCGGAATTTTAGTTTGTCATGATGCTTTGGAAAATGTAGTGGATGAAGCCATTTACAGAAATTGTAATTTAATTGTTTGTTTTCATCCTATTATTTTTTCAGGATTAAAATCTTTGACCGGAAAAAATTATGTAGAAAGAGCTGTGTTGAAAGCTATTGAAAATAAGGTTGCTATCTATGCAATTCATACTGCTTTTGATAACGATTATTTTGGAGTGAATGCAGGAATCTGTCATCTTTTAGGATTGAAAAACCTGAAAATCCTTCAGCCTAAAAAAAATAATTTAAAACAGCTGAATGTTTACGTACCTAAAGATTATTCAGAGAAGGTAATAGAGTCCCTTTTTTCTGCCGGAGCGGGAAATATCGGCTTCTATGATGAATGCAGTTTTAAAATAGAAGGCAGCGGAACATTCAGACCGGTAAAAGGTTCAAATCCTTTTGCAGGACAGCAGAATATTCGTGAAAATGGCAGAGAAGATATGATTTCTGTGATCTTTGAATCGTTTAAAGAAAATCAAATTGTAAAAGCAATGAAATCGGTACATCCTTATGAAGAAGTTGCTCATCAGATTTATCAGCTGGAAAACGAAAATCATTATTCCGGTCTGGGAATGTTTGGCGAATTTGAAAATGAAATGGGGGAGGAGGAGTTTCTCATTTTTGTAAAAGATCAGTTTCAATTAAAGATTATCAGACATTCAGATTTTAATGGTAAGAAAATCAAAAGGGTAGGCGTGTTAGGTGGATCCGGAGCAGGTGGAATAAAAGCAGCGCTTTCGAAAAAATGTGACGCTTATATAACAGGAGATCTCAAATATCATGATTATTTTCTGGCTGAATCTAAAATGCTTATTTGTGATATCGGACATTACGAATCAGAGCAATTGGTAAGTCAGCAATTATTTGAAATTTTATCACAAAAATTTAGTACCTTTGCAATCTTAAAATCTAGTGAAAAAACAAACCCAGTAAATTATTTCCTATAGATATGGCAAAAATCACCGAAATTTCAGTCGAAGAAAAATTAAGAGCTTTATACGATTTGCAAATCATTGATTCAAGATTGGACGAGATCCGAAATACAAGAGGAGAATTGCCAATCGAAGTTGAAGATCTTGAAATTGAGATTGAAGGCCTAGAAAAGAGAGCGGAAAAATTTCACTCAGAGATTAAAGAGCAGAATGATCAGATCAGCACTAAAAATGAAGTAATCAATCATGCAAAAACTTTAATCGAAAAATACAAATCTCAGCAGGATAACGTAAGAAATAATAAAGAATTTGAAGCTTTAGGAAAAGAGATAGAATATCAGGAACTTGAAATTCAGCTTTCTGACAAGAGAATCAAAGAATACGGAGCCAAAATCGGTCATAAAGAAGAGACTCTGAATGAACTGAATTCTAAGATCGATGATCTTAAAAATCACCTTAAATTCAAAAAAGAGGAATTGGAAGGACTTATCTCCGAAACTCAGAAAGAAGAAGATTATCTGATCACAAAATCTGAAGAATTTGCTTCCAAAATTGATGAGAGATTATTGGCATCTTATCATAGGATCAGAGCTAATTCTTCTACAGGTCTTGCGGTAGTAGGTCTTGAAAGAGGAGCTCCAAAAGGGTCTTTCTTTACCATTCCACCGCAAAAACAAATGGAAATTGCCCAGAGAAAGAAAATTATTATTGATGAACACTCAGGTAAAATTCTGGTTGATGATGAATTGGTCAATGAGGAAACTGAAAAAATGAATGCTGTAATTAAATTTTAATACAGATTTTTATAAAAAAGAAGGCTTTCAAATTTTGGAAGCCTTCTTTTTGTTTTAGAACTTTATGCAGTTTTCTACAAAATTAGATTGGTTGCATGAAAATTTTGTAATTAGAAAAAAACTCAAAAAACAAGCATTAGCATCCATTTCAAAAGAATGCACTTAATGTTTTTATTTTTTCATAATAACGGGCACGAAGCTGTTCTTAATAATTCCTGAAAATGATTACAAATGACATTTGTAAAAAAAGCCGTTCCAAAATTGAAACGGCTCATTACTTATTCGTGGTGACCATACATTTTGTCGTATAGGTCTTTAAACTTCTCTTTTACCGCCTTTCTTTTTAATTTGAGGGTAGGGGTCAGCAGGCCGGCTTCGATGCTCCATACTTCGGGTGTGAGCTCAATTTTCTTTATTTGTTCCCAATTTCCGAGATGTTCGTTGATGCCATCGATTTCTTTTTCGATTCTTTCTTTCAGTTCAGGACTTTTGGCAATTTCCTGTGGAGTAGAACCGATGTTAAGATTGTTTCTCATAGCCCAGTTTTTAGCAAATTCGAAATCCGGCTGTACAAATGCACACGGCATTTTTTCACCGTCACCTACCACCATCACCTGTTCAATAAACTTGGAAGCTTTTGCTAAATTTTCAATGGTTTGCGGAGCGATGTATTTTCCCCCGGAAGTTTTGAACATTTCCTTCTTGCGATCGGTAATCTGTAAAAAACCTTCATTGTCAATATGCCCGATATCTCCTGTTTTGAAAAAACCGTCCTGTGTAAATGTTTCCTTCGTCTGTTCTTCGTTTTTAAAGTAACTTTTAAATACCGAAGGCCCTTTGACTGTAATTTCCCCATCCTCCTGAATCTTCACAGTTAAATTATCCAATGGGTGTCCAACAGTTCCCACTTTCATTTTTCCAAATGAATTGACAGAAATCACCGGTGAAGTTTCTGTAAGCCCATAGCCCTCCAATATAGGAATTCCTGCATTCTGAAACATGAGATTCAATCTGCTTGACAGAGCAGCAGAGCCTGACACTAAGGTGATAATTTCACCCCCGAGACCTTCTCTCCATTTTTTGAATACCAATTTATCAGCAATAATTTCTGACAGACCGGAAGGTTTTGAAACTTCTTTCTTTTTCTGAATTAAATGCAGTGCCCAAAAGAATATTTTCTGTTTAAATCCGCCTGCCGATGAACCTGTATTATAAATTTTATCATAAACCTTTTCTACCAATCTTGGGACTACACTCATATAGTGTGGTTTTACTTCCTTTACATTTTCACCCATTTTTTCGATGCTTTCAGCGAAATAAATTGAAAAGCCATTATATTGGAAAAGATAAAAAAGCATTCTTTCAAAAATATGGCAGATCGGTAAAAAGCTCAATACTCTTGTGTCTTTATAATCCAGGCTTTTCTTTTTTGGAATTCTTGGGAGTGAGCCTAAAACGTTGGATACAATATTTTCGTGGGTCAGCATCACACCCTTTGGTTTTCCTGTTGTTCCGGATGTGTAGATCAAAGTAGCTAAATCTTCAGGATTAATTGACTTCGAAAGATCTTCCACTTCTATCTGGGTAGAATCATCTTCACCCAAATCTAAGATTTCTTTCCAGTTGGCCGCTCCAGTAATATGATCAAATGTGAAAACACCCTGCAGAGACGCGACATTATGCTTGATCTTCATTACTTTCGTCAGCAGCTCTTTGTCTGAAACGAAACAGTATTTTATTTCGGCATTATTGAAAATGAATTCATAATCTTCCGGTGAAATACTTGGATAAACAGGTACTGAAACCACTCCGATCTGTGAAAGGCCAAGATCCATTACCGCCCATTCTGTACGGGAATTGGTGGTAATCAGTGCAATTTTATCTCCGGGTTTAATGCCTAGCTTCAGAAGCCCCCTGGAGATTTTATTTCCCTGGTTCACAAACTCCTGGGTAGATGTCTTGATCCACTCGCCCTGATGCTTTGTTGCAAACATTACATTATTAGGGAGTTTTTCTAAAGCGCGGTGCGGTATATCGAATAATCTTTTGATTGTCATAATTTGTTAAATAATTAATAAAGAATTTTAAATATAAGCATTTTTGTAAAAATAACATTAATCTGATTACAATTTTCAATTGTCAAATATTTTTTCAGATTTGACTAAAAAGTGTTAATTTACGGCCATCTAATTATAATTTTTATGGACTTTAATTTATCGGAAGAACAGCTGATGATTCAGCAGGCAGCAAGGGATTTTGCACAAAATGAACTATTACCCGGAGTAATCGAAAGAGACCGTGACCAGAAATTTCCTACTGAGCAGGTAAAAAAAATGGGAGAAATGGGACTTTTAGGAATGATGGTTGACCCTCAATACGGTGGTGCAGGTATGGACAGTGTTTCTTATGTTCTGGCAATGGAGGAAATTGCAAAGATTGATGCTTCTGCAGCTGTTGTAATGTCTGTAAATAACTCTTTGGTTTGTGCAGGTCTTGAAAAATACGCTTCTGAAGAACAAAAAATAAAATATCTTACGCCACTTGCAAGCGGACAGGTCATCGGAGCGTTTGCTTTGTCTGAACCGGAGGCAGGTTCTGATGCTACTTCTCAGAAAACTACGGCTGAAGATAAAGGCGATTATTACCTTTTGAATGGAGTTAAAAACTGGATCACGAACGGCGGAACAGCTACCTATTACATCGTGATTGCTCAGACAGACCCTGAAAAGAAACATAAAGGAATCAATGCTTTCATTGTCGAAAGAGGTTGGGAAGGATTTGAAATCGGTCCAAAGGAAGACAAGTTGGGAATCAGAGGAAGTGATACCCATTCTTTACTTTTCAACAATGTAAAAGTTCCTAAAGAAAACAGAATTGGTGAAGACGGTTTCGGATTCAATTTTGCAATGGCTGTTTTGAATGGAGGGAGAATTGGTATTGCCTCGCAGGCTTTAGGTATTGCATCAGGAGCTTATGAAATGGCTCTTAAATATGCTAAAACCAGAAAAGCTTTTAAAACTGAAATCATCAATCATCAGGCGATTGCTTTCAAGCTGGCAGATATGGCAACGCAGATTACAGCGGCAAAAATGCTTTGCTTTAAAGCTGCTGTAGAAAAAGATGCGGGAAAAGATATCTCTGAAATCGGAGCAATGGCAAAATTGTATTCATCTCAGGTTGCAATGGATACTACGATTGAAGCTGTTCAGATTCACGGTGGTTATGGATACGTGAAAGAATACCATGTAGAAAGGCTGATGAGAGATGCGAAAATCACACAGATTTACGAAGGCACATCTGAAATTCAGAGAATTGTGATTTCGAGAAGTATTTCAAAATAATTCATTACACTATTTTATCTACAAAAAACAAAAAATCTGAATATGAAAAAATCATGGTTAATCACATTAGGAGTTATTATACTTCTTCTGGGAGTTTTTATCTGGTATAAATTTTTCTTCGTTCTTGCCGATGGAGTAAAATCAGGGTACCTCAATTATGCCATTAATAAAGGATATGTTTTTAAAACATATGAAGGTAAACTGATTCAGGAGGGTTTTGGAAGAGGAAAAACAGGAACAATTACTAGTTACGAATTTGAATTTTCTGTTGAAGATCCGGAAATTTTTAAACAGTTGGAACTTAACAGTGGTAAAACCTTTGATCTCCATTATAAAGAATACAACGGGACTCTGCCGTGGAGAGGAAATACAAAGTTTGTTGTTGATAAAATTGTGAATATGAAATAATCATAAAAGGCTCTCGTTAAGAGAGCCTTTTACTTTACACCAAATCACAAAATAATATATGAAAATTTTAAATTCTTTATTGTTTGATTATTCTTTCTGACTGAAGTTAAATCATCTTTTCTGATTGTTTTCCTGTACAAATTTAAAAAGGATTTTCTTTTCCTGATTTAGTCTCTGCTTAAAATTTTATTAAAATTTATCTATCTAACTCTTAGGTAAACTTCGGTTTTTCTTTTTGTAAAAATAATAACCTGTTCCCGCAATTAAAAATAGCGGCCAGAGCGGAAGGATAAAAAGGAAAATTGAAGTGATGACATTCAAGCCGGAAGAGACTGCTGCCAGGGATTGTTCTCCAAAACCTTCAGGTTTGTTTGTAGCGGTAATATTTTGACTGCCTCCATACAAAGTGATTTCAACGTCACACAAAGTATTATTTTCAAAATCCTGACCCGTTAGGTCTACTCCTTTACTGATAACCTCCCCTATAGTATAGCTCAGATCCTCCATCAGATAATCAAATTTCTGGATGGGTATTTTCACTTTCAGATAGGCAGTTTTTTTGTCGTTGTTATTTAAAGAAATATTTTCACTTTTTATAAAACCGTCATACTTTTTTACCTGTTCCTCCACGATTTCTTTTGCAGTTTCAGCATCTTTAACATTCAGCTCAAGCAGTCCTGTTTTATACATTTTGTTTTTGGACACAACGGATTGGTGATTGCTTTTTGGTTTGTCTTTATAAATAACCTTCGTTTCCCTGATGACTTTTGGTGCAGCAACATTGACAATAATTTTTTCTGAATTTTTTTGCAGAGAATCCTTTTTCTCGATTTTAGACTCAAGTCTCATATGAGAAATTTTATCTGATAGAGAATCGACGCTTCTGGCGGTAGATTCTATTTTTTCTGTAACTTCGTTACTGGTTTTGTCAAAATTCTTAATTCTGATAGCGGCAGAATCAAAAACGACTCCGGCATCCGGAGCGGTTTCATTTGCCCTGTCTTCCACATTTACTGCAATACTGTCAGCAGGATTCACGGGGTTTTGTGATGGTGATGTCGATGCTTCCCCTTTTTTACACATTGTAAAAATGCCTGCGGCCGTTAATAATAATAAGTACTTTTTCATAACATTAATTTTTTTACTGAAGTAAAATTAGGGTGTTATCTGAAATGAAATTTGTAAAAGAAATATATAATTTTAGCAAAATTATATCATGTTGATTGTCAGATTTTTGTAAATTTTTCATGCTTATTTTACAAAAAAAAATGTTAAATGTTAAAAATGTTAAATAAAAAAATTCATTAGAAATGTAATAATATTTACCTTTGCTTTTTGAGAGTTTAATAATGAAACGTACTTTCCTGGTAGTATTGTCATTTTTAGTATCTTCAGCAGAGTTTAGCTGCAGGGGCGTTTCTCTGACTGAAAGTAAATTTAAAAATGAATCGGACATGAATCTGCCACAGAATGGTATTCGGTTTTCGGAGGTTCGAAGAATAAATCGTGATGTTCCGCTGAATGATTATATGATTCTGGAAAATCTGGCTGAAACAATTAAAGTATATGGTCAGCTTGCTGATAAGAACTTTTCAAGGTCAGAACCTATTCCTACACTATCTGATAATGAATTTTTTCTTCTGTTAAAGCCAAAAATGAAAATGTATCTCAATGGTGATATCGAGGTAATAAAAATAGAGTTAAAGGGTTCCGTTCTGAATGTCTATTACAGAGAGAACAGTAACGAAGAATATTTATTAAATAATCAAAAAAATCCTATATTGATATTGAGAGTCAGTGAAGCTGCTCCAAAAGGTGTCAAACTTATAACATGTAAATGAATAATAATAGAAATTATTTTAAAATATGAAGAAAAAAATACTCATTCTGAGCAGCTTGCTGATTTTCTCTGCAGCGGGTTTTGCACAGCAAAATAATTGGAAGAAGTTTACTTCGAAAGTCGAAACAGAAGTTCGTGAAAATAACGTCAGAATTTCTGATTATACTCTTTTCACATTAAATGTTGCTGATATTCAGAATCAGCTGAAAAATGCGCCTGACAGAAGTGCATTTCCTTATACGAAAGGAGTGCTGATGAATTTTCCTAACATTGAGGGAGGATTTGATACTTACGAGGTTTTTGAATCATCTACTATGCATCCGGACCTTCAGAAGAGATATTCTGATATCAAATCTTATTTGGGATTTAAAAAAGGAGATCAGTCATCAATGATTAGATTTACTGTAGATCCTTATTTTGGATTTAATGGAATGGTGAGAAACAATAATGGAATTTATTATATTGATTCTCATACTGCAGACAATAAGGTTTATAAAATATATGACAGAAAAAAGGCATCTTCTTTGAATCAGTTTGAATGCCTTTTTAATGGTGACAGCGATTTGAAAGATCATGCACTTAATGCTCAAAAAACTGTAGTTGACGGTTTAAACAGGAAATACAGACTTTCCATCACAACAACAATCGAATATACAGCGTATATTGCGGGTGCTGCAGGGGTAGGTGCAGGAACTGATGCTCAGAAAAAAGCAGCTGTTCTGGCCGCCGTAAACTTAGCGGTCACCCGTCTTAATGAAGTTTTCGAAAAAGATATCTCTGTAAGATTACAGTTGATTGCCAATACAGATGCACTGTTCTTTATCAGTAGTGATACATTTAACACTCTTGATGCAGGACAAATGCTTAATGAGAACATAACGGTAACAAACTCGGTTATCGGGGCTGCAAATTATGATATAGGACATCTTTTTTTCAGAGCGACAGCCGGAAATGATAACGGGCTGGCTGCAACGCCATCAATATGTGGAAATAGCAAAGCAGGTGGGGTTACCGGTTCTGCAATTCCTGTAGGAGATCCCTTTGTGATTGACTTTGTGGCTCATGAAATGGGGCACCAATTTGGAGCTATGCATACTCAAAATAATGCCTGTAACAGAAATGTACCTACAACAGTAGAGCCTGGAAGTGCAAGTTCTATTATGGGATATGCCGGAATTTGTCCTCCGAATGTGCAACAAAATAGTGATGCATATTTCCATGCAGTAAGTATTTCAGAAATGTATTTAAGGTTAACGACAGGATCTACTGCGGTTTGTGGGGTTAAGACTCCAACATCTAATGTTGAACCGACAGTAGATGCAGGATTGGACAGAAGTATTCCGAAAAGTACACCCTTTGTGTTAACGGCAGCTGCAACAGATCCAAATAGTAGTGATGTACTTACTTATACATGGGAGCAGATCGATGCCGGAGTTGCACCACAGCCGCCACAGCCAACTAATACCGTGGGACCTTTGTTCAGATCTGTAATGCCTACGGTGTCGCCTTCAAGATACTTTCCCAGATTGTCAACCATTGTCAGTGGATATAATCCGGCAATCGTTGCACCTACCGATGTCAGAGCCTGGGAAAAGCTACCATCTGCTGCCCGAACGCTTAATTTTTCTGTACTTGTAAGAGACAATAATCCGGTAGGAGGTCAGACAGGACGTGACGATGTGAAATTGACAGTTGTGGACACTGCAGGTCCCTTTGTAGTAACTTCGCAAAATGCTGCGGGTGTAGTATGGAATGAAGGTCAGGTACAAACGATTACCTGGAATGTTGCAAATACTACCGCAGCACCGGTAAGTACTCCTAACGTAACCATCTTACTCTCAAAGGATGGCGGTCTTACATTTCCCAATGTATTGGTGGCGAGTACTCCCAATAATGGATCATATTCTTACACCGTACAGGGTGGTTTAGGAAATGTAACAAATGCCAGAATTATGGTGAAGGCAATTAACAATGTATTTTTAAATGTAAATACACAAGGCTTTGTTATTAATTCATCTGCAGTGGTTATTCCTCCGGGGGGAGGTGGTAATCCGGGAGATCCAACAAATCCGGGAAGCCCTGGATCTCAATCACCTATTTTTCAGGGAATGATGATTTATCCCGTTCCTTCAAATGATGGGTTTGTTTACATAAAAACAGATTTCCCTCCTAAATTTGACGAAAACAGACGTCCTGCGCCTTACAAGGTGACGTATGAAATTTATGCGATGGATGGAAAATTAGTCGTGCCAAAGAAAACACGATATATCTTTTCAAGAACTGTTGATAACAGAGCAGATGAAAAACTTAATCTGAAAGATCTGCCTACAGAGGCTTACATGATTCATGTAACAGTAGACGATGAGAAGATTGTTAAAAAATTATTAATGCTGCATAAGTAATCAATACGTAATGTTTAATAAAAAAACCGTTCATTTGAACGGTTTTTTTTTGCTTAAAAAGTTAAATTAGTGCTGTCTGAATTCACTGATGAAATGTAGCTTTACATTTGGGAATTTCTCCTGTGTCATATGAATCGTAAATGATGAGTCTGCTAAAAATACAAGCTGGTTGTATTTATCTCTTGCTAAGAACCTTTGTTTCAATCTGGCAAATTCTCTGAACTCTTCAGATTTTTCGTCAGCTTCTACCCAACACGCTTTGTGCATAGAAAGGGGTTCGTAAGTACATTTCGCTCCATACTCATGCTCCAGACGGTACTGTATAACTTCATATTGCAGTGCACCTACAGTCCCGATAATTTTTCTGTTGTTCATTTCAAGAGTAAATAACTGAGCAACCCCTTCATCCATTAATTGATCAATCCCTTTTGCCAATTGTTTAGCTTTTAAAGGGTCATTATTATTTATATATCTGAAATGCTCAGGAGAGAAGCTCGGAATACCTTTAAAGCTTATTTTCTCGCCGCCTGTCAAAGTATCGCCTATTCTGAAACTTCCGGTATCGTGAAGCCCTACAATATCACCCGGAAAACTTTCGTCAACAACTTCTTTTTTATCAGCGAAAAATGCATTAGGAGATGAAAATTTCATTTTTTTTCCTTCCCGCACCAAGAGATAATTTTCATTTCTTTTAAAAGTTCCGGAAACAATTTTAACGAAAGCGAGCCTGTCTCTGTGTTTAGGATCCATATTTGCATGAATTTTAAAAACAAATCCTGTAAACGCTGATTCTTCAGGGTTTACCATTCGTGTTTCACTCTCTTTCGGCTGCGGCATCGGAGCAATTTCAATAAATGTATCCAGTAATTCGCGAACTCCAAAATTATTCAAAGCAGAACCAAAAAAAACAGGTTGTAAATCACCGTTCATATATTCTTCACGGCTGAATTCCGGATAGACCGACTGTATCAGTTCCAGTTCCTCTCTTAAATTTTGTGCAGCTTTGGTTCCGATAATCTCGTCAATTGTAGAATCATTGATATCGTCAAACTTGATGGCTTCACCAACTTTCTGTTTCTTTTCCTCTAAAAATAACTGAATATTATTTTCCCAGATATTATAAATTCCCTGAAAATCTGCTCCCATTCCAATCGGTAGAGAAAGCGGAACGACTCTCAAGCCTAATTTCTGCTCCACCTCATCCAGGAGGTCAAAAGCATCTTTCCCTTCACGATCCAGTTTATTAATGAAAACCAGCATTGGGATGTTTCTCATTCTACAGACCTTTACCAGTTTTTCTGTCTGCTCTTCAACACCTTTCGCAACATCAATTACAACGATTACTGAATCTACGGCTGTTAAAGTTCTATAAGTGTCTTCAGCAAAATCTTTGTGTCCTGGTGTATCTAAGATGTTGATTTTATAGCCTTTATATTCAAATGCCAATACAGAAGTTGCTACCGAGATTCCTCTCTGTCTTTCGATTTCCATAAAGTCGGAAGTAGCTCCTTTCTTTATTTTGTTCGATTTTACAGCTCCGGCTTCCTGGATTGCCCCTCCGAAAAGAAGAAGTTTTTCTGTAAGCGTGGTTTTTCCGGCATCGGGGTGAGAAATAATTCCGAATGTTTTTCTTTTCTCTATTTCTTTGATTAAGTCTGACATAGTGTATTTTGAATTTGCAAAAATCGGTATTTTTATCGGATTCTGAAAATCGGATTTTTTAAAGTTTAAAGTTGTGATATTTATTATTGTAAACATTGTAGAGCACATTTTAGCTTCAATAATTGGAAGAGAAAAGCTCACATAGGAAGAAAAATGTTTTTTAACGAATGTGTTTTTGTGTTTACAAAGATTATAATCTAAAGTATCTCATTGTTTTAATTTTTTTTACTATTTAAACACATAAGAACACATTAAGGCACATTAGTTTTTTAGCTTCAGTAAATTGGAAGTGAAAAGTCATATAATAATAAAAGTCAAATTTTTTTTAAGTAATGTGCTAAAATATTTTGTGACTTTGTGGTTTTGTGAAATCAATTATAAGTTAGATTTTCTTTTAAGCAAATAAGCAACTCCCAAACCTGTCAAAACCATAACAGCACTGAAAGGAAAAATATATTTCATTCCGCAAAGATCTGCTACTGCACCAATCAAAGGGCCTGCAACACCGAGTGAAAGATCAATGAAAAGTCCATATCCTGCTAATGCTGAACCCTGGCTGGATGGTGATACACTTTTAATAGCGACCACTCCAAGAGCAGGAAAGATTAGTGAAAATCCTAAACCGGTTACTCCTGCTCCGAGCAATGCGGTTTCAGGATTTGTTGCCACAGCTATAATAACAAGTCCCAAAGCTTCTACAAACAGACAGGCAATTGCCACTTTAATTCCTCCGTAATTATTGATGACATTACTGAAGACCAGTCTTCCGGCAACAAAAAGTCCACCAAATACACTGAGGCAGAGCGCACCGTTATTCCAGTGAAAGTAATTATAGTACAGTGTGATAAATGTTGAAATACTTGCAAAACCAATTCCGCCTAAAGCAAGACAGACCCCGAAAGGCGAAACTTTTCCCAATACTTTCCAGAATGACTGTGAATCCTGGGAGTTGCTGTGCATATGATTTACTTTAATTTTCGCCAATAGAAATCCGGTAACTCCAATAAAAATAGATAATATTCCAATGCCGTACAGACCAAATTTTTGCTCTATAATAACCCCAAGTGAAGCTCCAACAGCTAAAGCACCATAGCAGGCAACTCCATTATAGGAAATGATCTTTGCAGTATGTTTTTCGCCAAGTGCCATGATTGCCCAGTTGATGGGGCTTGCTCCGATCATTCCTTCTCCACACCCTGTAAGAAGGCGGGTAATGATGAGAAATCCGATACTGATCAGTGGAGATAATCTGAAATAATATGCTGAAATCAAGAATATTCCGGTGAGTGAAAAGCTCAGCATACTGAACAGTACCGCTGGTTTAGGCCCTCTTCCGTCAATAATTTTACCGGAATAGGCTCTCAGGAAAAATGTTGCTACGTATTGAAGGCTGATGACCAAACCTGCAATAACCAAACTGAAACCTAAACTTTTACTGATGAAAATTGGGAGGACAGATAATGATAACCCTATAATAAAATACCCTAAAAATGTAAAAGCAACATAAGTAAAAAGTGACAAATTAACATTTTCCGGTTGATTGACTGCATGCTCCATATTCATAAAAAATTAGGCTGCAAAGATAATTAAGAAAAACTGTTTAAACTGAATGATAAATTTGATATAGATAAGATGTATCATTTTCACTGCAAATTAATTAAGATGAAGAGTGAATCTTTACTTTCATGTATCGGACAAAATCAATTATCTTTGTTTTCCTTAAATTTAAAGAAAATATGGAAAACGGCAGATACCCTAAATTTACTTTTACATGGCTTGGCGGTCTTATCTTATTCGCGGGTTTTGTTGTCGGATCATTAGCAGTTGGATTTTTCAGTGTATTCTGGATGTTCACATTTAAAGAAAACCTGCAATACAAAGATTGGTTTCTGATGGCTTCAAATGCGATAGTTTTCCTGTCCTCAATCGCTTTTTTTGACTTTTTTGTAGTGAGGATAAATACTAAACAAAAACTGAATTTCAATTTTTCACCTACAAATTTTGCAACCTACCTCCTTATATTTCCAATGATGTTTGGGATGATGTTGATTGGAGAGTTTGTAACTTCCCGGATTCCCACTACCGGACCTTTCTTTGGAAAGTATTATGATTTTTTCACGGATTTAATGGGTCAGCTGACGAATAATCCTGTGGTTATGATTATTACTGCAGTACTGATGGCCCCTATCTTTGAAGAAATTATTTTCAGGGGAATTATACAGAAAGGATTGATCAATAAAGGGGTTGATCCATGGAAAGCCATTGTATTTGCTTCTGTTGTCTTTGGTCTTGTACATGGAAATCCCTGGCAGTTTGTAGGAGCGGTTCTGTTGGGTTGTGTATTAGGTTTAGTTTATTATAAAACCAAATCTTTACTGTTGCCGATGCTTTTACACGGTTTTAATAATCTCTGCTCATGTTTCTTGATCCTGTATACAAAAAATGAGAGCTTTGCCGATGCTTTTAAAGTTTCTGAATATATCATACTGTTTGCGGGAATTATCCTCTTTACTTTGTTTTGTTTTTTATTCATGAAAAAATACAAAGTACATTATTCAGAAATTTAAATCTCAGGAAAATGCTCTGAAAAATCAGGGCTTTTATTGTTTGACATAGAAAAATAAATTGATCATGGAATTATTAGTTGCTACCCACAACATACATAAAAAAGAAGAAATACAGCAGATTTTGGGAAATCGTTTTACCGTTAAAAGTCTTGCAGATTACAATCTGCATGATGAGATAGTGGAAGATGGTGATTCTTTTAATGCTAATGCATTAATAAAAGCGAAATACTGCTTTGAGAAAACAGGAGTGCCAAGTCTGGGAGATGACAGTGGTCTCGTGGTGGAATCCTTAGACGGAAGGCCGGGAATTTTCTCAGCCCGTTATGCAGGGGATCATGATTTTGCTAAAAATATTTCTAAGGTGCTAAGCGAAATGGACGGTATTGATAACAGGAAAGCTTATTTTATTACTGTTTTATGCTATTATGACGGAAACGGAGCAAAATATTTCGATGGAAGAGCACATGGAAATTTACTGACTGAAAATAGAGGGCAGCAGGGCTTTGGTTATGATCCTGTTTTTGTTCCTCAGGGATATGAAATGACTTTTGCAGAAATGAATCCCGAAGATAAAAATCAGATCAGTCACCGTAAGCAGGCATTAGACTTATTTCTGGAGTTTCTGAAAACAAAAGAAGATTAAAATCAACTGCCTTTTAATTTTGTGTCGTACATTTACCCCAATAAATTATTGATTTGAGTACTTATTTAACGATTTTAGGATTTAATTCAGCTATTCCTACAGTCAACACGTCACCTACAGCCCAGCTTCTTGAAATGGAAGAACGGTGTTTCCTTATTGATTGTGGAGAAGGAACACAGGTACAGCTGAGAAAAGCAAAGGCAAGATTTTCAAAAATCAATCATATATTTATTTCCCATCTTCACGGCGATCACTGTTTCGGTCTGCCGGGGCTCATCGCCTCATTCCGTCTGTTGGGAAGAGATATTCCTCTGCATGTTTACGGTCCGAAGGGAATAAAAAAGATGTTGGAAACTATTTTCAGTATTACAGAGACCCATCGGGGGTTTGAAATTATTTATCACGAGTTACAGAAAGATTATTCTGAAAAAATCTATGAGGATAACAGGGTAGAGGTATTTACAATACCACTTGATCACAGGATCTACTGTAATGGTTACCTTTTTAAAGAAAAGCCGAAGGACAGACATCTCAATATGCAGGAAATTTCAAAGTACAAAGAAATTGAAACCTGTGACTATCATCATCTGAAAGCAGGAAGGGATTTTGAGCTAAGCGATGGATATGTTCTTAAGAATGAAATCCTGACCACTGAGCCTGCTCCACCTGTTTCCTACGCATTTTGCAGTGACACACGCTATCTGGAAAGTATAATTCCCATCATAAAAAATGTGACGGTTTTATATCATGAATCTACATTTCTGCATGATCTCAAGGAAATGGCCGACTATACCGGGCACACTACAGCTTTAGAAGCAGCCAGAATAGCGAGAAACGCAGATGTAGGGAAATTAATTTTAGGTCATTTCTCAAACAGATATGGTGATTTGACAGTATTTACAGACGAAGCAAGAACCGTTTTTCCAAACACTTTTTTACCTAAAGCATTAGAGGTTGTAAAAATTTAAAAGGATATGCTGAATTTTAAGGAGTTGAAAAATTTTCTGGACGAGAAGGCTGATGTATATAATAATTCTGAATTTATCCAGGATGATCCTATTCAGATACCACATCGTTTTTCTTTAAAGCAGGATATTGAAATTGCAGGTTTTCTGGCCGCAACGATCTCATGGGGAAACAGAAAAGCAATTGTAAAGTCAGCAGATAAGATGCTTGATATTATGGGGAATTCACCATATGACTTTGTAATGAACTGTTCTGAAGAGGATTTAAGATCATTAGAACACAAAAGTATACACCGAACTTTTAACGGACAGGACTTTATTTATTTTATAAGACAGTTCAATAAGATTTACAGTGAATATGAAAGCTTGGAAAACTTATTTGTGCTGCATCCCGATGAAAATAATTTTTATCATGCAATTGAGAGATTCAGAGCGTTTTTTTTACAGGCTGAAAAACACAGAAGTCATAAACATGTCAGTTCGCCTTACAAAAATTCATCTTCGAAAAGAATCATTATGTTTTTACGATGGATGGTAAGAAATGACCAGCGCGGTGTCGATTTTGGAATATGGGAAAATATTGAACCTAGGTATCTATCCATACCTTTAGATGTTCATACCGGAAATATATCCAGAAAATTAGGAATGATTACCAGAACACAGAACGATTGGAAAACAGTCATGGAACTGGACGCGATCATTAGAATGTTTGACGAAAAGGATCCTGCAAAATACGATTTTGCTCTGTTCGGTTTAGGAGTAACTAAAGAATTGTTCTAAATAAAAAATAATGAAAACATCGCACGAAAGAATAGAATTTTTAGAAAAGATTGCTGATGGTATCACCTGGTGGATTGGTTCTATACCTTCCCTTATTGTCCATAGTTTGTTTTTCATTATTTCATTTTTACTTCCGGCACTCAATATTGTTGAGTTTGATAAAATGTTGCTGATACTGACGACTGTTGTGTCTCTTGAAGCAATTTATCTTGCAATCTTTATTCAGATGTCAGTCAATAAAAGCCATGAAAAAATTGAAGATATTCAGGAAGATATTGAAGAAATCAGTGAAGATATTGAAGATATTCAGGAAGATATTGAAGAAATTACAGAAGATATTGAAGATATTCAGGAAGACATTGAGGAAATCAATGAGGATGAGGATGATGAAGAACATATTGAAAAGGCGAAAAATGCAATTTTAAAAAGTAACGTTCATTCTAATAAGACCGAGATTAAACTGCTAAAGGACAAAATTAGTGAACTGCAAACTATGATCGATCAGCTGAAAAAAGATCAGCCTGATCAAATTTGATTTAATCATATGATTAATATGTTGTTAATTCGTAAATCTATCGAGCTAATCTTAAATATTTAGAATTATTTTTATTATTTTTGACCAAACAATAATAAAATGTTAAAATATCGATTAAAACATTATTTTTTCTTTTTGATTTTTTTTCTGCCATTTTTTGCAATATCTCAAAAAACTGAAAGAAATAAAAATGTAAAAGCCAAGGCAGGAGCTCTTACATATAAGGCAGGAGCATTCATCAATGTAAATGTACCTCCATATCTTCCGAGCAATTATACTCCTGAGCAGCTGGTTAAAGATGTCTTGATTAACGGTGGTTCTACATGTTCTATACCTAATGTAAGCAACGTCACTGTTTCACCTAATCAATTAGTAAGCAATGCAAATCGCTTTTGGGGGTATTTTAATAAAGGTACAACCAATTTTCCATTTAATGACGGGATTGTATTAACCACCGGTCTTGCATCGGAATCGGGTAACTCTTTTATATCTAGTTCTTTAGCCGGAAACATTTCGCAATTAGGAGATGCAGATCTTGCTGCAGCCACCAATACTAATCAGGGAAGTCAGCGGGATGCTGTCGCATTGGAATTTGACTTTGTTCCCAATTCTACTCAGGTAAAATTCAATTATATATTTGCTTCTGAAGAGTACAGCGGGACTTTTCCCTGCAGCTACTCGGATGCTTTTGCTCTGTTAATCAGACCAACAGCAGGAGGTCCTTATGTTAATGTTGCTGTGTTGCCGGGTACGGCTGGTGCGGTAAGTGTAACCAACATAAGACCTGCCAACAGTTCAACCGGGGGTGCTCTTTCATGTGGTGCGCTGAATCCGACGTATTTTGCAGGTTATAATTCTTCCAGTATAGAAACTAACTATAACGGAAGAGTCGTTCCTTTAACAGCAACTGCTACAGTAACACCCGGAGTCTCTTATCATTTTAAAATGGTTTTAGCTGATTATAATGATAATACTTTAGATTCAGCAGTTTTTCTTGAAGGCGGATCTTTTGACTTAGGTCTTACGATCGTTGACAGTAGTGGAAACCCTCTTCCTGACAGTATTAATGTATGCGATAATATTCCGCAGGTCTTAAAAGCCCTTGTTCCTGTGAATCCCGGAACAACATTTCAATGGTTTAAAGATGGTGTACTTATTCCAGGGGCAACCAATATGGAATATACTGCTACATCACCCGGTGTTTATAAAGTACAGGTGACAGCTCCGGGAGCTACCTGTCCTGCTGAAGCCACAGTGACCATTGTTGGAGGTACAACGCCAGTTGCTCAGAATGCGGTTCTGAAACTATGTACTACTCCGACTGTTTCTACTTTTGATCTCAATTCTGCTAAACCTTCTTTAAGCACAACACCAGGAGCTGTATTTCGTTTCTACGTTAATCAGGCAGATGCTACGGCTCAGAATAACAATTTTATTGCAACACCTCAGCTCTTTAACGGAAATGACGGGCAGGTTCTGTATGTGGTTGTATCAAACGGTGCTTTCTGTAGTAAGATTGTTACTTTAACTTTACAAAAAGAAGCTACACCTGTCGCAGTGCTTACTGCTTCAAAATTGAAAATCTGTTTGGGTGAATCTGTTACGATAACAGCTTCTGGGGGGGTGACCTATCAGTGGGATGGATTTGCAGGTACAGGAGCGGTACGTACATTGTCTCCGACCCAGACCACAACCTATACAGTTTATGCTATTGGAGCGCAAGGATGTAAATCATTGCAGCCTGCGTCAGTAACTGTTGAAGTTGTCCCTGCTATTACTTCAAATCTTACGGGTGGATTTATCTGTATCGGTGACAGAATCACTTTAGATGCGGGAGCTGGACCAAATTATTCTTATCTTTGGAGCAATGGTGCTACAACACAAACTATTTCTGCAGATTCGCCGGGAGCATATTCTGTCACTATTAATAATGGAGTGTGTTCAAAAGTCTACACTACCCAGGTGATTCTTGCGATTATTCCTGAAATTATAAAAGTTGATTTCAGTGAAAGCGGAACACTGGTGGTAACAGCCAGTAATCCAAGTAATGGAGTGTTAGAATATTCTATGGATAAT
The DNA here is from genome assembly GCF_057180465.1 of Chryseobacterium sp. HNCC26DJ238. Classification (NCBI taxonomy): domain Bacteria; kingdom Pseudomonadati; phylum Bacteroidota; class Flavobacteriia; order Flavobacteriales; family Weeksellaceae; genus Chryseobacterium; species Chryseobacterium sp. HNCC26DJ238. The sequence continues at coordinate 114,083 of NZ_JBXUGI010000017.1, forward strand.
GGAGTGACCTGGCAGTCTTCAAATGTATTTAACAATGTTCCTAAAAATGTGCTCGTTCCAATCAGGGTCAGAGTGAAAAATACAAGCTGTGTAGGTTTTCTTGAATACTTCACATTTGTGATGAAAAATGTAATCACTCCGAATGGCGATAATGTGAATGACATGATCGATTTCAGGGGAATCAGTGATTTGAAAGATTTCCAGGCAGTTATTTCAGACCGTTATGGCAAAGCAGTATTTAAGGCAGAAAAAACAAGGCCTTTCTGGGATGGATATTTCCAGGGTAAAAAACTTCCAACGGCGTCTTACTGGTATCAGGTAACTTTTGAAGATCCTGCGACTGATAAGTTGACTGTAAAAACAGGATGGATATTATTGAAGAACTTTGAATAAATTTATTGTAATATTGAATAAAGACCGGTCATAAAATTGACCGGTTTTTTTTATTGTATCATTCGATAAATCAATAAGGCTGATATCAGAATTATAGTAATAATAATATAAATATCAGTGAATTAAATTTTAATCAAAAAAAATAGTATTTTTGTTCTAAATAATATAAAATGTTATATAAAAGTGCAGGAAGTTTATTTTTGGCTTTACTTTTAGTTTTTATAGGGAACTTTACATTTTCTCAGATCAGGGAGAGGGGCAAAAGTGTTCAGAAGGGGTCTGCTCAATCAATGAAAGCAGGTAATTTTATTGATGTCAACACTGCTAACTATCAGGAATCTTCCTTCAGCATTACGCAGTTGGTTAAAGATGTTCTTATTGCAGGTGGATCTACATGTTCTACAGCAAATGTGAGCAACGTTATCGTTTCTCCTGATCTGGCAGTAAATAATCAGAATAGGACATGGGGTTTTTTTAATAAAGGAACTACAAATTTTCCTTTTGCAAAGGGAATCATCCTGACCACCGGACACGCAAGAAAGGCAGGAAATGTTTTTCAGTCCGGACAGTTGAGTGATGGTGTGCCCACTCAGGGAGATGTTGATCTTGCCAATGCCCTTGGCATAGGAAATAATAATTTAAAAGATGCTACTTACATAGAATTTGATTTTGTTCCGAGTTCTGCTGAAGTTAAATTCAACTATCTCTTTGCGTCAGAAGAATATGAAAATAATTATCCTTGTACCATTGGGGATGGTTTTGCATTGTTATTAAAAAAAGTTGGTGATCCTACCTACACGAATCTTGCAGTACTGCCAAACGGAACCCCGGTAAGTGTAACCAATATTCATCCTGCCAACGAGTTTGGAGGAGCTCCGTTAGTCTGCGGACCTGCTAATGCTACGTATTTCGGAGGTTATAATACAGCTGCCATTGAAACGAATTTCAGCGGACGAACAATTCCGTTAACTGCAAGAGCAACCGTTATTCCAGGGCAGACGTATCATTTTAAAATGGTTATTGCTGATTATCAGGATGCAGCTTATGATTCGGGTGTATTTTTAGAGGCCGGCTCTTTTGATATTGGTGTTCAGATTCTTGATCCTGCAGGTGTTCAGTTACCACCATCTATCAATGTTTGTGATAATGCTCCTGTAGTTTTGACAGCATCACAAAGTCCGAATGCAACCTATCAGTGGTTCTCCGGCAACAATCAAATTCCCGGAGCTACTACATCAACCTATACGGTAACACAACCCGGAGTCTATTCTGTAGAAGTTACAGTACCGGGAAATTCATGCCCGGGTAAGGCAACAATTACAGTGGTGGGAGGAACTTCTCCAACGGTACAAAATGCTACACTGACAAGTTGTTATACTGCAGGCAATGCAGTGTTTAATCTGACCTCTGCACAAGCTTCAATAAGTACGACCCCGGGAGTAAATTTTACATATTATCTGAATCAGGCAGATGCAAATTTAGGAAATAACAATACGATAGCTGCTCCTACCAATTTTTCAAGCGCAGGAAATCAAACGGTTTATGTTCTTGTTAAAAATGGATTCTGTTCAAAAGTTGCACAGTTACAATTGGTGAAAGCTGCAGAAATAACAGCCACGATAGCACCACCTTCGACCCTGACGTGTACCAATAATCAGATCACCCTCAACGGTTCTGCTTCCGTTTATCCTGCAGGTTCAACTTTTTTATGGACGACTACAGGAGGAAATATCGTATCAGGAGGAACGACTTTAAACCCTGTTATTAATGCGCCGGGAACTTATACCCTGACCATCTCAAACACTTTTGCAGGAAATGTTACCTGTACAGGAATAGCTAATGTTACCGTGACAGGAAACAGTGCCCCTCCTGTTACAGTGCTTACCGCAAGTAAACTTTCAATCTGTGCAGGTGAAAGCATCACATTAACGGCTTCGGGGGGAGCTACCTATAACTGGGGTAATGGTCTTACTGGAAACGGCGCTACACAGACTGTGTCTCCTACGGCAAATACTACTTATACTGTAACGGCAGTAGGTGCCAACGGATGTGTTTCCACTTCTCCGGGTACCGTAACTATACAGGTTTCTCAACCGTTTACTGCACAGAATGCAAGCCTTATAAAATGCTATCAGCAGGGAAATATTATCTACGACCTTACCTCTGCTCAAAGTCAGATCACCACAGCAACTGTAGGGATTACTTTCACATATTATCTCAATCAGGCAGATGCTGATGCCGGTAATGCCAACAATATAACGATTCCAACATCTTTTTCAAGTGCAGGAAACCAGACAGTTTATGTTTTGGTAAGCAATGGTGGATGTCGATATGTGGTAACCCTGCAGTTGCAGACAACTGCAGCGACGACATTGAATATTGCGCCGCCACAGACAATTACATGTACAAATAGTCAGGTTACTTTGAATGCATCAGCATCTGTGATTCCTGCGGGATCTACTACTGTGTGGACAACAACCGGGGGAAACATTGTATCAGGTGGTAATACTTTAAGCCCGGTAATTAATGCCGCGGGAACCTATACTTTAACCGTAACCAATAATACACAGCCCTCCAACTTAACCTGTACTTTCACTTCTACCGTTACTGTAGTTGAAGATAAAGTTTTGCCTGTCGCAAATTTAACCTCTACTTTCCAGCAGATATGTCCTGGTGAATCAGTCACATTGACCGCATCAGGTGGCGTTACCTATAACTGGGGTAACGGACTGACCGGTAACGGACCCACTCAGGTAGTATCGCCAGCTAATAATACAACCTATACTGTTTATGCAGTTGGGGCAAATGGCTGTATTTCTGCCAATCCTGCTTCTTTCACCATTATCGTAGGACCTCCGACGACTACAGTGACTGCCTCTAAAATTAAAGTCTGTGCTGGTGAATCTGTTACATTAACAGCCAGTGGAGGATTTACTTATAATTGGGTAGGACTTACAGGAAACGGAAATACACAGGTTGTAACTCCTTCTGTTACAACAATATATTCGGTATATGCATTAGGTGGAAACGGCTGCTTTTCTCCAACTCCTGCAACGATCACTATTGAAGTAGTTCCGGCAATAGTCTCAACATTAAAAGATGTATATGCATGTGCCGGTGATACAGGGGTTTTAGACGCCGGAGCAGGGCCAAATTACACCTATCTGTGGAGTAATGGGGCAACGACGCAAACGATCTCAACCAATGTTCCGGGGTCATATTCTGTAACAATAAGTAACGGAACATGCTCAAAGTTATTTACAGCACAGCTGATTAATCCTGATCTTCCTCAGTTTACCAATGTTGTATTTGATAATAATGTGCTGACAGTATCGGCAACTAATCCGACAGGCGGGATTTTAGAGTTTTCGATCGATGGAGGAATTACCTGGCAGACCTCAAATATTTTTTATAATGTATTAAACAACACCAATTATACCCTAACCGTAAAGGTAAAAGATGCAAAATGCGGTAATACGTTAAGTTATTTTACATTCGTTATGAGCAATGCAGTTACTCCTAATAGTGACGGTATCAATGACTATGTAGATTTTTCAGGAGTTAGTGCCTATAAGAATTTCGCTGCATCAATCTATGACAGATACGGGGCAGAAATTTTTAAAGCTGACAAAACAAATGTCAGATGGGACGGTTCATTAAAAACGATCAATCTTCCAACTGCAACTTACTGGTACAGAGTTCAGTGGGAGAATCCTGCGAGCAGAAAGCTGGAATTAAGATCAGGATGGATTTTACTTAAAAATAGAAATTAAAAAAAAGTCTCCTATTTGGGAGACTTTTTTTTGTGTTAAAGATTTGAGTTATTTATGCACTTTATTTAAAAAAAAACTAAATTTGTTGAAACAAAATTATTATGAGGAGATATCTACTGTTGTTTTCACTTTTTTTATTAAGCTCAAACTTTCTTTTTGCGCAGATTAATCAGCCCAGGAAACCTGCAAAAAAAACGATTCCTTCAAATGCAAAAGCAGGGGACTATATCGATGTAAATGTTGCACCATATCCTGAGAGTAATTATACACCAACACAATTAGTTACTGATGTTTTGGTAGGAACTTCCGGTTCATGCGGAACTCCAAATATTTCTAATGTTACAATTAATCCCAATCAGGCTATCACCAATACCAATAGATTTTGGGGATATTTTAATAAAGCCGGAACTGCATTCCCTTTTGATGAAGGGATAGTGCTTACTACCGGTTACGCCCGTGAAGCAGGTAATACTCCGATTGCAGGAGTGCTTAGTGGTAATACAGGGACTACTTCTGATCCTGACCTTGTTGCAGCGATCGGAACCTCCCAACAGCTTTTTGATGCCGTTGTTTTAGAGTTTGATTTCGTACCTACAAGTTCACAGATGAAGTTTCGGTATATATTTGCCTCTGAAGAATATACAGGAGGATTTCCATGCTCCAATTATGATGATGCCTTTGCTTTATTATTAAGGCCGAATATTCCGGGCTCTACCTATACTAATCTGGCTGTTTTACCAGGAGGCGCAGGTCCTGTGTCTGCAACAAATATTGTTCCTCAGGATCCCTTATTTTCCTGCGGGCCTATCAATGGACAGTATTTCGGATCTTTACCTCCGAACCAGATTAATTATTACGGCAGAACAATTCCTTTAACAGCTGAGGCAACTGTGATTCCGGGGCAGTCTTATCATATCAAAATGGTAATTGCAGATGCAAGAGACGGAAGTTACGATTCAGCCGTATTTTTGGAAGCAGGTTCCTTTGATATCGGAGTAAGTCTTTTAGACCCTTCAGGTGCTCAGTTACCCGCTGAAATTAATGTTTGTGATAATGTACCTCAGGTAATTACCGCTTCCACCAGTGGTCCTAATTTACTGTATCAATGGTTTTTTAACGGAACTTTAATACCGGGAGCCAATACAAACACAATTACGGCATTACAGCCCGGAATTTATAAAATTGAGGTAAGTGTTCCGGGTAATCCATGTCCGGGTTCAGCCAGTATAAAGATTAACGGCGGTACAACACCTGTTGCTCAGAATGCCACCTTCTTGCTGTGCAGTACACCTGATATTACAACCTTTGACCTCAACAATGCAAAACCATTAATTAGTCCAACTGCCAATGCAATTTTCAGATTTTATGCCAACCAGGCAGACGCTACGGCTCAAAACGGAAATTTCATACAGAATATTGCAAACTACAATGGCACAAATGGTCAGGTTTTATATGTAGTCGTTTCGGACGGCGGTTTCTGCAGTAAGACTATAGAATTAACTTTAGAAAGAGAGGTAACTCCTACCGCAGGATTGACTTCTTCCAGAATCAGAGTGTGCCCAGGTGAGACCGTAACACTTACGGCTACAGGAGGAGTAACCTATTTATGGGATAATTTCCCCGGAAACGGAAATACACAGACGGTAACTGTTCAGCAGACTACCACATTTACCGTATACGCTGTCGGAACAAAAGGTTGTAAATCTCTAATTCCTGCAAAAATTGTTGTTGAGACGGTTCCTTCAATTACTTCTCCTCTGTCTGATGTTGAGATGTGTATCGGAGACTCCATTGTATTGGATGCTGGAGCGGGCACCAGTTACACTTATCTATGGAACACCGGTGCGACTACGCAGACTATCACTGCCGATCAGCTTGGAATTTACACGGTACTGATAAAAAATGGGATCTGCGAAGAATTATTTACGGTAAAAGTACATGGTGCGGCTTCACCATTCTTTACCAATCTGAGTTACGACAGTGGCACATTAACAGCAATTGCCACGAATCCGTCTATCAATAATATTTTTGGAACACTTGAATATTCTATAGACGGAACCAATTGGCAGGACTCAAATATTTTTACCAATCTTACAGACAATACTACATACAATGTTCAGGTAAGAATCAAAGGGACAAGCTGCGCCGGTTCTGTAGAATTCTTTACGCTTCAGATTAACAATGTAATCACGCCTAACCAGGATGGTGTAAATGATGTTCTGGATCTTACTAATTTGAGAGATTTTAATAATTTTACAGGATCAGTTTATGACAGATACGGAGTTGAAATATTCAGATTTTCAAAAGAAAGACCGATCTGGGACGGTACAGTAGGAGGAAAAAGACTCCCGACAGCTACCTATTGGTACAAATTTAATTTCGAATATAAGAAATCTAAAGTGCAGATGAACAGATCCGGATGGATTATGTTAAAGAACAGAGAATAATTTAAATAGCATATAAAAAGAGACAGCTTTTCAATTTTGAAAGGCTGTCTCTTTTTATATGTACTAAAGTGGGAAAGTGTAAGTTTAAAGATTCTCTTTCCAAAGCTGGGTGATATGAATAAAATCCTGAACACTTAATTCTTCAGCTCTCTTATCTAAGAATTCGTGATTTTTTAAAGCTTCAGGAATATTTAAAATTTTCCATGAGTTGGAAAGTTTTTTTCTTCTTTGATTAAAGCCTGCTTTTACAATCTGTTTGAAAAGAACTTCATTTCCTGAAAGGCCGTCCTTTGGATTTCTTGTCAGTCTAATTACGCCCGACTTTACTTTCGGTGGAGGATTAAATACATTTTCGTGAACGGTAAAGAGATACGTTACATCGTAATAAGCTTGTACCAAAACAGAAAGGATTCCATAATCTTTTGTTCGTGGAACTGCAGCAGTGCGCTCTGCCACTTCTTTCTGGAACATTCCCACCATTTCAGGCACTAACTGATAATAATCAATAATTTTAAATAAAATCTGTGACGAAATATTATAAGGAAAATTACCGATAATAGCAATTTGCTCATTATTGATAAAGTTGAAATCCTGTTTAAGGAAATCTCCTACAAAAGTATCTTCGGTGGTTTTAGCATAGTTTTTTTTCAGATAATCGATCGATTCGGTATCAATTTCTGCCAGATAAATAGTCTGTTCCTTATCCAGAAGATATTTGGTAAGTACTCCCATCCCGGGACCTATTTCCAAAATGTTTCTGTAATTTTCGTAGTTTAAGCCTTCTACTATATTTTTTGCGATGTTTTCATCGGTCAAGAAGTGTTGACCCAGATGTTTTTTTGCTCTTACACTCAAAGTTTATTTATGATTTCGTTAACAATGATTTTCTCTTATTCGTTCCAAATTTCGGTAGAATTTTTCTATTTTAGCCAAAAATTTTAATATTAATGGCGAAATCTGTAGAAGAGTTTAATAGGAAGAGACTTCGGTCCAGCAATATTACAGTGGTAATAAGTATTGCCTTAGTGTTATTTTTATTGGGTTTAATGGGATTAATTCTCATTAATGCACAAAAATATTCTGATTATCTTAAGGAGCAACTTGTTGTGAATGCATACTTTGATGAGAATTATTATGAAAAAGATTCTGTTAAGATTGCTAAACAGGAAGCGGAGGCAGTTCAGCAGATTCAAAAATTGGAATCGGTAAAACGTACAACTTATATTTCAAAGAAAATGGCTTCAACCGAAGCTAAAAAAAGTTTAGGGGTTAATAGCGAAGCCCTTTTTGAAGAGGATATTTTTCCCGCATCTGTAGAAATAGCCCTGAAACCTGCATATACTGATTCTACCAAGATCGGTGCGGTTTTAGCTCAGATAAAATCTGTTCCCGGAATTGTCGATGTCAAAAACGATTCAGATTCTCAGAAAATCTATGATAAATTAAATAAAATCCTTAAATGGATTTTAGCATTTTGTGTACTCTTCTTAGTGTTGGCTATTGTTTTGATCAATAATTCAATCAGATTAAAAGTATTCTCAAAAAGATTTATCATCAAAACGATGCAGTTGGTAGGTGCTAAGCGAAGATTTATCTTGACTCCTTTTATCAGAGAAGCTTTGGTCCTCGGTTTACTGGGAGCAGTGTTAGGATTATTAGCGCTATTCGGACTCTGGTATTATTTTACAACTACCATCAAAACTCCTTTTGTACAAGATACCAATCAATATTTCTGGTTAGTTTTATTAGTATTCGGAGTTGGTATTTTTATTACGGTGTTAAGTACAATCGTTGCCACATGGAGATTCCTGAGATCAAATGTTGATGACTTATATTATTCTTAAAATGAGCAAAAAAACGCATAAATTTTCCGCTGCAGATTTTGGAACGGAAACAGATACCGATAAAGAACAGACGTTCTATTTCGGACAGCAGAATTATAAATGGATGTTGATTGGCTTGGCATGCATCATTGTAGGATTTCTATTAATGATGGGTTCGGACGCCAATACCGTTAATGGAAAACTCGATCCCAATTCCTGGAATGACGATATCTTTTCCATCAGAAGAATCAGAATTGCGCCTTTGCTGATCGTTATTGGTTTTGTGATCGAAGTATATGCAATTCTGAAAAGAAATAAATAAAGCTACAAGGTAAAAAATAGATTGAGCCAGATTTAAATGGTTCAAATAAAAAAGTCGGTTGTTCAACAATTGGCTTTTTATTTAAAATAAAAATAGGCTGAAAGCAATTTGCCACAGGCCAACTTCAAAATTATGGATTTAATCAAAGCGATCATTATTGCGATTGTAGAAGGACTCACAGAATATTTACCAATATCGTCAACGGCTCATATGGGATTCGCTGCCAGTCTTATGGGATTGCAAGAAACAGAATTTCTGAAGATGTTTCAGGTTTCAATACAGTTCGGTGCTATTCTATCAGTGGTTGTAGCTTATTGGAAAAAGTTTTTTGATCTGAAAAATATTCAGTTCTATTTTAAATTGGGGTTTGCAGTAATTCCCGCTTTGGTATTAGGATATATTTTTGATGATATGATCGAGGAAGTTCTGGGTAATCAGATTGCAATATCTGCTGTATTAGTTTTAGGGGGTGTTGTTCTTTTATTTGCAGACAAATGGTTTAAAAATCCTGTAATTCATGACGAAAAAGAATTATCTATAAAGAAAGCAGTAATTATTGGTTTTTGGCAGTGCCTCGCAATGATGCCGGGAACAAGTAGAAGTGCTGCTTCTATTATCGGAGGGATGACGCAGGGGCTTACAAGAAAAGCAGCTGCAGAATTTTCTTTTTTTCTTGCTGTTCCTACCATGTTGGCAGTTACGGTATATTCAGTTTTTGTAAAGACTTGGGGTAAAGAGACCGAAAGTCCAATGAAAGGATATGAAATGATTTTTTCTTCGCAAGATCACATCATGATTTTTATTGTGGGGAATGTAGTAGCTTTTATTATAGCATTGATTGCTATCAAAGCTTTCATTGGAGTTCTTAATAGATATGGTTTCAAACCTTGGGGCTGGTATAGAATTATCGTTGGAATAGCTCTGTTGATTTATTTTTATTGGTTTAAATAATTTTTGAAAGAAAGCTTAGATCTCTGGAAATTTTAGTATGAATTTTATAGCTGCTTTTTCACTTTGTTTTACCTCTTTTATCTGTTTTATCTGCTGCAAAGTGATTAATCAGGCCTGATAAATGATGAGATGATTCTATTCTCCTGAAAAAATGTTTTCAATTACAAAAATCCTAACTCTTATTCAAAAATGAATGCAGAAAAACTTTTAGAAGGACATATTTTTTTACTCGACAAACCTCTTGACTGGACTTCTTTTCAGGCGGTGAATAAAATGAAGTATAAACTCAAAAGTGAGTTTGGTCTTCCTAAAAAATTCAAAATCGGTCATGCAGGAACTTTAGACCCAAGAGCAACGGGGCTTTTGATTGTCTGCACAGGTAAATTCACCAAAAAAATACCTGAAATACAGGACGCTCCGAAAGAATACCGGACCGAAATTAAAATCGGAGTTCAGACAGAATCTTATGACACCGAAAAACCTGAGATCCTTCATCAGGATATATCTCATATTACAGAAGAGAACGTAAGAACAGCTTTAGATAAATTTTTGGGTGAAATTGAACAGAAACCGCCTGTTTTTTCAGCCATTAAAATTGATGGAAAAAGAGCCTATGATATGGCAAGGGCAGGGCAGGAAGTTGAAATGAAAACCAGAAAAACGACGATTACTTATATCAAGGATATAGAAATCGTTCTTCCGCTGGTCCGTTTTACTGTGGGCTGTTCTAAAGGAACATACATCCGAAGCCTTGCTCATGATATCGGTCAGGAATTGAGAGTAGGAGGCTATCTTACTCAATTGAGACGTACAAAAATAGGTAGTTTTACAGTAAACGATGCTACAACTGATTTTTTAGAAAATGAATATAGATTTCAAAATTTATGATCAGAAATTTATTTTTAGCTATATTCTTATCGATTTCATCGCAATTTTTTTCACAGGTTGATTCTTCTAAGAAACCGAAAATGGATTTTTATTTTAATACTAATTTGAACGTTGGATATAATTTAGGAAACAGAATTAAAAGTAATCAGAATAAAGATTCTTATGATTATCAACAGAATGTTGCCCCGTTTTTACCCAATGACTTTACATACGGAGTATCAGCAGTGGGAGGTTATCATTTTCTACCTAACTTTGCAGTTGGAGCGGGATTGAAATATAGTTATATCGATCCAAATTTTCATATTATTTATTGGATGATTCAGCCTAAAATTATTTTCAATCCGGGTGATGAAGCTTTTTTTATAGATCTTACTTATGGAAAACAGATGAATAAATCAGTTGTTTCAAATGCTGATTTCTGGGGTGTAAAAGCAGGTCTTCAGATTTCATATTCAAAAAGGCTGAGTCAGGAAGGTGGTTTGTTTTTAGAAGGATCTCAATTAGGAAACACAGGTGCTGTATTTATAGGAATAAGCTATGGGATCACTATTTTCAGCAATAAGAATTACACAATAGAAGGAACAGAATAATGGAAAAAACACGTATTAATAAATATCTATCTGAAGCCGGTTTTTGCTCAAGACGGGCAGCGGATAAACTGTTGGAGGAAGGAAGAATAAAAATCAACGGAAAAGTTCCTGAATTAGGAACTAAAGTTTCTGATGAAGATGTCGTCGAAGTTGACGGAAAACCCATTCGTGAAAACGAAGAAGAACCTGTTTATATAGCATTTAATAAACCTGTAGGAATTGTCTGTACCACAGATACGAAAAGGGAGATTGATAATATTATTGAATACATCAACCATCCTAAAAGAATTTTCCCGATAGGGAGATTAGATAAACCAAGTGAAGGTTTGATCCTGCTGACGAACGACGGGGATATCGTAAACAAAATTCTCAGAGGAAAAAACAACCATGAAAAAGAATATCTTGTACGGGTTGATAAGCCTCTGAATTCAAAATTTCTTGAGAAAATGCGAAACGGAGTTCCGATCTTAGATACGGTCACCAAGAAATGCGAAGTGGAACGAATTGATGATATGACTTTCCGCATAGTGCTGACACAGGGACTAAACAGACAGATTAGAAGAATGTGTGAATTTCTTGGGTATGAAGTGAAAAAACTGAAAAGGATAAGAATAATGAATATTAAATTGGATATTCCTTTAGGAAAATGGAGAGATCTGACATCTGAAGAATTGGCCAATCTGAATGTGATGCTGGATGGATCATCCAAAACTTTTGAATAATTACTAAAAATAGTAAAGATTAAGAACTAGATACATGTCCCTGCTAACAATTGAAAGTTAGCAGGGATATTATTTAGATTTTTAAAGATAGAGTGTACCTCATCATTTGTGACAGTAAATTTGAATACAAAGAAATTTATTTATTGGCGGTATTATATTTCTGTCATTACCAAAAAACGAATGTAAAATTTTTAAAGTAGTCCATATTAAATTATTGCGTTTAATAACAAATAATTTCGTACTTTTGCACTCACTTTTGTGGACGCACTTTAGGCGAAGTAAAACATTATCAATTAACAACTTCCATATTTTTCAGGATTCACAGCAAAGCCAAAGTCTGTAAGAATAGGAATACAAATTTTATTAGAAAATGTCAAAAGAGACAAATTCAGCAGAGGTTATTTTAAACCAAAACGTAGCACCAGAACAATTTGACTGGGATTCTTTCGAATCAGGTCTTGATGCAGATGCCAGAAAAGAAAAAAGCGATCTTGAAGAAATCTATAACGGATCTCTTAGCAGCTTAAATGATAACGACGTTATCACTGGTAAAGTTGTAAGATTGACTGACAAAGAAGCTATCGTAGACATCGATTTCAAATCTGAAGGTGTTATTTCTCTTAACGAATTCCGTTACAACCCAGGCCTTAAAGTAGGTGATGATGTTGAAGTAATGGTTGACAGAAGAGAAGACAAAACAGGACAGTTACAGTTATCTCACAGAAAAGCAAGAACGCTTAAAGCTTGGGATAGAGTAAACGAACTTCACGAAACTGGAGAAATCGTTAACGGTTTTGTTAAGTCAAGAACTAAAGGAGGTATGATCGTTGACGTACACGGTATCGAAGCATTCTTACCAGGTTCTCAGATTGACGTTAAGCCAATTAAAGATTACGATCAGTTTGTAGGTAAAACTATGGAATTCAAAGTTGTGAAAATCAACCCTGAGTTCAAAAACGTAGTTGTATCTCACAAAGCGTTGATCGAAGCAGATATCGAAGGTCAGAAAAAAGAAATCATCGCGCAGCTTGAAAAAGGTCAGGTTCTTGAAGGTACTGTTAAGAATATTACTTCTTACGGTGTATTCGTAGATCTTGGTGGTGTTGACGGATTGATCCACATTACAGATCTTTCTTGGTCTAGAGTGAATCATCCATCAGAAATCTTAGAAGACGGACAGACTGTGAAAGTGGTTATCCTTGATTTCGATGATGAGAAAACAAGAATCCAGTTAGGTATGAAGCAATTGGAAGCTCATCCTTGGGATGCTCTTTCTGCTGACATGAAAGTTGGAGATAAAGTAAAAGGAAAAGTAGTGGTTCTTGCTGACTATGGTGCATTCGTAGAAATTGCTCCTGGTGTTGAAGGATTGATTCACGTTTCTGAAATGTCTTGGTCTACTCATTTGAGAAGCGCAGGAGATTTCGTAAAAGTAGGTGACGAAGTGGAAGCAGAAGTACTTACTTTAGACAGAGAAGACAGAAAAATCTCTTTAGGTATGAAACAGTTATCTAAAGATCCTTGGGAAAATATCGAAGCTAAATATCCGGTTGGTTCAGAGCACGTTGGTACTGTAAGAAACTTTACAAACTTCGGTGTATTTGTAGAATTGGAAGAAGGTATCGACGGATTGATCTATATCTCAGACCTTTCATGGACTAAGAAGATCAAGCATCCATCTGAATTCTGTGCAGTTGGTGATAAATTGAATGTTGTAGTTCTTGAACTAGACATTCAGGCCAGAAGATTATCTCTAGGTCACAAACAACTGACAGAAAACCCATGGGATAAATTTGAAACTAAATATGCTGAAGGAACGGTACACGCTGGTAAAGCTGTAGAAGTACATGATAAAGGTGCTTCTGTACAATTTGAAGATGCTGAGGTAGAAGCTTTCTGTCCTTCAAGATTATTAGAGAAAGAAGATGGATCTAAAATCAAAAAAGGTGATGATGCTCAGTTCAAAGTAATTGAATTCAACAAAGAATTCAAAAGAGTAGTAGTATCTCATACAGGTATCTTCAGAGATGAAGAGAAGAAAAACGTAAGAGAAGCTTCTAATAACAGATCTAATAACAACAATAACAGCTCTTCTTCAAATAATGAAGAAAGATCTACTCTTGGAGATATTGATGTATTAGCTGAATTAAAGAGAAAAATGGAAGGAGGTAAATAATCTCAAATCATTTTTATAAATAGGA